>NZ_JBHYJA010000059.1:6697-59794 GCF_042740355.1 Streptomyces sp. NPDC059010
TCTATTCTGGGGGGGTGTGTGGGGGCGCGCCTGTCGGGGGGGGGGCGGGGGGGGGGGGGGGGTTGTGCCGGGTGGTGGGGCCGGCGGCCGCGGCCCCCGCCCCCCCGGGGGCCTGTCCTCCCCTGTGCTGACCCGGAGCCCCGAGCTCCCAGGGTCATTCCCCTCGGACCGTTTTCCCCGAGCGGTCCGCCTCCCGGTGAAGGTCTCCCCTCGGCGGTGGCGATCAATCCTTGCCAGGGGTCACTCGAATGAGCGGTGTTGGCCACGGAGACCGTATTTTCGAATAAGGGTTCGATACTCTGCGGGGTGACGGGTCGCGGGGAACGTGCGCTTCAAGAATGTGCGCATAAGATCACGTGAGACACACAGGACATGCACATCGCGAGCGAGGGCATCGGCGGCGCATGTGACACAGGTGGCGCGCGGTGCCTGGGTGAGCGGCAGCGGATACGGCAGGCAAGGCAGACAGGACGCGGTTCACAGGATCGGCCGCATCGAGTGGGAGCGAGCGGGCCGAGGGGAGCTAGGGGGGTGCCAGGACCAATGGCGCGGCGCATCGACGTGACCGGGACAGGCGGCGTACGTCTCGCGGCATGGGAGTTCGGCGACCCTCCCAAGACCGACCCCGCGAAGGAACCCGACGGCACGACCGGCGTTCTGTTACTGCACGGCCTCATGGGCCGCGCCTCGCACTGGGCCTCCACCGCCCGCTGGCTCTCCGAGCGGCACCGTGCGGTCGCCCTGGACCAGCGCGGCCACGGCCGTAGCGACAAGTCGCCGCAGGCCTCCTTCACGCGCGAGGCGTACGTCGACGACGCCGAGGCCGCCCTCGAACAGCTCGGTCTCGCCCCGGCCGTCCTCATCGGCCATGCCATGGGCGCGCTGACCGCCTGGCAGCTCGCCGCCAAGCGGCCCGACCTGGTGAGTGGCGTGATCATCTGCGACATGCGGGCCTCCGCACTCGGGGCGGCCTCGCAGCGGGAGTGGGAGGACTGGTTCAAGTCCTGGCCGGTCCCCTTCGCCACGCTCGCCGATGTGCGCAAGTGGTTCGGGGAGGACGACCCGTGGGTCGAGCGGCCGAACGCCGCGCGCGGGGAGTTCTACGCCGAGGTCATGCACGAGTGCGAGGACGGCTGGCGGCCGGTGTTCGTGCCGGACCAGATGCTCACCTCCCGGGAGACCTGGGTGTTCGACGCGCACTGGGAGGAGCTGGCGCAGGTGCAGTGCCCGGCGCTGGTCGTCCGCGGGCTCGACGGTGAGCTGGGGCGGGCCGAGGCGCAGGAGATGGTCCGGGTGCTGCCCCGCGGGGAGTATGCGGAGGTGTCCGATGCCGGGCATCTCGTGCACTACGACCAGCCGGAGGGGTGGCGGGCGGCCATCGAGCCGTTCCTTGACGCGGTGCGCTCCGCGGGGTGAAGCCGTGCGCCCAAGAGCTCGGTTTCTTCCGTCTGACGGCGGCGAAAGGTTGTGTTGGGTTGTTCGCGCAGTTCCTCGCGCCCCTTGGGGGGCGTTGCGCCCCCCGGTGCGCCAGAAGAACCGTCAGCCCTTGCTCACCGCCGTGAGAATCTCCGGGAGGCGGGCCGCCGTTCGCGGGGCCGCCAGGCGCAGCCCCATCAGCGTGATCGCGGTCCCGTACGCCGCCCCGCCCGGCAGCAGCAGCCACGTCCAGGCGTCCCCGTTCTCGCTGACGTTCAGCCAGATCGTCACCGCGATGACCGGTGCGCACAGCAGGGCCGACGCGATCATGCCGCCGAAGATGGAGATCCAGGCCAGGCCCGTCTGGCCGGGAGCGACGTTCTTGTAGCCCTCCTGCGGGATGGAGTACGGAAAGCGCGCCGACGTCCAGGCACCCGTGGCCAGCATCGCGCCGAGCAGGGCGAAGGACAGGCCCAGCACCTCGGGGAGCCTGGGCCAGTCGCCCAGGAGCGCTGTCGTCAGGAAGGTGACGAGGGCGGCGTACGGGAGGGTGATCAGCAGCAGCGCCAGGGCCCGGCCGCGCAGCTCGACGTAGGCGTCCCGGGAGGACGAGATCGTCATCGCGACCATCCAGAACGCGGAGGTGTCCTGGCCGAACTGGTTGTACATCATGACGCCGAGCATCCCGGCGGCGAAGCAGGCGAAGTAGATCGAGCCGGTGCCCTGGAGGGCGTTGAACAACGGCACGATCAGACCGATGGCCAGCGAGGTCACCCAGGCCGCCTTGGTCTTCGGGTCGCGCCAGATGTACCGCAGACTGCGCTCCATCACGGTGCCCGTACGGTCGGCCGGCAGCAGGCGGGACAGCCCGGTCGAGGTCCGGCCCCGCACGGAGGTCTCGGTGGCCGCCTGGAGCGTGGAGCCGTCGGGTGAGGTCATCAGCCGGGTCAGATGCCGGGACCACACGGCGATCAGGGCGACCAACGCGGCCGTACTCAGGGCGAGTTGGAGGAGGGCGGTCCCGTACGCCCCCTCGCTCACCGACCGCACCGCCGCGATCGCGGAGGCCGGCGGCACCCAGCGCAGCACGTCCGCCGCCGGGTCGAGCTGGGCCAGGCCCGATGAACCGAGCCGCTGCGCCCCGAAGTTGACGACCTGCGCCCCGATCGCGACGACCAGCCCGCTCAGCACCGCCAGATCGCGGCCCTTACGGCTGGTCAGCAGACGGATGTTGGCGGCGGCGACGGTCCGCGCGAGCGCCACGCACACCAGCAGGGCCAGGACGACACCGATGACGCCGACGACGTACGCCATCGCACCCCGCGCGACCGCGATCACCGAACCCGCGAACAGGCACAGCGTGAACAGCGGGCCCATGCCGACCAGCGAAGCCGCGAGCAGGGCGCGCACCAGAGGCCGGGGGCGCAGGGGCAGCATCACCAGCCGGGTCGGGTCGAGGGTCTCGTCGCCGCTGGGGAAGAACAGCGGCATCACGGCCCAGCCGAGCGCGAGGACGGCCACCAGCAGGACGACCAGGGAGTCGGCGTGCGCGGTGCCGCGCAGCATGATCAGGCCGAGGAGCTGGAGCGCGGCGAACAGGAGCACCGCGACGGCCGAGGCGACGTAGGCGGCCCGTCGGCCACCGGACTGCCGCAGCCCGTTCCTGAGCAGCGACAGCTTCAGCCGCACGACGACCGCTGTGACGTCCGAGCTCATCGCGCCCCGCCGCCCAGCCAGTCGAGGTCGGTCCCGGCGTCGCGGCCGTTCGCACCGACGAGTTCCAGGAACGCCTGCTGCAGCGAGGCCGCCTCGCCGCGCACCTCGGAGAGGGGGCCGTGGGCCCGGATGCGCCCGGCGGCCAGCACGGCGACCCAGTCGCACAGCGACTCGACGAGCTCCATGACATGGGAGGAGAAGAGGACGGTCGCGCCGGAGGCGGTGTAGCGCTCCAGGACGCCCCGGATGGTCTGCGCGGAGACCGGGTCGACGCCCTCGAACGGCTCGTCCAGGAACAGCACTTCGGGATTGTGCAGCAGCGCTGCCGCGAGCCCGATCTTCTTGCGCATGCCGGTCGAGTAGTCGACGACCAGCTTGTGCTGGGCCCCCGCCAGATCGAGTACGTCCAGCAGCTGGGTGGCCCGCTTGTCGACCTCGGCGCCGGGCAGCCCGCGCAACCGCCCCGTGTAGGCGAGCAGTTCCCGCCCGGAGAGCCGCTCGAAGAGCCGAAGCCCCTCGGGCAGCACCCCGATCCGCGCCTTGACTTCAACCGGGTCCCGCCAGACGTCGTGCCCGACGACCTCGACACTCCCACTGTCGGGCCGCAACAGCCCGGTCACCATGGAGAGGGTGGTGGTCTTCCCGGCGCCATTGGGCCCGACAAGTCCGATGAATTTCCCGGCGGGCAGGTCGAGATCAATCCCGGCAACTGCAACCTGCTGCCCGAACCGCTTCCAAAGCCCACGCACACACACGGCCGACGTCATGCATGCCAACCTAAAGGGGCGCGGGGAACTGCGCGACCAGCCACAATCAACCCGCAGCCGCCGTCAACGATCAACCAGGCACGTGAAAAGGCGCTCTCAACGATCCCGGCCGCAGGCATAGGCGAGCGGCGAGATCAACTCCTCCGCATCCGGCAGCCATCGATTGGCCGGCGTCGGCCGGCAGGCCCACTGCACAGCCCCCCGGGACCCGAACCGAGTCGGCGGCCCGGCCACCCACGCGCCCTCGCCGAGCGCCACCAGGTCCAGCGACCCGACCGACCACCCCAGCTTGCGCACCAGCTCGGGCACCTTCACCGACGCACCCGGCAGCACGAAGAAGTGCATCCGGCGATTCGGCGTCAAGGTCACCGGCCCCAGTGACAGCTCCATCCTCTCCATCCGGGCCAGTGCGAGGAACCCGGCCGTCTCCGGGACGGAGATCGCGTCGAAGGTGCGCCCCGTCGGCAGCAGGATCGACGCGTTGGGCTGCTTCTGCCACATACGGCGCGCGACCGTCGCGCTCCCCGTGGCCTGGGTCGCCCAGTCCGGGCGGGCGGGGTGCGCGCCGGGCGCGGGGCAGTCGGCGTCGCCGCAGGAACAGTGCTGGACGCCGTCGAGGGCTTCCAGCCAGGTCCCGGGGAACACGTCCCAGTGACGCTCCTCGGCGTAGCGAACGGCGGTCTCCAGCAGCGTTTCGCCGCGCTGCTTCGGAATCTGTGCGGCTTCGGTGGCCGGGATCGTCTCTTCCACGCTCAACACAACTCCCGCACCCACCTCGGGTTACGGGCGTCGCGCGCGCGGGGGAGGAGCATTGATTTCGCATTTGGGGCGCATGGGTGCATGTGTGGGGGCGCGCGGGAGGAACCGCGGCCGCAGCTGGGTAGCCACCTGTGGGGTCGGCTACCGCCTTTACCCCGGCAATCCTCGCAAGCCTCGCATTTTCGCTATGCCGACGGGGCATTGATCTTCACGGCCGGAACTTTGCGGTGCACAGCCAGTGCCCCGGGTCCGGATCCGGCCGTGGAAGAACGTCAACTCGGTGCGTGGGCAGGCACCGCAGCCACAGGGGGTACGCCATGGCCGCCAGGCCTCTCGTCGCGCGACAGCCGAACGAACGGCTGCAGGCGCTCATCCAGGAAGCGGGCTGCTCGAACGCCGGGCTGGCCCGCCGGGTCAACATGTGTGGCGCCGAGCACGGCCTCGATCTGCGCTACGACAAGACGTCCGTGGCGCGTTGGCTGCGCGGACAGCAGCCACGGGGACGGGCGCCGGCGATCATCGCCGAGGCGCTCGGCCGCAAGCTGGGCCGTACGGTCACGATCGACGAGATCGGCATGGCCAACGGCAAGAATCTCGCGTCCGGCGTCGGTCTCCAGTTCTCGCCGACGGTACTGGGGGCCATCGAGCAGGTCTGCGAACTGTGGCGCAGCGACGTCGGGCGGCGGGACTTCCTGTCCGGCTCGTCCGTCGCCGCGTCCGCGCTGGTCGAGCCCAGCCGCGACTGGCTGATCTCCTCGCCCGACTCACAGGTGGCGCGGTCGGCGGGGCCGCGGGTGGGGCAGTCCGACGTCCAGGCCGTGCGGGCGATGACGCAGGCGCTCGTCGACCTTGATCACCAGTACGGCAGCGGGCATGTGCGCCCGGTCGTCGTGCACTACCTCAACAGCGTCGTCTCCGGGCTGCTGGCCGGGTCGTACCGGGAGGCGGTCGGGCGTGAACTCTTCGCCGCCGTCGCGCGGTTGACCGAGCTCGCCGGGTACATGGCCGTCGACACCGGGCAACCGGGGCTCGCCCAGCGGTACTACATCCAGGCGCTGCGGCTCGCGCAGGCGGCGGGCGACCGGGGATACGGCGGGTATGTGCTGGCCGCCTCCATGAGCCATCTCGCGGCGCAACTCGGGAACCCGCGGGAGATCGCGCAGTTGGCGCGGGCAGCGCAGGAGGGGGCGCGGGGGCGCGTGACCCCGCGCGCGGAGGCCATGTTCCATGCCGCCGAGGCGCGAGGGCATGCCCTGATGGGCGACGCGCGGGCCGCCCAGATGGCGTCCGGGCGGGCCGTGGGCGCGCTGGAGGCGGCCGAACCGCAGTCCGGGGACGACCCGGCGTGGATCACGCACTTCAACGAGGGCTATCTCGCCGACGAGTTGGCGCACTGCCATCGCGATCTCGGCCAGGCCGAGGCGGCGGCGCGCAGGGCCGAGGAGTCGCTCGCCGCACTGCCGGAGACGAAGGCACGACGCCGGGCCATCGGATATGTGCTGCTCGCCACAGCGCAGGCCCAGCAGCGCGAGGTCGAACAGGCCTGCCACACCGGTCTGAAGGCCGTGGAACTCCTGGAGACCCTGCGCTCCAACCGGGGCGCCGAGTATCTGGAGGACTTCCAGCAGCGACTGGAGCCGTACCGGGACGAGCCCGTGGTAAAGGAGTTCGGTGCCCGGCTGGACCTCCAGACCGCGGCGTGAAATCGGTGGGTACGGCGGCGTGAACGGCAGGGAAACGAAGGCTCCGGCGGAAAGTGAGGGGCGTATATAGCGGATGGGGGGCCGGTGCTGTTACCGCGGTCACAGGGAGGCAGGTCACGTCCTCGGCCGCGTAGCACCCGGAACGGCGGACCCGGTAGCGTGAGCCGACGATTCCGAAGGTCCCCCATTCGTAGGAGTCCCGGTGACGCAGAGCGGACAGGGCGAGGAGCCCGCGGCGCGACCCGCGCGCGAAGGCATCGTGCTGCCCTCGGACGGTGGTGAGCCGCTGCTGCCGGGTATGACGGGCGGGCACGCCGGCCAGCCGACCTCGGTACCGGCCGCGCCCCCGACCGCACCCCCGCCCTCGGCACCGCCGGGCGGCCAGGCGTGGGGCAACGACTGGGGGCCCGGCCAGAACCCCCAGGACCCCCCGAATCCGACCGCTCCGCCGCAGGCCGCGCATGGCCAGTCCTGGGGGACGCCGCCGGGCCAGTCCTGGAGCGGGCAGGAACAGCAGTATCAGCAGCAGGCACCGACGCCGGCCCCCTGGGGCACGGCGCCGGACGCCGTCGGAGGCGTACCGTCCCAGCCGCTGCCGCAGGACGGCGCCGGGTACGGCGGGGGTGTGCAGGGTGCGCAGAGCGCGCCGCCGAGCATGCCGTCGTACGGGCATGACGCCGGTGGGCAGGGTGCCCAGAACCCGCCGCCGAGCGCGCCGTCGTACGGGCATGACCCCCAGGCCGGTTCCCCGATGCCCGCGCCGCAGCAGTCGGCGTACGGGGCGTACGGCGGGGGCGTGCCGCAGCCGCCCGTCGGCGGGGAGACGTACGGCACTCCTGGCGCCGGGGGTGCGCTGCCCCCCGGCCGGCAGGGCGCGCCGCTGCCGCCCGCCGCGCACGGCGGCACCGGCGAGCTCCTGCCGCACGCCGGTGCCGGTGGCTTCGGGGCGCCGCTGCCTCCGGCCGACGAGGGCGCCACCCAGTACATCCCGCCGGTCGCCGCCGCCCCCGCGGCTGCGGACAACCAGGCCACCAGCTATCTGCCGCCCGTCGGCCAGGGCGGCGCGGCTCCCGCATCTCCCGCGCCCGGCGCGGACGAGGGTGCCACTCAGTACATTCCGCCGGTGGGGCCGGGCGCGCTGCCGCCCGAGGTGTCCAACGAGAGCACGCAGATCCTGGGGCGCGCCCGGCAGGGCGGTGGCGCCGGTCCCGCGGGCGCCGCCGGACCGATGCCCGCCGCTGCCGGGCCCGACGCGGAGGCCACGCGATACATCCCGCCCGTCACCGGTCAGCACGGTGGGGCGGAGCGGCAGCCGCTCTCCGACTTCGACAGCCTCTTCCGCAGCGAGCCGGGCGGCGAGCCCCCGGCCGCGGCCACCCAGCAGCTGCCGCGCTTCCAGCAGCCGCAACCGCAGCAGCAGGGCGGGCACGGGCCGGCGTACTTCCCGCCGGGCTCGCCGGGCTCGAACGGCCCGCACGGCTCCTACGGCCCGGATGACGACGGCGGTGGCCGCCGGGGCGGTCGTACGGGCTCCCGGCTTCCGGTCATCGCCGCCGTCGGTATCGGTATCGCCGTCCTCGGCATCGGCGCGGGCGCGCTGCTCGCCGGCGGCGGGGACGACGAGAAGAGCGACGACAACAGACCCGTCTCCGCCACGGCCCCGGCGACCGAGGGCTCCGCCTCGCCGTCCGCCGACCCGGCCGAGCAGCAGGCGATCGCGCTGGACAAGCTGCTCGCCGACAGCGGTGACAGCCGTACGGCGGTGATCAACGCGGTGGCCGCCGTGAAGTCCTGCGGCAACCTCGGCCAGGCCGCCCAGGACCTGCGGGGCGCCGCCAAGCAGCGCAATCAGCTGGTCACCGACCTGTCCAAGCTCTCCGTGGACAAGCTCCCGGACCACGCCGCGCTGACCGGCGCGCTGACCAAGGCGTGGCAGGCGTCGGCGTCCGCCGACAACCACTACGCGGCGTGGGCCGACCAGGTCGCCGGCAACAAGAAGATGTGCAAGAAGGGCCAGGCCCGCGCCACCGGGCAGACCCAGGCCGGCAACCGTGCCAGCGGCACCGCCAGCGAGCAGAAGAAGACGGCCGCGCAGCTGTGGAACTCCATCGCCAAGCAGTACGGCCTCACGGAGCGCCAGCCGACCCAGCTGTAGCGCGGGCCGGGCCGGGGGCGGTCAGTTCACTTCGGCGTTCTGCAGGGTCTTCGTCACATTGATGAAGCCCTTGCGGGCCGCCACCAGCCGGCCGTCCCGTACGACCTGGAGGGTCACCTCGCGGTTCGACAGCCGGGGGAAGCCGACGGCGGCCAGGACGTCCTGGAACTTCCAGCGCAGGGTCGGGGTGAGCCCGCCCGTGGTGACCTTCAGGCCGCCGTTCAGTGCCTCCCGCACGGAGTCGGAGGTCACCTCGCCGTCGCCCAGCGACTCGACGGCCTTCCTGAACACCGTGTACGCGATCCATGTGGTCTGCACACCGGCGTCCGCGGGGTCGATGCGGTTGTCGCCGAAGGCCTGCTCGCTGATCACCTTCTTCATGCCGTCCCAGCGCGGATCGGTCGCGACGGGGTACCAGCCGGTGATGTACGACCCCTCGTAGGGGCCCGACGCCCCGCCGTTCGCGTTGATCACGGTCTGGTCGACGCTGCCCAGGACGGTGGCGGTGCGCACCCCGGCGTACTCGTCGCGGGAACGCCGGAAGGAGTCCATGAAGGTGGTGGTGCGGTCGCCCAGGGCGGGCACCACACAGCCCGTCCCCGTCCCCGTCCCCGTCGGGTCGGCGGCGGCGTACTCCAGGGCCCGCGCGGACTGCCCGCTGTACTCGGTGGCGTCCTCCTCGGCCAGCTGGTCGCCCGCGGCCCGGTGTCCGCCCGCCTTGAGGCCGGAGTTCAGCAGGGGCGGCAGCTCGTCGCCCGCGATGCTGTCCGGGCGTACCAGCGCGACGGGACCGCACCTGCGGGCCAGCTCCTTGCCGAGGCCCGCCAGGAGGGTGGGCTGGCCGCCGTTGACGGGGTAGGAGAGCGGGCTGGTGAACTCGGAGTTGGTGACGCCGTAGCCGCCTATGTACGGGATGCCGGCGCCCTCCAGGGAGGGCAGGAAGGTGTCGCCGAACTGGCTGTAGGAGCCGATGACCGCGACGACGTTCTCCTCGGCGGCGCGGTCGGCGCACTGGGCCGCGGCCACGCTGTCGTTGCGGTCGTTGCAGGTGAGGACCTTCAGCTTGTGGCCGTTGATGCCGCCGTGGGCGTTGACCCAGCGGGCGTAGGCCTGGGCGAAGGCGGGCATACCGGGCTTGTTGGTCGCCTTGGTGTCCTCCGGAGCCCAGGTCATGACGGTGATCGAGCCATCCCCGGAACCCCCCGTGGCACCGGGGATGACCCCGCAACCGGTGACGAGCGACGCACCGGCCACCAGGGCCGCCGCCGTCCGACAGGTCGTGCGGACGGGACGGTTGGTGATCGTGGGGAGGAAGGTGCTGCGGGTGCGTCGCCTGCCGGTCATGGACAGCGACGATTCCGCCACACAACAAACCCGCGCGTGACCCTTGGTTATCAAGCGGTGACGAGAAGGTGAATTGCAGGGGTCTGTGATGCGTGAGTGGGGCGGAACGTACGATCGGTGACCGTGCAAGGTTCGGATAGCTCTTCCCGTCGCGGCCGTCGCTCCTCCACCATGGGCGGCATGCCACTCAACGACATGCCCTGGTGGCGCTGGCGCAGCAATGTGCGCTCCGCGCTGCACATGCTCTCCGATCCGGTCTTCCAGCGGGACGTCTGGCTGGCCGGGATCGACGGATACGGGGACGTCACCGACGCCGTGTACCGCCTGGTCGAGGACACCTGGCTGGACAACTGGTCCGCCGAGAAATACGTCGGCACCATATTCAGGGACTCGCAGGAGGCGGCACTCGTGGACTCCGCGGTGCTGCGGGTGCTGCGGATCATGCACCAGGTCGGCCCGGACGCACCGGTCTCCGCCTACATGGAGAACCAGGGGTGGCCGGAGGCGGTGCGGGCGGCGCGGGACGCGCATGTCCGGATGGCCATGGCCGACGGCGACGAGCCGGACGCCCCGCCGCGCACGCTAGAAGTGCTGCGGATCATGACGCGGTCCGCGTAACGGGACGACTGTCCGCACAGGGCCCCGGATATGGGACCCTTTGCTGCATGAGCGAGCAGTCCGACCGAGCCGCGGTCCCCTCCGACCAGTACGTCCTCACCATCGCCTGCCCCGACAAGCAGGGCATCGTGCACGCCGTGTCGAGCTACCTCTTCATGACCGGCTGCAACATCGAGGACAGCCAGCAGTTCGGCGACCGCGACACGGGTCTGTTCTTCATGCGCGTCCACTTCTCGGCGGAGGCGCCGGTGACGGTGGACAAGCTGCGGGCGAGCTTCGCGGCGATCGGTGACTCCTTCCAGATGGACTGGCAGATCCATCGGGCCGAGGAGAAGATGCGGGTCCTGCTGATGGTCAGCAAGTTCGGGCACTGCCTGAACGACCTGTTGTTCCGCGCCAGTATCGGGGCGCTGCCGGTGGAGATCGCCGCCGTGGTGTCCAACCACACCGACTTCGCCGAGCTTGTGGGGTCGTACAACATCCCCTTCCACCACATCCCGGTGACCAGGGACAACAAGGCCGAGGCCGAGGCGCAGCTGCTGGAGATCGTGCGCGGGGAGAACATCGAGCTGGTCGTGCTGGCCCGCTATATGCAGGTCCTCTCGGACGACCTGTGCAAGGAGCTGAGCGGGCGGATCATCAACATCCACCACTCGTTCCTGCCCAGCTTCAAGGGCGCGAAGCCGTATCACCAGGCGCATACGCGGGGTGTGAAGCTGATCGGGGCCACGGCGCACTATGTGACCGCCGACCTCGACGAGGGGCCGATCATCGAGCAGGAGGTCGAGCGGGTGGGGCATGACGTCACGCCGGATCAGCTGGTCGCGGTCGGGCGGGATGTGGAGTGCCAGGCGTTGGCCCGGGCGGTCAAGTGGCATGCCGAGCGGAGGATTTTGCTCAACGGGCGGCGGACGGTCGTTTTCGCCTAGGAGCTCGGGGGTTCTGCTTGGCGGGCGGCTGCGGGTAGTCGTGGGCTCGTCGCGCAGTTCCCCGCGTCCCTGAAGGGGCACGCCCACTGCACGTACCTCAAGGGGCGCGGGGCTGTATCGATTTGCGGCTCCGCCGCGTGGGCGCGAGCAACCACGAACCTCCCGCGCCGCCGACGAATCAGCAACCCGCCCCTACATCCGGCTCAAGCTCGCCGCAGCGAACAGCACATCCCTGATCGCCTCCCGGTCGCCCATCTGCCCCGCCGCCGCCTCCGTCGGGGACACATGCCCCGCGGCCAGGCGGCAGAACTCCCCGCCGTCCAGCGCGATATGCGCGACCTCGTGCTCCGCGGACCCGACCGCCGCCGGAGAGTCCAGCGGGATCAGCCACTCTCCGCCACCCGAACCCTCGATCTCCAGGCGCAGACTGCGGCCGGGCTCGCCGACGGGGACGAGGTGGCGGTGGGCACCCGGTGACGGCGCCGCCAGGCCCACGCGGCGGCGGGCCGACAGGACCGTGGGGAGCATCCGGGCCGCGAGGCCGACCAGTTGGTGAAGATCGCTGCCGGACGGCGCCTCGTACGGGTAGTCCACCGCCTCGGCGATGTCCTCGGCGTGCACCCAGCACTCGAAGGCGCGGTCCAGCATCGCGTCGTGCAGCGTCAGCTCGAAGTCGCCGTAGGGGACGGACAGTCCGCCCGCGCCGCCGCCGGTGCCGCCGTCGCCCGTGAAGGACACCGTGCGGACCAGGTCGTGGGTCTGCTCACGCCAGGGCGCCCGTACCGCGCGCGTGGGCGGATAGTGCGAGGCCCGCCAGTACGCCTCCGTGCGCGCGGACGGGGTCGGCCGGTCCGCGCCGACGTCGCCCATCGGGTCCTCCAGGCCGAGGGCGACCGCCACCAGCCCGTCGACCGCCAGCAGATGCGCGATGACCCCGGCGACGGTCGTACGGCGGCTCGTCGGCTCGTCCTTCTCGAACCACCGCAGCCGCACGGGCGCGTGCCACTCGGCGTCGCCGAAGTCCTGCAGCAGGGCGTCGAGCCGGGCCGTCTCCGCGTCGTACGGCGTCGCCCACCGGGGCACCGGAATGCGGGGCGGGCGGCGCTCCAGGCAGCCCTCCAGGACGCGGGTGCGCAGAGACGGGTCCAGGTCGAGGGTCTCGGCGGGATGCAGCAGGCCGACGGCCTCACGCAGCCGCCGTGCCTCGTCCGCGCAGACGCCGCAGTCGCCGAGGTGCTCCTCCACGGCCGCCGTCTCCTCCGGCGAGCAGGCGGCCAGCGCCCACGCGCCCAGGAGCGACTTCAGGACCCGGTGTTCGAGGACGAGCGGGGGCCGGCGCGGCGCCGGGTCGGCGAGGTCCGGCAGGCCGGCCAGATCGGGCAGGGGCCGGCCGGTGTCCTCGACGGAGGCGCGGGGGAGCGGTATGCGGGGTGGCTCGTCCGGGTCCGGTTTCGGGAGGGCGGGGTCGTGGCCGTCGCCCTGGCCGCTGCTCATGCCGTCGGCTCCGCGGGTGGTGTCTCCGGAGCCGCTCTCCGCCCTGTTCTTGTCATGTTCCTTGCCGCCGGGGGAGTTGGGGGAGTCGTCGTGGGAGGAGCCGCCGCGCGGGGAGTCGTCATACGGCTCCCGGCCTCCGTGTCCCTCGTGGCCCCCGCGCCCCTCATGGTCGTCGTACACCTCGAAACGCCCCGCCTCGTTCACACCGCACCCCCGTATCCCGGCGGTGCCCCGGGGGCGGCTCCGGCGTCGTGGGCCGTGGAGAGCAGTTGCAGGCCCAGGCGTAGGCGGCGGCGGGCCTCGTCCTCGGTGACGCCGAGGTCGGCTGCGGTCTGGCGGTAGTCGCGGCGCTGGAAGTACGCCAGCTCCAGTGCGGCGCGCAGCGGTACGGGCATGGACTGGACGATGTAGTCGGCGCGGGCGGCGACCGAGGCGTGCCGCACCTTGCGCTCCAGTTCATCGGTGGAGCCGTGGCCGGCCTGCACCAGGGCGGCGGTCTCGGTCGCGCGCAGCCGCTGCACGGCGAGGCGGTGGGTCAGCGCGGCGACCCAGGAGCGCAGCGGGCCCTGCTTGGGGTCGTAGGAGTCCGCGTGCTCCCAGACGTGCGCGAAGACGTCTCGGGTGAGGTGGTCGGCGGCGTGCTCGTCGCCGAGGACGGTGTGCGCGAGGCCGTGCACCAGGGAGGCGAAGCGGTCGTAGAGCTCGCCGAGGGCGGCCGCCTCACCGCGGGCGAGGCGCTGCTGCATCCTGCGGTCCCAGCGGGGCGGTGCGTCCCTCTTCGCCATACGGCCCCCCTCACCGGTCCGTGCCGTCCAGCCTGTCCAGCCTGCGTCCACCGTCTCCTCGAATGTAGTCGGCACGTCTGAGAACGCACGCCCCTTTGTGGCAATGCGCGCCCCTCGGACTGTCATGGCTGGTGACGTACCTCGCACTCGTGATAGAGGGGCTCCCGCTCGTGACGGGGGTCTCGCGGGGCCTCGGTCCCGCTCGGCTACCCGGTCGCCGGGTGATCAGGCCTGATCGAACAGGATCGAATGCGATTGGAACAAGCCTTTTCTGATCGGTGACCGTTTTCTGGAGGGAGTTTCAGGGAACAGCCGCTGGGCAGCCGCGCTGCAAGGAAGCGTAGGTGTGGCTTCCGTTTCGGCGAGTCCGGTGAGCGAGGGGCGTGGTGGTGACGTTGAAAGTGACCGGCGGCGAGCAGGGCGACTGGGCCGTGCTCCAGGTGTCGGGCGAACTGGACCTGGTGACCTCACCGGCGTTGCGACAGCATGTGCATGACGCCGTGGCCGAGGGCCGGCACAGTCTCGTCCTGGATCTCTCCGAGGTCATGTTCTGCGACTCCAGCGGCGTCGGCGTCCTCATCGCGTCCCGCCGGCTGATCCGCTCATGCCAGGGCAGCCTGCGGCTGATACTCCCGGCGCAGGGCGCGGCGGACGGCTCGCACGTCAACCGGGTCCTGGGGGCACTGGGCGTGCGGCGGCTGTTCGAGGTGTATCCGGACGTGGCGGCGGCGGTCGCGGACGACGCCGGACCGCTGTCGGCCTGAGCCGGATCGATATCGCAGCAGTGGCTTGAGCCGGGCCCGTACCGCAGCGGTGGCCCGAGCCGAGCCGATACCGCATCGTCTGCCTGAGCAGCGCCGAGTCCCGCGAAGTGCCACATCGTTGTCCCAAAATTCCCCCGGTCTTGGCACAACCGCCGCTTTACCGCGCCCCGACCGACCCCGGCGTCGTACGCTCCGTGGCAGATGCACCCCACGTGACGTAAGGCGGCCCGATAAGACATGGTCAGCAGCGAGTACGAGCGCAGGATCGCGGCCCGGTTCGCCGGCTTCGACCAGGACGGCAACGGCTATATCGACCGTGAGGACTTCAGCGCGGCGGCCAAGGCGCTGCTCGCGGAGTTCGGCACCACCGCCCGCTCCGACAAGGGCCAGGCCCTGTACATCGGCGCGGAGGCGTTCTGGCAGGGCATGGCCGGGATCGCGGACCGGGACGGCGACCAGCGCATCACCCGCGAGGAGTTCGTGAACGGCGCGGTCAAGCGGCTGCGTGACAACCCGGACCGGTTCGCGGAGATCGCCCGCCCCTTCCTGCACGGCGCCCTCGCCGTGGCGGACCCCGACGGCGACGGATACGCCACCGTCGAGGACACCGCGCGCGTGCTCGTCTGCCTCGGCGTCCAGGAGGACGTGGCCCGGACGGCCGCCGCCACACTGGACACGGACGGCGACGGCAGGGTGGCGGAGGGCGAGATCGTGACGGCGTTCGCCCGCTACTTCACCGTCCCGGAGTGAGCCGAGGGCCCCTCCTCACGCGGTCCCCGAGAAGCGCTCCCTGAGCTTGTACTTGAGGACCTTCCGCAGGGTCTCGTTGCGCGGAAGGGCGTCCACCACCTCCAGCTGCTCCGGCAGCTTGTGCGTCGACAGCCCTTCCCCGCGCAGATACGACGTCAGCGCCCCCAGGGTCAGCGGCTCAGCGCCGGCCGGCTGTTCCACGACCGCGCAGACCCGCTCCCCGCGCTCCGCGTCCGGCAGCCCGATCACCGCGACGTCCCCGACCGCCGGATGCCGGTGCAGCAGGTCCTCGATCTCCTTCGCCGAGATGTTCTCGCCCTTGCGGATGATCACGTCCTTGAGGCGCCCGGTCAGCACCAGATGCCCGCTGCCCGTCAGATACCCGAGGTCACCGGTCCGCAGGAACCCCTCCGCATCGAAGGCCGCCGCCGACTGCGCCGGATCCAGATAGCCCCGGCACACCGCCTCCCCGCGCAGCCGCACCTCGCCCTCCACGATCCGGATCTCCATCTCCCGCGGCGGCCGTCCCTCCGTCGTCGCCAGATTCTCGGCCGTGTCGTCCGGCGCCCCCATCGTGATCATCGGCACCTCGGTCATGCCGTACCCATGGGTGAGCTGCACCCCCATCTCGCGGACCACGGCGTGATAGAGCTCCGGAGGCTTCGGCGCCCCGCCGCCCGCCAGCAGCCGCAGCGAGGGGACGACCTTCGCGCCGTCCGGCTGCCTGCGCTGCTCGTTCAGGAACATCGAGTAGAAGGCCGTCGACCCGCCGGCGATCGTCACACCGTGCGCGCGGTACGCCTCCAGCGCGTCCGGCAGCGCGAACTGCTCGAACATCACCGCGGGGAAGCCGTACAGCAGCAGCATCACCATGTAGTCGGGGCCGCCTATGTGGGCGTACGGGAAGGCGATCGACCCGATGTCGTCGGCCGTCGGACGCAGTGCGTGCGCGAGGCACGAGCCGCCCGTGATCAGGGAACGGTCGGTGTGCAGGACGCCCTTGGGGTCGGACGTGGTCCCCGAGGTCCAGTAGATCCAGCGCACCGAGATGCCCTCGGCGGGCGGCGGGGGCAGTACCGCGGGATCGCCCTCGGGCAGGGTGTCGTACGCCTCGAAGATCCCCTTCGCGCCGAGGCGCCGCGCCATCTCGGTGTGGTCGAAGCCCCGCCACTCGCCCGGCACCGCGAAGAACTCCGCCTTCGACTCCCGCAGCGCGAAGCCGACTTCACGGTCCCGGTAGAACGGGATGACCGGCGACTGCACGGCGCCGAGGCGGGCCAGCGCGAAGGACAGCAGGGCGGTCTCGATACGGGTGGGCAGTTGCCAGGCGACGACCGTGCCGGGGCGTACGCCCATGTCGTACAGGCCGGCCGCCACCCGCTCGGCACGCGCGCGTAGCTCGCCGAAGGACAGCGCGCGGGTGTCCTGGAGGAGGACCGGGCGGTCGGGAGTGCGCTCGGCGCGGGCGGCGACCAGGTCCCAGAGGGTGCGCGAGGAACTCAGGGTGTGAGCGGTGTCGTACATGACGGCCCCCTGCCACCGGACGGGTGTAGCTGACGGTCAGTCAGATCGTGGGCAGAGCGTAGGGCTCACCGCCTTGTCGGTCCAGGGGTGCGGGACTTAGCCTTCCCGCAGAGCGATATCTGACGACTCATCAGATATGGAGTGGCCGCACATGGACCTCGCCTACACACCGCAGGAGGAGGAGTTCCGGGCGCGGCTGCGGGAGTGGCTGGGCGACGTGCTGCCCACACTCCCGCCGAAGCCCTCCCCGGACGACTGGCCGGGGCGCCGCGCCTACGACCTCGGCTGGCAGCGCAGGCTGTACGACGCCGGGTACGGCGATGTCCACTGGGGCGCCTCACCGAGCATCCGGCTGATCTTCCTGGAGGAGACCGAGAAGGCGGGCGCGCCCTATGTGGGCGCGGGCTTCGTGGGGCTGCTGCACGCGGGGCCGACCATCGCCGCCGAGGGAACCCCCGAGCAGCGGACGCGCTGGCTGGCGCCGATCCTGCGCGGGGACGAGGTCTGGTGCCAGGGCTTCAGCGAACCGGACGCCGGATCCGACCTCGCGGCACTGCGCACACGCGCGCGTAGGGACGGCGACGACTATGTGGTGAGCGGGTCCAAGATCTGGACCTCCCACGCCGAAGTGGCCGACTGGTGCGAACTGTTGGTGCGCACCGACCCCGAGGCGCCCAAGCACCGCGGGATCAGCTGGCTGGCCATGCCCATGGACGCGCCGGGCATCACCGTACGGCCGCTGCGGACCCTCGCCGGGTCGGCAGAGTTCGCCGAGATGTTCCTCGACGAGGTGCGGGTGCCGGTCGCCAACCGGGTCGGGGACGAGAACGACGGCTGGCGCGTGACGATGGTGACCCTGTCCTTCGAACGCGGCACGGCCTTCGTGGGCGAGGTCGTCGCCTGCCGCCGGGTGCTGCGCGAACTCGCCGCCGAGGCACACAAGAACGGCCGCTGGGACGACCCGGTGCTGCGCCGGAGACTGGGACGGCTGAACGCCGAGTTCCGGGCGCTGTGGCGGCTCACCCAGTGGAACGTGAGCGAGGCGGAACTGACCGGCGGGGTACCGGGCGTCGGGGGTTCGGTTTTCAAACTGAGGTATTCGTACGCCCGTCAGGAGCTCTACGACGCCGCCGCCGACGTCCTGGGGCCGGACTCGCTCGACCTCGACCGGCCGTGGGTGCTCGACCGGCTGTCCTCGCTGTCGTACACCATCGCCGCCGGCACCTCGCAGATCCAGCGGAACATCGTGGCCGAGCGGATCCTCGGGCTGCCGAAGGGGCGATGACGGATGCGTTTCCAACTCACGGACGACCAGAGGGCGTTGCGGGACGGTGTGCGGGAACTGCTGACGCGGCGCTTCGGCGCCGAGGCGCTGCGGGCCGCCGTCGACGGGCCCGGACGCCTGGACCGGGCGCTGTGGCGGGAGCTGGGCGCGGCCGGGTTCTTCGCGCTACGGCTGCCGGAGGCGGACGGCGGTGTCGGACTCGGGCTGCCCGAGGCGGTGTTGGCCTTCGAGGAGGCGGGCCGCGCACTGCTGCCCGGCCCCCTGGTGGCCACCCATCTCGCGGCGGGGCAGGTGCCCGGAGCGGCCGCCGGCGAGGTCGTCGTGGCAGCCGTCGGCAACGGCCTGGCGGAGTGGCTCGCCGAGGCCGACGTCGTACGGGGCGACGCGACCGGGGCCGTACCGCTGCGGTCGGTCGACCCGCTGACGCCCCTGCACCGGGTTCCCGTGGCCTTGGACGCGGACCCCGTCGCCGTACTCCTCACCGCGGCCGAGCAACTCGGCGGCGCCACACGCGTGTGCGAGCTGGCCGTGCAACACGCCCGGACGCGCGAGCAGTTCGGGCAGCCGATCGGGGCCTTCCAGGCGATCAAGCATCTGTGCGCCGAGATGCTGGTGCGGACGGAGACCGCCCGCGCGGCCGTCTACGCTGCGGCCGTCACCGCCGACCCCGCCGACATCGACACCGCCCGGCTGCTCGCCGACGAGGCGGCCGTACGCGGCGCCCGGGACTGCCTCCAGGTGCACGGCGGCATGGGATTCACCTGGGAGTTCGAGGTCCATCTGCATCTGAAACGCGCATGGGTGCGGACGCACCGTACGGTGGGCGCTACGGAGAGTGAGGAGCGATTGGCGGCCGCACTTCTCGCCGAATCGGGGTGAAGGGCCCTGGTCTGCGGTGTCGCCGATCGACACCCGTACGGATGTCGCGGATTGTGGCATACCGGAATTACGGAGCGTTGATATCGGGTTGTGTCCTACGCGTGACTCGTCACGGCCTGGAGTCGGCGGCTCGCTCCGGTACCTTGTGTGAGATGCGAGTGGTTCCGAGCACGAGCCGTGCCGGAGTTGCCCTTGAGGTGGCTCCGGAATCGGCGGTGCGCGCCGTTGCTCGCTGGGTGGGAGGGCCTTCTGCCCCCGCCTGTTCGACTCCTCGCAGCAAGCGTCGCACAGTATGCCGCACGGGTACTCCTTCGCGCTGGAATATGCCCGAAGCGCTTGTTGGGGTGACTGTACGTCAACCATGCTGTCAGCTAAGGGATTCACGTTCCGTGACCCTGGCTTTGGCCATTGTTCTGGCCATGAAAAAAATGGCTAGGATCGTGGCCCTCGTGAGGCGCGGGGCTATGTGTCCGCCGGTTCGGATGGTGTGAACGGTGCAGGTGCTTCAAGTGCAGCTGGAGATCCGGCCCGACCCCGCTGAAGTGGGGCGAGCCCGCCGGTGGGCCCGTTCTCGGCTCGCCGGGTCCGGGATAGGGGTCGACGATTCGCTCGCCGAGACACTGATCCTGCTCGTCTCCGAACTGGTCACCAACGCCGTGGTGCACACCGGCTGTCCGGCCGTGCTGCGCCTGTCGCTGCCCGGGGCGGCCGAGGAGTGCGCCACCGTACGGCTGGAGGTGGCCGACCGCAGCGGCCGCGCGCCCGTGCCCCGCTGTGTCGACGAAGACGCCACGGGCGGCCGGGGCCTCGCGCTCGTCGACGGTCTCGCGGACCGGTGGGGCTGGAGCTCCGAGGGTGCGGGCAAGCGGATCTGGTGCGAACTGGACCGCGCCGTCGAGTCGGAGGGGTCCGCCTCCGCCTACGGCAGCGGTGCGTCGGCCTATGAGGGGCTCGCCTACGAGGCGGTCTGACGGGCGCACGCCGTAAGAATTCGACTGGATTCGATGCATAGTTGCAGAAAGCGCTGTCACCGCAGTTCGACCAGGCGTGGGTGCGCCGGGTCGTGCTTCCATGCGCGTCTTCTGCAAATAGGGCGTAAGTAACAAATCCCCGACTGGGTGTTGACGCCGCGTGTCCGGTTGATCACGCTTGTGGTCAGCGATTCGCCGCGAGGGGACGACGAGGGCTTCGGTGACGGAAGCCCTTGCCGAGTGTGGGTCGCGATTCGGCGTCGGTTCTCTCGGGGCCAGGAGGACCGGGGCGGGTACGCCGGAGTCGGATGGCGGCGCGCGGTGCCGTGCTCGGGGCGGTGGGGGCACCTCCCGCTCGGACGAAGCCGAGAGTGGGAAGCCGCGCCGCCAGCCGACCTCAGTGACGGAGCCGTGCTGCGGCCGCTCGCGGCGTCAGAGTATGGCCACGGGTGCCACGGGAGTCCCCGTGCCGCCGACGAAGGGCTCGGGCATCGCCGACAGCAGGAACGCGTAACGGCCCTCTTGTCCACAGGCTGTGGACAACTCTTCGAGATTCCAGTTCTGCCCCTGGAGCATCCCCATCTCCACAAGATCGAGGGCGTGCACGGGCAGCCACAGATCCTCCATCTCCGGCGGAAAGATCTCAAATGTGAGCGTGTCGTTCGCCACCGCCGCGACATCGCGCGCGTGGAACCACTCCGGCGTACGGATCGACAGACCCGGCGAGGGATAGCCGTACGCGTGCTTGTCCCCGGCGAGATAGACCTGGATCTGCCCTGTCCGTACGAGCACGATGTCTCCGGCACGCACGCGTGTGCCCGCCAGTCCCTCGGCCGCCTCCAGGTCCTCGGGGGTGACCGCGTGCCCGCCGTCGAGCCGCGTGACGCCACGCGCGCGTGCCACGTCCAGCAGCACACCTCGCGAGACGATGTGCCGGGCCTTGTCGATGCCGCTGAACCGGGCGCCTCCGTGCGGGGTGATGGTGTCGGCGGGGCGGCCGTTGTAGAGCCGGCCCGAGTGCGAGACATGGGTGAGCGCGTCCCAGTGGGTGGCCGCCTGCAGGCCCATGGTCACGGCGTCGTCGCTGCAGGCGACGGTTCCCGGGCCGAAGATCTCCTGGTTGATCTGCACCATGGCATGCAGCGGGTTGACGCGTCCGGGGATCATCCCGGTCTGGACGCCGTCCTGTTGCAGGGGGAGGGCGAGAGGGACGCGGCGGCCGGTGCGGACGCAGACGGCGGCCTCGCGGACCACCTCGTCGGTGATCAGGTTGAGCGTGCCGATCTCGTCGTCCGATCCCCAACGCCCCCAGTTGTTCACGCGCTTGGCGATCTCGTGGAACGCGTCCGGCAGTGACATGGGTCCTCCCCGGGGCTTGTCTCCGTGTATCTGACGGGTCGTAGAATCTGATGCGAATCTAACGGACCGTCAGAAACTGCGGGAAGGGGCCGGGGCGTGGGGAACTTCTTGGCAGGCAAGGTCATCGCCGTGACGGGCGCCGGGCGGGGCATCGGACGGGCGGTGGCGCGCGCGGCCGCCGCCGAAGGGGCGCGGGTCGTCGTCAACGACTACGGCGTCTCCATGGACGGCGCGTCACCCACCAGCGAGGTCGCCGAGACAGTCGTCAAGGAGATCGAGGCGGCGGGCGGGGAAGCCGTCGCGGTCGCGGACGACATCTCCACGATGGCGGGTGGGCAGCGCGTTGTGGATACGGCCGTTTCGGCCTTCGGGCGGATCGACGGGGTCGTGTGCGTCGCCGGGATCCTGCGCGAGCGGATGCTGTTCAACATGTCCGAGGAGGAGTGGGACCCGGTTCTCGCCACCCACCTGAAGGGGACGTTCACCGTGTTCCGAGCCGCCTCGGCCGTGATGCGCAAGCAGCGGGCGGGGACGTTGATCGGGTTCACCAGCGGCAACCATCAGGGGTCGGTCTCGCAGGCCAACTACAGCGCGGCGAAGGGCGGGATCATCTCGCTGGTGCGCAGCGCGGCGCTCGGACTGCACAAGTACGGGGTGACGGCGAACGCGGTGGCGCCGGTCGCTCGTACGCGCATGTCGGCCAACGTGCCCATGGAGCTGGCGGAGATCGGGGAGCCGGAGGACGTGGCCGCGTTCGTGGTCTACCTGTTGTCGGATGCGGCCCGGGAGCAGGGGGTCACGGGGCAGGTGTACACGGTCGCCGGGCCGAAGATCGCGGTGTGGGCGCAGCCGCGGGAGTTGCGGGCCGCGTATGCCTCCGGCGGATGGACGCCGGAGGCGATTGCGGAGGCGCTGCCCGGGTCGGTGGGGGTGGATCCGATGCCGATGCTTGCGCGGGTGGAGGCGATGGAGCGGGCCGCTGCCGCCGGGGAGCGGCCGAACGCCTGAGAGATCGGGGGGTGTTCTGGGGCGGCGGCCGCGGGTTGTTCGTGGCTGGTCGCGCCCACGCGGCGGAGCCGCACATTGATACAGCCCCGCGCCCCTGAGGTGGGTGACCTTGCCGGCGAATGGAGGAGACGTCAGTGGACTTCGGGTTCAGTGCTGCGGATGACGTGTTTCGGGTGGAGGCCAGGGCGTGGCTCTCCGAGCATGCCGAGGGTGGCCAGGATCGCCGTGTGTGGGAACGCACCCTGGGGAAGGCCGGGTGGATCGGGCTCGGGTGGGGGGAGGGTGGGTTCGGGAATCGGACCGCCTCGCTCACCCAGCAGGTCGTCTGGGCCGAGGAGTACGCGCGGTCGGGGGCGCCGGCACGGTCGGGGCATATCGGGGAGAAGCTGCTGGCGCCCACGCTGCTCGCGCACGGGACCGATGAGCAGAAGGCTCGCTTTCTGCCGGCGATCGCCGTGGGGGAGGAGCTGTGGTGTCAGGGGTACAGCGAGCCCGGGGCGGGGTCTGATCTCGCCGGGGTGCGGACCAAGGCCGAGCGGGGGGCGGACGGGACGTACCGGATCACCGGGCAGAAGATCTGGACCTCGCTCGCCCATGAGGCCGACTGGTGCTTTGTGCTGGCCCGGACCGAGCCGGAGTCCCGGCGGCATCACGGGCTGAGTTTTCTGCTCGTTCCGATGGATCAGCCGGGGCGTATCGAGGTGCGGCCCATTCGGCAGATGACCGGGACCAGTGACTTCAACGAGGTGTTCTTCGACGGTGCGCACGCGCGCGTGGAGCATGTCGTCGGCGGTGAGGGCGCCGGGTGGAAGGTCGCGATGAGTCTGCTCGGGTTCGAGCGGGGGGTCTCCACGCTCGCCCAGCAGATCGGGTTCGCACAGGAGTTGGAGCGGGTCGTGGAGGCGGCCGTGCGGTCCGGGGCGGCGGACGATCCCGTCGTGCGGGAGCGGCTGGTGCGGCAGTGGGCCGAGCTGCGGGTGATGCGCTGGAACGCGTTGCGCACGCTGGGCCGGGCCGGGGACGCGGGGGCGTCCAGTGCGGCCAAGCTGCTGTGGGGCGGCTGGCATCAGCGGCTCGGGGAACTGGCGATGCAGGTGCGGGGCGCGACTGCGGGGGTGGGGCCGCGGGACTGGGCGCCCTCGTCGCCGTATGAACTCGACGCTCTGCAGCATCTGTTCCTGTTCTCCCGGGCCGACACGATCTACGGGGGCTCGGACCAGGTTCAGCGCACGATCATCGCCGAGCGGGTGCTCGGTCTGCCCAGGGAGCCCAAGGGGGTCGTCTGATGCGCGGTGTGTTGTTCGACGGCAAGCGGGTCGAGGTCGTGGACGACCTGGTGGTGCGGGACCCGGGGCCGGGGGAGGTGCTGGTGGCGATCTCGGCTGCCGGGTTGTGCCACAGCGATCTGTCCGTGGTGGACGGGACCATACCGTTCCCCGTTCCTGTGGTGCTGGGGCATGAGGGGGCGGGGGTGGTCGAAGCGGTTGGTGTGGGGGTCACCCATGTCGGGCCCGGGGACCATGTGGCGCTCTCCACGCTCGCCAACTGCGGTGTGTGTGCCGAGTGCGACCGGGGGCGGCCGACCATGTGCCGGCAGGCCATAGGGCGGCCGGGGCAGCCGTTCACGCGAGACGGACGGCCGGTGTTCCAGTTCGCGTCCAACTCCGCGTTCGCCGAGCGGACCGTGGTGAAGGCCGTGCAGGTGGTGCGGATCCCGAAGGACATTCCGCTGCCCTCGGCCGCGCTCATCGGGTGCGGGGTGCTGACCGGTGTGGGCGCCGTGCTCAACCGGGCGAAGGTGGACCGCGGGGACAGCGTGCTCGTGATCGGCACCGGGGGGATCGGGCTCAATGTTCTGCAAGGGGCGCGGATCGCGGGCGCGTTGCGGATCGTCGCCGTCGACGCCAATCCGGCGAAGGAGGCGGTGGCCCGGCAGTTCGGGGCGACGGACTTCCTGACGTCGGTGGAGGGCGTGCGGGAACTGCTGCCGACGGGGGCGGACCATGCCTTCGAGTGCGTGGGGCGCGTCGAGTTGATCCGGGCGGCCGTCGATCTGCTCGACCGGCACGGACAGGCGATTCTGCTGGGGGTCCCGCCGGCCGGCGCGGAGGCGTCCTTCGTCGTGTCCTCCATGTATCTGGACAAGTCGATCCTGGGCTGCCGGTACGGCTCGTCACGGCCGCAGCGGGACATCGCGCTGTACGCCGATCTGTACCGGGCGGGGCGGCTGCTGCTGGACGAGCTGGTGACGCAGACGTATCCGGTGGAGGAGTTCGAGAGAGCGGCGGCGGACGCGGAGGCGGGGAAGGTGGCACGTGGAGTGCTCACGTTCTGAGAACTCAACGGCCTTTGTCGGCGACCCTGTTGGCGTCTCCCGCCAGTCGCGAGAGCGAGTTTTCCACAGGCCGGGAAAATGGCTGCCGGGTTGTCAGCGGCGGCGCTTACGGTCTTTTGCATGACCTATCGAGACGTCGCCTCCAGGCAGGTCCTGATCTGGGCCTGCACGGCCGTCGCCGCCCGTATGCCGGTCGCCATGACGCCGTTGGCCCTGGTGTTCCTGGTGCGGGAGCGGCCCGGCGGCTACACCCTGGGTGCGGCTCTCGCGGCGGCCTATGCGATCGGCGAGATCATCGGCGCCCCGGTGCTGGGGGTGCGATTCGACCCGGCTCGGGGGCGGCGCCATCTGGCCGTCGGGCTCGCGGGCGGGGCCGTGGGGTTCACGGGGCTGGGGGCGCTGGCCGGGGCGCATCCCGTGGTGCTGGGGGCGTTCGCGTTCCTGTCCGGGGCGGCACCGGCGGCGGTCGCCGGAGGACAGCGGGCGCTGCTGACCTCGCTGGTACCGGAGCGTTCCGTGGCGCAGGCGCTGTCCGTCGAGTCGATGCTGATGTCCGGTGTGTGGGCGGTCTCCCCGGTCGCGGTCGCCGGCCTCGCCCTCGGGGTGGCGCCACGGGTGCCGCTGATCCTCGGGGCCGTCCTGATGGCGTCGTCGATCGCGGGCCACTGGCTGCTGCCCGCCGGCTGGGCCAAGGGTGAACCGGACGGAGGGGTGGGGCGGGTGAAGTCCCGTGTACTGATCCGTGCCTGGCCGGTGTTCGTCACCGGTGCGGCCGGCCTCACCCTGCTCGGCCTCGCCGAACTCACCCTGCCCGCCCTGCTGGAACAGCGCGGCATCGGCGTCGGCTGGTCCGGTCCGATGCTGGCGGGCATGGCCACGGGGGCGGGGATCGGGGCGTTCCTGTACGGCCTGCGGTCCTGGCCGGGGCGGCTTCGTACGCGCAGCGCGGTGCTGATGGGCGGCATGTCGGTCTTCGTCGTCCTCGCCGCGCTGATACCGGGCGCGACCGGCATCGCGATCGCCCTCGTCCTGGCGGGCACCCTCCAGGCGGGCGCGCTGATCACCCGCAACCTCTCCCTGCGCGAGGCGCTGCCGCCGGGAGCCCTGGCCGCCGGGTACTCCGTGATGTACGCGGCCGCGGGCGCCGGCTACGCCGCGACGGGCTCCCTCGCCGGCGGCCTCCTCCAGGTGGTCGCCCCGTCCACGGCCGTCCTCGCCGGAGTGCTGGTGACTCTGCTGCTGACGGGGCTTGGCTGGTGGGGGGAGGGGCGTCGGGAGGCGGGGCACCGGGAAGCGGGCAACCGGGACGAGGTCCGCCGCGACAACGCTGGTGGGGGTGAGGTTCGCCGTGGTGAGGCCGGTCGGGACGAGGCCGGTCGGGGCGGGATCCGGCTCGGGGAGGCTGGGCGGGGCGAGGCTCGTCGTGAAGAGGCCCGTCGGGACGGCGGCGCCCGGTCGGACGGCTCAAGTGCCGCTGGGGACCCGGATGTCGACGTTGCCGCCCGCGCGGAAGGTGCGCCGATAGCTGGTGGGGGTGACGCCGAGGGCCGTCTGTAGGTGCTGTCGCATCGACTGGGCCGTACCGAAGCCGGCGTCCCGGGCGACCTGGTCGACGGACAGGTCGGAGGACTCCAGCAGATGCCGGGCGCGTTCCACCCGCTGCTGGGTGAGCCACTGGCCGGGGCTGACGCCGACCTCCTCACGGAAGCGGCGTGTGAAGGTCCGTACGGACATGGACACCTGGTCCGCCATGTCGCGCAGCTGGATCGGCTCGTGGAGGCGGCCCAGGGCCCAGGCACGGGCCGTGGTCGTGGACGCCTGCTGGGGGTCGGGAACCGGGCGGTGGATGTACTGGGCCTGGCCACCGTCCCGGTGCGGCGGTACGACGGTGCGGCGGGCCACGTCGTTGGCGACCGCCGTGCCGTGGTCGCTGCGGACCATGTGCAGGCACAGGTCGATCCCGGCCGCCACCCCGGCCGAGGTCAGCACGTCGCCGTCGTCGATGAACAGGACGTTCGGGTCGACCTCGATCTGCGGGAAGAGTGCCTGGAAGCGCTCGGCGTCGGCCCAGTGCGTGGTGGCGGGGCGGCCGTCCAGGTAGCCGGCGGCGGCGAGGACATACACGCCCGTGCAGATGGACGTGAGCCGGGTGCCGGGGCGGATGTGGGCGAGGGCGGCGGCCAGTTCGGGGGTGAGGACGCCCTGTTCGTAGAGCGGGCCGTTCTCGTACAGCGCCGGTACGACGACGGTGTCCGCGGTGGCCAGGGCCTCCGGGCCGTGCTCGACCTGGACGGCGAAGTCGGCGTCGGTCCGCACCGGGCCCGGCGGCCGGATCGAGCAGGTGACGACGTCGTACAGATACCGCCCCCGGGCGTCCCTGGGGCGGCCGAAGATGCGGTGCGGGATGCCCAGCTCGAAGGGGAGGAGGCCGTCGAGGGCGAGGACGACGACGCGATGCGGTCGGAAGGGCTCCTGCCGGGCGCGTGCCGTGCTGCTGGCCGTATCCATGGCCCGATCCTAACGAATGCTGTCCCTCGGGCCACTCGTTTCGGACGATCACAGGCCCGAAGCTCTATGTCGTGACCCAGACAACCGAGACGGCAGCAGCCGCAGAGGACACCCGGCCGATCAGGAAGTCCCGCCCGTGGCGGGGTCGCGGCAGGGCACTGCACCGGGCGTGGTTCGTCGCGGCCGTCACCTTCGTCACGATCATCGGCGCCGCCGCCTTCCGCTCCCTGCCGGGCCTGCTCATCGACCCGCTGCACCAGGAGTTCGGCTGGTCGCGCGGCACGATCAGTGCCGCGGTCTCGGTCAACCTGGCGTTGTACGGGCTCACCGCTCCGTTCGCCGCTGCCCTGATGGACCGCTTCGGCATCCGGCGGGTGGTCGCGGTCGCGCTCACCGTGATCGCGCTCGGCTCGGGTCTGACGTACTGGATGACGGCGGCCTGGCAACTGCTGCTGTGCTGGGGACTGCTGGTGGGGCTCGGCAGCGGCTCGATGGCGCTGGCCTTCGCCGCGACGGTCACCAACCGCTGGTTCACCGAGCGGCGCGGCCTGGTCACCGGCATCCTCACCGCCGCCTCCGCCTCCGGCCAGCTGATCTTCCTGCCGGTGCTGTCCTGGCTGGTGGACCAGTACGACTGGCGTCCGGCCGCGGTGACGGTGGCCCTGGCCGCCCTCGTGGTCGTCCCCTTCGTCTGGCTGCTGCTGCGTGATCACCCGGCCGACGTGGGCCTGAAGCCGTACGGCGCCAAGGAGTTCGTGCCCAAGCCGCCCCCCGTGCCGGGTGCCGCGCGCCGGGCGGTCAGGGTGCTTGGCTCGGCGGCCCGCACCGGCCCCTTCTGGCTGCTGGCCGGTTCCTTCGCGATCTGCGGCGCCTCCACCAACGGCCTCATCCAGACCCACTTCGTGCCCGCCGCCCACGACGAGCACATGCCCGTCCAGGCCGCCGCCTCGCTGCTCGCGATCATCGGCGTGTTCGATGTCGTCGGCACGATCGCCTCCGGCTGGCTCACCGACCGCATCGAACCGCGCCGACTGCTCGCGGTGTACTACGCGCTGCGTGGCGTCTCATTGCTGTTCCTGCCGATGCTGCTGGCGCCGAGCGTCCACCCGCCGATGCTCCTCTTCATCGTCTTCTACGGCCTCGACTGGGTCGCCACCGTTCCGCCCACGGTCGCCCTGTGCCGGGAGCTGTACGGCGAGGACAGCGCGATCGTCTTCGGCTGGGTCCTCGCGTCCCATCAGGTCGGTGCCGCGTTGGTGGCCTTCCTCGGCGGGGTCGCGCGGGACGTCTTCGGGTCGTACGACATGGTGTGGTACTCGTCGGGGGCGCTGTGCGCGGCGGCGACGCTGATGGTGCTGGTGATCCGGCGACGTCCGGCTCCGGCTCCTGCGGTGGCCGCGGCCTAGTCAAGGGCTGCCGTCGAAGCCGATGCGTCTGACGGGGAGGCGTGACTGCCTGGAGGAACTGCCCCTTCTAGAGGAACCGCCCCTTGTGGAACAGCAGCGGCGCCTCGTCCCCGTCGCTCGCGCCCAGGGCGTCCACCCGGCCCACCACGATCAGGTGGTCGCCCCCGGTGTGCACCGCGTGGATCGTGCAGTCGATCCACGCGAGCGTGCCCGCGAGGCGGGGTGAGCCGGAGACGGGGGCCGCGTCGTAGTCGACGCCCGCGAACTTGTCCGCCCCGCTCACCGCGAAGGCACGGCACAGCTCGCCCTGACCGGCGCTCAGGACGTTCACGCAGAAGGCGCCCGCGCGGGCGATACGTGGCCATGTCGTCGACGTACGGCCGACCATGAAGGCGACCAAGGGCGGGTCGAGGGAGAGGGAGGAGAAGGACTGGCAGGCGAAACCGGCAGGGGTGGCGGCGTCGTCGGCAGAAGCTGCCGTGACAACGGCCACGCCCGACGCGTAGTTCCCCAGCACGCGCCGGAACTCGGCCTGGTCGACCGGCGCCCGCTCGTCCTCGCCGACGCACCGCAACTCCGGGCGCGGCAGCACTTCGACGGGCTCCGGGGATGCTGTCGTCCCGACCGACCTGAGGTAGCGGACGGCGGCTGCCGCCATCCCTGCGTGTCCCATCACGACACCCATTGAAACTGACTGACCGTCAGATAGGAAGGGTCATAGCCCTTTGAACTCGGCCCTCCTGCGCTCCACGAAGCTCGCCACGCCCTCCCGGGCGTCCTGCGTCGTCATGTTGATCTCCTGGGCGGCCGCCTCCGCCGCGAAGGCGGTGGTGCGGTCGGTGTCGAGGGAGGTGTTGACGAGTTGTTTGGTGAGGGCGAGGGCGCGGGTCGGGCCGGTGGCGAGGCGTTCGGCCCACTCGCGGGCCGTCTTGGCCAACTCCCCGTCCGGCACGACCCGGTTGACCAGGCCGAGGCGTTCGGCGTCCGGCGCGGTGAGCGCGTCGCCGAAGAACATCAGCTCCTTCGCCCGCTGGGGGCCGATGAGCCGGGGGAGGAGGTAGGCGCCGCCGCCGTCGGGGACGAGGCCGCGACGGACGAACACCTCGATGAACCGGGCGGACTCGGCGGCCAGTACGAGGTCGCAGGCGAACGCCAGATGCGCGCCGAGGCCGGCCGCCGTGCCGTTCACCGCCGCGATCACCGGCTTCTCGCAGTCGAGGACGGCCGCGATCAGCCGCTGGGCGCCGAGCCGGATCGTGCGGGCGACATCGCCGGGGACCCGCTCACCCGCCATCACCCCGGGACGCGGATCCGCCCCGCCCCGTCCATCCGCCCCGCCTCGCAGATCCGCCCCGGCGCAGAAGCCGCGGCCCGTTCCGGTCAGTACGACGGCCCGCACGGCGGGGTCGGCGGAGGCGTCGGCGAGCAGCTCGATGATGCGTTCCCGCTGGTCAGGGGTGATCGCGTTGAGGGTCTCGGGGCGGTTGAGGGTGATGCGGCAGACCTGATTGTCAGTGGCGTGCTGTACCAATGAATCGACGGAATTTCCGGGCACACGGGGGGAATTGGGCATGTTCACATCGGCGTCGGCACTCATGTCAGCGGCACACCACCAGCGCGTCCAGCGCCACCGCGCCCTGCCCCCTGGGCAGCACCATCAGCGGGTTGATGTCGAGCTCCGCGAGGTCGTCCTCCAGCTCCAGGGCCATGCGCTGCACCCGCAGGACGACTTCGACCAGCGCGTCGAGATCCGCCGGGGGGCGCCCCCGGACCCCGTCGAGGAGGGCCCGCCCGCGCAGCTCGCCGAGCATGTCCCGCGCCTGCTCCTCACCGAAGGGCGGCACGCGTACGGCACAGTCGCCGAGGACCTCCACGAGCACCCCGCCCAGCCCGACCGTCACGGTCGGCCCGAACAGCTCGTCGTGGGTGGCGCCGACGACCATCTCGACGCCCCGTTCGACCATCTGGCAGACGAGGACACCGTCCAGGGAGACGTCCTCGTAGCGGGCGATGTCGGTCAACTCCCGGTAGGCGTCCCGGACCTGGCTGGCCGAGGTCAGTCCGATCTTGACCAGGCCCAGCTCGGTCTTGTGGGCGATCCGCGCGCCGGACGCCTTCATCACCACGGGGTAGCCGACCAGAGCCGCGGCCCGTACGGCCGCCGCCGCGCTGGTCACCAACTGCTCGCGCGGCACCCGGATGCCGTACGCCCGCAGCAGCTGCTTCGCCGCGTGCTCGCTCAGCTGCTGGCCCGGGCGCATCAGTGGCTGGGCCTTGCGGTAGGAGGGGGACGGCGTGCGGGGTGCCCGGTCGAAGGGGGAGCGGTAGCCGGTGACGAAGCGGTGGTGGTCGAGGTAGGCGCGGACCGCGGTGATGCAGTTCGCCACCGTGCGGAAGGTGGCCACCCGCGAGGAGCCGAGCAGGACCTCGCGGTACGCCGGCTCGGTGCCGACCGGCGACCCCCAGACCACGCAGACCAGCTTGTCCGTCCGCTCGGCGGCGTCCACCAGGTCCTGGACCAGCCTGTCGCTGAGGGGCGGGAAGGGCCCGGTGACCGGGCAGATCAGCACGCCCACCGAGGGGTCGTCGAGGAGGGCGTCGATGATCTTCCGGCCGCGGTGGTCGCCGACCGGATGCCCGCCGTTGTCGACGGGGTTGGCCACGCTCAGATACTCGGGTATCCACTGGTGCAGCTCGGCCTGCTTGGCCTCCGACAGCTCCGGCAGCTTCAGCCCCGCCTCGGTCGCCAGGTCGGCGAAGTGCGCGCCCGTGCCGCCCGAGATCGAATAGACGACGACGCCGTCGGCGCGGGGCGGCCGTGCGCGGGCCAACAGGGCGGCGGTGTCCTGGAGTTCGTCCAGGCCGTCCACCCGGATCACGCCGTACTGCCGCATCGCCGCGTCCACCACCGTGTCCGCGCCGGTCAGCTTGCCGGTGTGTGAGGCGGCCGTGCGGGCGCCGGTCTCGGTGCGGCCCACCTTGACGGCGACGACCGGCACCCCACGGCGGGCGGCGCGGTCGGCGGCGAGCAGGAAGGCACGGCCGTCCTTGAGCCCCTCGACGTAGCAGGCGATGGCCCCGACCTCGGGCCGTTCGGCGAAGTAGGAGATGAAGTCGGCGCTCTCCAGGTCGGCCTCGTTGCCGGTCGGCGCCCAGTGGGAGAGCCGGATGCCGAGCTCCTGGAGGGCGAAGACGGGGCGGCCCTGGTGGCCGGACTGGGTGATCAGGGCGATGGCGGGCCCGTCCAGGTCGTCGCGGAACCGCTCGAAGGCGTTGAGGTTGGTGTTCGGGCCCAGCAGCCGCATCCCGGACCGCTCGACGGCGGCGGTCAGCCGGTCCTGCGCGGCGGCGCCCTCCTCGCCGGTCTCCGCGAAGCCGGACGCGAAGACGACGGCGAACTTCACCTTGGTCTCGGCCAGTTCCTCGATCACCGGAAGGGGGTCGGCGACCAGCAGTACGGCGAGATCGACCTGCTCGGGCAGGTCGGCGACGGAAGGAGAGCAGGGGATGCCGAAGACGGACGGGCGGCTCGGATGCACCGGGAGAAGCCGGGCGCCGACCCGCTCCGACCAGGCGATCAGCTGGCGGGTGACACCGGTGTTCGGCCGACCCTCCGCGTCCGAGGCACCGATCACCGCGACCGACTCCGGCCGGAAGAAGCGGTCCAGATCGGGCACGTCGGAGTACAGCGGACGGCCGCTGACGTCGAGATCGTCGACCTCGGCGGGCCTGCCGTGGACGGCGGGCCCGGGCTGCTCGCCACAGGCGATGACCCGGGCCCGGCGGGAGTCGGTGGTGAGGGTGCCGTGGGTTGATCCAAGCATCGGTCCGCCCGCTCCTGTGTGACAGCGATTAACTGACGCAGTGTCAGATTAAAGGAACTGACGCCATGTCAGGAACGGTTGTGCACGCAAAGTTGGCGGAGCGGTGACCGGCGGGGGTCGGCCCCATGCTCGGCGGGGGTCGGCTCACTGCCCGGCGGACGTCGCTCAGAGCACCGCCAGCACCTCCTTCGCCACCCGCTCGCCCGACCGCACCGCCCCGTCCATGAACCCCATCCAGTGCGTGGAGGTCTCCGTCCCGGCCCAGTGGATGCCGCCGACCGGTTCGCGCAGGGCGGAGCCGTACTGGGTCAGGACGCCCGGGGCCGCGATGGAGACGGGGCCGCCGCGGGTGTAGGCCTCGTTGTTCCAGCGTTGCAGGACGAAGGAGGTGGGGGAGGCCGCTTTCGGGCCGAAGTAGGTGGCGTAGTCCTTCAGCACGGCCGCCCGGACCTCGGCCTCGCTCGCCGCGTCCAGCTTGCGGGCCTCGTCGGCCTCGATGAAGCCCATGAGGGCGCCGTAGGAGGCGTCGGGCGGGGAGTTGTCGAAGGTGGAGCTGATCACGCCGGTGTCGCTGACGACCTGGCCGTTGAACCCGTCGGCACGCCAGAAGGGGGTGTCGTAGACAGCGATGGCCTTGCCCACCGAGGCCATCGGCAGGCGCTGGGTGAGCTGGTCGCGGGCGGCCGGGAGGAGGGGGTCGTAGGTGATACGGGCGGCGAGGGGCGGGGGTACGGCGACGACGACCCTCTTGGCGGTGACGGTGATGCCGTCGGCCGTCACCGCGTACTTGGCGCCGGACTTGGTGATCGTGCGCACCGGGGCGCCGAGCACCACCCGGTCGCCGAGTGTGGCGGCGAGTTTGACCGGCACCAGCTGGGAGCCGCCGACGAAGCGCAGTTCCTGGGCGCCGCCCGCGGTCTCGGTGAGGCGTTCCAGGGTGCCGGGGGTGGACGGGTTGCCGGCGGCGGCGATGTAGAAGAGGACGAAGAGGAAGGAGAGTTCGCGGGGTTCGGCGGAGAAGATCGACGTACAGGCCACGTCGAAGAGGAACTTGGCGGACGGGATGACGGCGTTGGCGCGCAGCCAGGTCTCGAAGGTCTGCCGGTCCCACTCCTCGGCCTTGGCTGCGGTCCAGGGTGCGTCGACCGGGATCTGCTTGGCCAGGTCGTCGAGGGTGGCCTGCACGATCGCCGCGTTGGCGAGGCCCGCCGCGTCGATGGGCGGCACCGAGCCGAGGACGCCGTCGGTGGCGTAGGGGGTTTTCCTGCCGTCCTTGTAGAGGAGGTTGTTGCCGGAGTTGTAGGTGGTGAAGGTCTGCACGCCGAGGGAGTCGGCGAGGGCCTTGATGCGGTCCTGGGTGGGGCCGATGAACTCGCCGCCGCCTTCGGTGACACCGCCGCCCGCCAGGCCGAGTCCCATGACGCGGCCGCCGACGCGGTCGCGGGCCTCCAGGACGGCGACCGATCTGCCGGCCGCCACCAGGTCGCGGGCCGCGGTGAGTCCGGCCAGACCGGCGCCGACGATGGCGACGTCGACCTCGCGGGCGGCGGCGGCCGAGGCGGTGCCGGTGCCGGCGGCGGTGAGGGTGGCGGCACCGGCGGCGGCAGCCGCGCCGCCGAGCAGGGAGCGCCGGGAGAGTCGGGAGAGTCGAGCGGTGCCGGGGAGCTGTCTTTCGCTTGCCACGTGCGTCCTCCGTCAGGGCGAGAGGGAGTGGAGCAGAAAAGTTGAACAGTGCTCACATTCTGGCCCTGTGCGGCAGCGCGGTACAGCTCTCTCGTCACAACTGACTCGTAAGTAACAGGAGAGATGCGTAAGGGAGTTGAGGGTGCCCCGGTGGCAAGGTGTGCAGGCGCCCAGCTGTCCAGGCGCCCAGCGGTCTACGTCACCGGGAGCCGGGAGATCTGTCTGCTGCGGTCGCTGTTCCGGCCGCCGGTGACGGCCTTGGCGATCTTCTGGGCGTCGATCGCCATCTCGCGGAGGTTGCCGCTGATGGGGTTGGTGTAGCCGGTGAAGTAGAGGCCGGGGGCGTGGGCCGGTGTGCGGGCGCCCTGGACGACGGGCTTGCCGTGCGTGTCCAGCACGTCGAGGTGGCCGACGAGGTCCTCCAGGGCGCGGACGTATCCGGTGGCGGCGATGACGGCGTCCGGCGAGACGCGGTCGCCGTCGGCGAGGACGACCTTGCCGTCCTCGAAGCCGTCGACGGCGGCCACGATCTCGATGCGGCCGTTGCGCACGGCGTCGATGAGGCCGACGTCGAGGATGGGGATCGCCCCTTGCCTGACCCGGCTGTAGAGCCCGCTGTCGGGGCGCGGCAGTCCGCGGGCCGACAGGTCCGGCACGCTGAGCCTGGCCATGAGCCTCGCCAGCCGGTCGACGAGGCGGACCGGCAGCCGCCGTACCAGGATGCTGGTGAACTGGGCGGCCCAGCCGGCGGTGGAGCGGCGCACGATGTGCGGGGTGGTGCGAACCGCCAGCCGCACGCGTGAGGCGCCGCCCTCGACCAGGTCCACGGCGATCTCGGCACCGGTGTTGCCGATGCCGACGACCAGGACGTCGCGGCCGGCGTAGGGCGCGGGGTTGCGGTACTCGCCGGCGTGCAGGAACTCGCCGGTGTAGGTGTCGCGGCCGGGCCAGTCCGGGAGGCGCGGGGTGTGGTTGTGGCCGGTGGCCACGACGACCGCGGCGCCGGTCAGTTCACGGCCGCCGGTGGCGCGCAGCAGCCAGCCGGAGCCGTCGGGCGCGGGCTCGATCCGTGACACCTCGACGCCGGTGACGATCTCCAGGTCGTGGTACTCGGCGTACTTCTCCAGGTAGCGCACGACGTCGTCCCGGGCCACCCAGCGCCCGAAGCGACGCGGCATCGCCAGCCCCGGCAGGCCCGACAGCCGCCGGGTGGTGTGCAGATGGAGCCGGTCGTAGTGCCGCCGCCAGGAGGCCCCGACCCGGTCCGACTTCTCCAGCACCACGGCACGCAGCCCCTGTGCGCGCAGCGCGTACGCGACGGAGAGTCCGCCGGGGCCGCCGCCTATGACATAGACCGGGTGGTCCGTGGCGGGGTGTTCCGCGGTGGGGTGTTCCGCGGTGGGGTGGTCCGGGTGTTGGGGGGTGTCGGCCATGCTCCGGAGCGTAATCACGCAGCCGCTTGATGGGTCTCGGTCAAGCCCGGAATTGGTTGCGGATCGATCACGGCTGTAGGAGGAGTGGGTGGAGCCTGTGGCGTAGATCTCCTGGTTGTGGTTGTGGGGTGGACTTCGGGCGAGTCCGGATATGGCCTGTCCCGGTTGCCTGGGTGCTGAGGGCTGTGCGAGCCTCTGCGGCACCTCTGTGAAAGGGCTGTTCGTGACACTCGGGATCGTTCTCGGCATGGTTCTAGGCGACGTCTCCTCTCGCGCTTCGACGCGGGAGCGGTAGCCCTGCCTGCCCTGATGCTCACGCCTGTGCCGTAGGCCTGTCCGGCAATTCCCGCCAATTCCCGGCTGCCCCGCGGCATCCGGCCGGCCCCCGGCCCAGGCGCTCTCTCCCGCTCCTCGTCGAAGTGCTCTTCGTGCCCCCGCACGTTCGATCACGAGGAGTACGTCGTGTCCACGATCCGCTGGACCGAAGCCCACACCGCCCGCTCAGCCCGTTGGCATTCCGAGAGCGCCGCCTCGCCGCCCGGACGGGTCGTCGTCGCGGACGACCGTATGAAAGCCGCCGTCGCCTACCGTCTGGCCTGCGAAGGTACGGCGCTGCTGTGGCGGGGCGACTTCCACAACGCACGGCAGTTGCTGCGGGCGATGGGTCGCCGTATCGACCGCAGACCTCCCCGCCCGGGCGGCAGTCCGGCCGAGTCCTTCCATCTGCAGCGCCGGGCCCGCGGCCACCGGGCCCGTGTGCTGGGCCGGCTCCTGGTGCTGCTGGAGGACGACTACTCCCTGACGCTGCGCCGGGCGCCCGACGTACGTCAGGCGTGTGCCGAGGCGTACGGCGCTCCGCGCGACGCCGTGGTGGTCTCCTTGACGGAACTGCTGGGCGTGATCGGCGCCGAGCAGTGGCGCAGGAAGGGTGTGGCGGTGCCGGCCGTCAACGCCCGTATCCACCCGCACTACGGCGTGTTCGCGCCGACCAGGGGCGAGTACGTCGACCTCGTCGCGAGGACACCGCTCCCCGCGTCGGTGCAGCAGGGCGTTGGTGGTCGTACGGCATTCGACCTCGGCACGGGGACCGGCGTACTGGCCGTCGTCCTCGCCCACCGGGGGCTCGACCGGATCGTGGCCAGCGACATCAACCCGCGCGCACTGTCCTGTGCCCGCGAGAACGTCCGCCGACTGGGATTCGCCGGACGCGTCGATGTCGTGGGTCCCGCCCTGTTCCCCGAAGGCCGTGCCCACCTCGTCGTCTGCAACCCGCCCTGGATTCCCGCCCGTCCGACCTCTGACGTCGAGCAAGGCGTCTACGACCCGGACGGCGCCATGCTGCACGGCTTCCTGAACGGCCTGGCCTCCCATCTCGAACCGGGCGGCGAGGGCTGGCTCGTCCTCTCCGACCTTGCCGAACACCTCGGGCTCAGGACGCGTCGCGAACTGCTGGCCGCCATCGAAGCGGCGGGCCTGCACGTGCTGGGCAAGGCGGACACCAGACCCCGGCATCCGCGGGCCTCGGACGGCACCGACCCCCTCCACGCCGCCCGCGCCGCGGAGGTCACCTCGCTCTGGCGCCTGGCCGCCGCACCCGGGGATTCATGTGCCGGGGGCGCGGAAGCTGACCTGCCGTCGGGTGGCCTCGTCGATCTCGTCGAGGGTGAGGAGCGGGGTCGCCCGGGTCTGGAGCGCTCCGCTGGCCTTGACCGTGAGGCTGACGGCGGCCATCGAGACCGGGTCGGGGAAGTCGACGATGAGCACGATGTCGTCCTGCCCGAAGGCGAAGTACATGGTCTCGACCGTGCCGCCGAGACCGGAGACGACCTGCTCGACGGCGGCCCGACGACCGCTCGCGCCTTCCTTGAGCAGCCCTCTGGTGCCCTCGGACGTGTAGGTGGCCTGGATGAGGAACTTGGGCATACGGACGCTTCCTGACCTCGTGTTTCCTGACCTTGTGTTTCCGGACCTCGTGTTTCCGGTACGCAGCATGGCCTTCCCGCTGCCGCGTCGACCGCTGCTCGCGGGACGGCAGGATTCACCCGTTGGAGCCTGTTCGGGCATTAACCGGAATGCTTTGTTTCGCCGGGAGTGAGGCGCGAAGTGTCCTGTTTGATCATGGCTGACATGCGACGGGGGCGATGCTAGAGTCACCCAGCCTTTCGGTCTCCAGTTCGAGGGGGGCCTCGACGACCGCAAGGGCAAGGAGGGGATTTCCTTTGTCGGGAAGACTTTTGCGTAACTTCGGTGTCGTCGCGGGGGCGGCCGCCGCACTCACGATTGCCACCACCTCGGTTGCCTGGGCCAACTGGAGCAAGTCTCCTTTCAGCCTGGTCCAGGGGACCACTTCCCAGCAGTGGGTCGACGAGCAGTACAACGAATTCCACTTCACCGGCTGCGACCAGGCCGGAACCTCGGACAGCGTCGCTGTGGCGCTGTGGCAGCAGATCGACTGGGGCAGCGACGTAAAGCACGACACGTCGACGCTCACCAACTGCTTCAAGGGCTCCGGCTACACGAGCACGGCCACCCAGTCCAATCTGCCTTACGACAGCTACTACCTCGAAATCACCAAGCTCGGTTCGGGGTGCGGGGCTTGCACGGGTGCCGCTGACAAGGTCAGCGTGGACACGACCCTGGCTGACTGATCCTGCCGGGGGGGGGGGCCCGCGGGGGCGGGGGCCGCGCCCGCGGGCGCGGCCGCGCGCGCGCCCGGCCGCCGGCCCCGGGCGGGCGGGGGGGGGGGGGGTGCCGGGGGCCCCCCACCCCGGACCGGGGGCCACACCCCCGGGCCGCCTACACCGGCCGGGCCCCCCCCCACCTGGGGGCGCCCCCGGAATTGTTCGCCACTGGATCTGTTCTCCATTCGAGGGTTCATGCGCTTCTCCTCCGCTCTTCGCACGCATCCCGCCGTGCTGGCCTTTCCGGTGATCGGCCTTTTCTTCGCCTTCGTCTTCGTCACGAGCACCCGGCACATCGAGCGGCTCATCGCCGTGCCGTGGCCCGCACAGGTCGCGTCGTACGCCGTGCACGCCCCGGTACCGATGGCCGCCGCGGCGGCGGCAGGTCTGGCCGCGGTGGAGGCGACGCGCCTGCGGGCCCTCGGCACCTGGGAGTTGGGGGCGGCGCGCTCCGGCTGGCGCATCGCGGTCCGGCCCATCCTCATCACCGTGCTCTCCCTGTCGGTCCTCACCGCGGGCGTCACGGCCGGTGGGCTGTGGGTGGTCGGGGTCCTTCCCGACCTGTTTGTGCTGCACCTGATGGCGATCGTCGTCGTCCTGCTCACCGCGCACGCCGTCATCGGATTCGCCATAGGGCGCCGCTTCCACGCGCTGTACGCCGCGCCGGTCGTGGCCGTGGCGGTGTTCGTCGGGATCAGCTTCCCGCTGGGCACCGACAGTTACTGGGCGCACCATGTCACCGGGTCCATCGCCTGGCTCGGATTCGGTGAGGCGTATTCGCCGGCGATGACGGTGGCCGCGCTCCTGCCGACGGTCTGTCTGGCCGTCGCCTGTGTCGTACTGACGGCGCCGCGGCGCATTCGCGTCGCCTCGGTCGCCGTATCCCTGGTGATCGCGGTCGGTGGCCTGCTCGGCGCATACGGCATTGCCAAGGACTGGCATTCGATCGCTCCCGCCGCCAAGGGATTCGCCCCCGTCACCTGCGAGGGGGAAAAGCCCGAAGTCTGCCTGCCGTCGGCCGGTTCCGAGCACATCGGGCAGATCCAGGCCGAACTCGCCGGGATGACGGACAAATTGCGGGCCAAGGGCGTCATCGTCGAGAAGCCCACCCGCATCACCGATGTCAGCGTGGCCGGTGTGCAGCAGTTCGACACCAGGGGGGAGCACTGGGCACTCGACCTCGTGCCCGGGAACGCGGACAAGGTGCTCCGGGAGAACATCGCCATCGAGGTCGTCGGAATTCCCTGCGCGCGACCGGACTGGAACGCCCTGCACTACAACACCCTCTGGGCCGCCCGGACGGCCGGAGTGGAGAGCGAGTACCTTGCCTGGCTGTCCCGTGAGACCCAGCAGTTCACACAGGGGCAGAGCCGCGCACAGCTCCTCGCCGAGATGGACAGGGTGAGCGGGCTTCCCCTGCGGGAGCAGAAGGCCTGGTACGCCGACCAGCTCCGCCGGGCCTGCGGGGCAGGTCGCTGACCATGATCTGGTGGCTGCGTCAGCGGGGAGCACTGGGGCTGCTGCCCGGTGCCCTGGCGGCCTTCGTCCTCAGCGTCGTACTCACCGCGGACGTGGTCGTCGTCTTCCCCGCGTTCCTGGGGGATTTCGCGGTACCGACAGAGCTCAGCAACTTCCTCTGCCTCATTCCCTCCGTCGCCCTGGTCGTCTGCCTCGAACGGCGGCTTCCCTCCGTGGAACGGTCCGCCGTCCGCAGGCTCGACGCCAGGGACGTCACGCTGGTCGCCGGTTTCGCCGTGCTCGTGTCCGCGGTGGCCATGGCGATGTCCGCGGCGATGTCCACGCTCGGCCAGGACGCGATGTGGACGGCGGCACGCAACAACCTGCTCTTCTGCGGACTCGCTCTGGGCGCCTGGCCGCTGCTCGGACACCGGGCGACCCTGGTCCCCGTCTTCTGGATGATCCACTCCATGTTCCTCGGGGGCCGCAGCCTCAACGACCCCTACCCCTGGGTGATCGTCACGGAGAAGGCCCAGGTCACACATGCCGCCGTGGGTGCCGCCGCCGTCTTTCTGGCCGGCGTTCTCTCCCTCATCTGTTTCGCACCAAGGACCGACCGATGACTCTGCTGCTCGACCGTGTGACCTTCGGCTACCGCCGCTGGACGCGCCCCGTCCTGGCCGACTTCACCTACGAGGTCCCCGAGCAGGGCCTGACGATCCTGCTCGGCCCCAACGGGGCGGGCAAGTCCACCACGATGGCGCTGCTCGCCGGCACGGCCGAGCCCAAGGCGGGCAGCGTCGTCCTCAGCGGCACGGACCTCACCTCCGCCAGCCGTGAATACCGTCGCCACGTGGCCTGGCTGCCCCAACGGGTGCCCACCTCGCGGCAGTTGTCCGCCCGCGAGTACGTCGCGTACGTCGCCTGGCTGAAGGGCGAGGAACGCTCCCGTGCCTGGGAGCGCGCCGGAGCGGCCCTCGACCAGGTCGGCCTCGCCGAGCAGGCCCGCAGCAAGACGGCAAGGCTGTCCGGGGGACAGCTCCGCCGCGTCGGCATCGCCTGCGCCCTGGCCCACGACGCGCGCGTGATCCTGCTGGACGAGCCGACGGCCGGGCTCGACCCGCACCAGCGCACGGTCTTCCGTGACGTGCTGCGGGAGGTCGCGGCGAAGACCCCGGTGCTCATGTCCACGCATGACATCGCCGACCTGGCCGACGAAGCCGACACCGTCACCCTCATGAAGGACGGCACGGTCCTCCACCACGGCGGCACCGAGAGCTTCCTGGACCACGCGCGCCCCGACGCCGCACCGGCACGCCGGGCCGAGTCGGCGTACTCGGTCCTCATGGGACTGGACGGCTCGCAGTGACGCCGCGGCACCCTTGAGCGTGCGTGCCATGCCCTGAGCCGGCGCAGGTACTCGGATTCGTACTCGAACGGAACTGAGTACCTGAGCTCTGTCCGGAGCCGGGGCGGGACGAGAACTCTTGGACCATGAGTGAAGTACTGCGGAAACCCGTTCCCCAGCTGGTGTCGATGCTCGTGCTGGCCGGACTGTCGCTGGCGGGGTGGGCCGCCTGGCTGGGCTGGGATCAGCATCGGGATGTGCATCCTGACGGTTCGACGACCGGACCGTACGAGGCGTGGCAGGTGATCGGGCTGGTGCTGACGCTGCTGGTGCCGGTGTACTGGGCGGCATCCCGGTGGTACGTCGCTGGTGCCGTGCTCGGCACCACGGCCGGTCTGACCGTCGGCGCCTACTACGACTGGTCGGACGACGCCTCCGGCCTGTTCGTGATCGGCGTGGCCATGATCATGATGGGCACCCTCGCCGTGACCACCGCTCTGACAGCCATGGTGACCGTCGGCCCCCTCCCCGCGATCGGCTCCGCGAAGCGGGCGGCCTGACCTCGCGTCTGCGGGGTGGGGGAGTCCTTGTAACCGCTAACCGCTAACCGCTGATCCTGGCGATCCACTTGATGAAGTCGCCGGGGTCCGTGTTGGCCCCGTGCCCCTCGTCCCAGTAGTAGAGGTGGCTGACCTCGTCGCCCAGCCCGTGCGCGGCGGCGGCGAGGTTGGCGGAGACCGTGTGGGACGTGTCGGAGTCCTTCGTGCCGAGGCGGATCCACCAGTGCTTGGTGCGGTGCGGGTTGGCCTTCCCGGTCAGGAAGGGCATGGGGTTCATCAGCCGCAGAGTCTCGGGGAGGTCGCCGTCCAGGCGGGCGCTGGTTCCGCTCTCGTGACGCAGGCTGTAGAGGGTGAAGTGGCGGGCCTGTGTGGTGCCCTTGCCGAACAGGTTGTTCTCGCCCGCGGAGAGGTCGAAGGCGTCGAAGGCCGGGGTGGACTTCTTCCGGGCGCCCACGTGGGTGAGGAAGCCGGACCAGGAGAACGACGCCTTGCCGTCGGACCAGGTGATGAACGGGTTCGCGGTCAGATACGACGCCCGGTCCGCGTCCGAAAGGGCCGTCAGGTACCTCGTCGCCGACGGCTCCAGGTACTGCTCGACCAGGTACGCGTCATAGTTCCGCGCCGTCAGCGTGCCGAAGCCGCCCAGGCCCTTCAGCCTCAGGGACGCCTGGTACTCGGCGAACTGCGACCGCAGCGCCTTCGACACCGTCTGGTCGACCTGCGAGCCGGAACTCGTGGCGTTGGAGCCCCAGTTCCACTCGTAGGCGCCGTCGGCGTGCTCCAGGTCGGTGATCGGGCACCAGGCGCCGGTCGCGAAGATGGCGTCGGAGGCATCCGCCGCCCCGATCTCGTCGAGGTACTCCGCGTAGAGCGGGCTGTCGCCGGACGCGCCGAGCAGCGAGGACAGGGCGCCGCCCGCGCTGGTGCCGGAGGAGACGATGCGGTCCACGTTGCCGGGTATGCGGCCCTTGTTGGAGCGGACGTAGCGGACGGCGGCCTTGAGGTCGACGATCGCTGCGGGGGCCACGCCGTAGTACGTCCCCGTGGAGTCGACCAGCGTACGGCCGCGGGCGCCGGGCTCCACGACCACGTAGCCGGCCGCGAGCGCCAGCTTCGGGAGGCTCACCATCCTGCCCCCGCCCCCGCCTCCGCCCATGCCCCCGCCCACGCCCGTCGCGTCCGCGACGGACGACGGCATGTAACCGCCCACCGAGTTGGCGAAGAGGACCGGGGCGTTCGCCGCGTCCACGGCCGTACCGTCGATCTTCACGGGCACGCTGACGTTCAGGCTCTGGTACTTCTCGTCGACCGGCCTGGCGACATAGGTGATCGCCTTGTAGAAGCGGTACTCCACCCCGTGGTCGGCGCCGTCGGCGTCGGTGATGGTCGTGGTCAGCGTCGAGTAGGCGTCCTCGTCGAACACCAGGGCAGCCGAGGCCGAAGCCCCGGAGCCGCTCGCGCCTCCCGGCTCACCCGACCCACCCGACCCACCCGACCCACCCGACCCACCCGGCTCACCCGACCCGCTCGACGCCTGCGCGGTCAGCCCGATTGCGCCGACCGCGGCGGCCCCGGCGGTCGCCCCGATCCCCATGACCAAGCTCCTGCGCTTCACTGCCCTGTGCTTCACGTCCGGCTCCCTCGGCTGTCTCGGTGTCTCGGTGTCTTGGCTTGCGCCTGGTGAACCTAGCCGGAGTGCGAACAAGATTGCCAACAATTCTGTCGGATTCATCACCGGTGCACAGGCGATTGTCAGGCCCCGCTAATCTGACGTACCGTCAGATCCATGGACGCGATCTGGCTCACAGGTGCGGAATGGCTGGCCGTGCTCCGGATAGGCCTCGGGTTGTGGTGGCTGGAGAGCTGGCGGCACAAGGACAAGAAGAGCTGGTTCGAGGGGGCGGGGATCTCCTGGGCGGCGGACGTCGCGGCCAAGCACCGCTGGAACGCCGTACGCTCCGGCTTCGAGGTCGTCGTGAAGCCACGGCCGCGGACCATGGCGTACGTCGTCCTTTACGCGGAGCTGGCCCTCGGCCTCGGGCTCGTCCTCGGGTTCCTGACCCCGCTCGCCCTCGTCGGCGGACTGCTGCTCAACGGTCTCTACTTCGCCCTGATGATCCATGACTGGGCCGAGCAGGGGCAGAACTCGATGATGGCCCTGATCTCCCTGGTCGCGCTGTTCGGGATGTCATGGCAGTCGTGGTCGCTGGACAGCGCGCTGGGGCTGTTCTGATGGCAGACCGGCGACCCGACGCACCGGACAGACGGCGCTACGACACCCCGGACCAGCAGCGCTACGACATCCCGGAAGCCGACGCCTTCACCCGCACCTACTGGGACGCGGCGGCGAACGGCCGGCTCCTCCTCCGCCGGTGCGGCGCCTGCGGACGGGCCCACCACTACCCCCGCGAGTTCTGCCCCCACTGCTGGAGCGAGGACGTGACCTGGCAGCCCGTCAGTGGCCGGGCCACCCTCTACACCTGGTCCGTCGTCCACCGCAACGACCTGCCGCCCTTCGGGGAGCGGACGCCGTACGTCGCCGCCGTCGTCGATCTCGCCGAGGGGCCGCGGATGATGACCGAGGTCGTCGAGTGCCCGGACCCCGGGCGGCTGCGGGCCGGGATGGAGCTGGAGGCCGTCTTCCGCGACGGGGTTCCGGTGTTCCGGGCCCGCGGGTGACCGAGGCGGGTTTAATGACCGCATGCCCCACACCGACATACGACCTCCCGCCCACCCCGTCCCCGACCTGCACGGCAACGGTCTGCGCCTGCGTCCCTGGGACGCGGAATCCGAGGTCGACGTGGAGGCGTGGTTCCGGGGGCGCACCGACCCCGAGTTCCGGCGCTGGAACACCCCGCTGAAGATCACCACGGACCTTGACGGCGCCCGGGAATCCCTGCGGGACGCGGTGCGGAACTCGGCGGAGGGTACGGCGGCGTCGTACTGCGTCACCGACGCGGCGACCGGCGCGCCCCTCGGGCACGTCGGCGTCAACCTCATCGACCGGGTGATGAGCTCCGCCCGCGTCGGCTACTGGATCCTCCCCGAGGCCCGTGGCCGGCGCGTCGCCACGCACGCCCTCGCCCTCGCCGCCCGCTGGGCCCTCACCGAACCGGGCCCGGGCCGTGACCTGGGCCTGGGCCTGCACCGCCTGGAACTCGGTCATGCCGCCGGCCACGACTCCTCCTGCCGTATCGCTGAGCGGTGCGGCTTCCGCCCGGAGGGGACCCTGCGGGGCGCGATGTGGGAGGCGGACCGGCAGGACGCGTACCGGGACGTGCATCTGCACGCGCGGCTCGCGACCGATCCGGACGTCAACCTGTAGACCACGCGGGCCGTGAACCCGGAGCCTCTCAACCCCCGCCTGAGGGTGGGGTCTTGTGTCGGCTTCGTGTCCGCGACGGAAAAGGGTGCACAACCCCCGCCCGGGCGCGGGATCATGAGGTATGCGCCCGGACGACTGGTACTGCACCCAGGATCTCACCGGTTTCCTCGCCCACGCCGGAGGCTTCCTGCGCTCCCGCCCCGATCTGCACACCGTCGCCCTGACGGTGACCGAGACGCTGCGCACGAGCGGACTGCGCGCGTACGGCGACGAACCGCCCGTCTTCGGTGTGCTGGAACTGGGCGGGCAGGTGCGGGCCGCCTACTTCCGCACCCCGCCCTTCCGGCTGAACGTCACGCCGCTCGGCCCCGACGAGGCCGACTCGCTCGCCGCCCATCTGATAGCCCTCGGCCATTCGGTCCCGGGCGTCATCGCGGCCCGGGACACCGCCGAGGCCTTCGCCGCGGCCTGGCGCCGGCACGCGGGCGGACGGAGCCTCGTCAGCCAGCGCCAACGGCTGTACCGGCTGGGGAACCTGACCCTCCCGAACCCCCTGCCGCCGGGCCGGGCCCGGGTCGCCGGCAAGGAGGACCGGGAGCGACTGATCCGCTGGTACGGCGAGTTCATCGACGCCGTCGGCGACCATGCCGCCCGCGACGCCGCCGCCTGGGCCGACGCGCGCATCGCCCGTGGGGGCATCACCTTCTGGGAGAGCGGGGACGGCGCCCCCGTGGCCATGGCCGGCGTGACCCGCGTGGTCGCCGGCCAGGTCCGGGTCGCTCCCGTCTACACCCCGCCCCACCTGCGCGGGCGCGGCTACGCGGGCGCGGCCACCGCAGCGGTCAGCCGCTCCGCGCTCACCTCCGGGGTACGCGAGGTACTCCTCTTCACGGACCTGGCCAACCCGACGAGCAACAGCCTCTACCAGCGCATCGGATACCGAGCAGTGTCCGACTTCGCCGCATATGACTTCCGGGACGATCGGGGCTTCTAGACCCTGACGAAGCCGACTTGAACTAGACGTCGCGGAGCCGGACTCGGTTGTCCGACTCCGGGACCATCCGTCATGCCCGTAGGTCCGTCCGTGGTCGGACCGAATCCTGTCTCTTTGATGGATTCGCCCAACTCCACCACACGAAAGGGTTGGTGCGTCTCATACGCACCCATCCCAAGGACGGACCTCCCACGTGCGCAGCAGTCGCATAGCTCCCTTCCTGGCGGCCAGTGCCGTCGCCGCCCTGATACCCGCGCTCGCACCGGCCACCGCGTCCGCAGCGGCACCCGCCGCGGCGAATCCGCTGAACCCGTACCTTCAGCAGAAGCCGGCCTGGCACCGCTGTGACAGATCGATGCCGGCGACCTTCCAGTGCGCCACGATCAAGGTGCCCCTCGACTACAGCAAGCCCGGCGGCAAGAAGCTCGATCTGGCGATATCGAGGGTGAAGGCGAGCAGTGAGCGGGAGCGTCGCGGTGTGCTCCTGCTCAACCCGGGCGGCCCGGGCGGTCCGGGCCTCGACATGCCGCTGCTGCTGGCCACCGAGCTGCCGAAGTCCGTGAAGAACAAGTACGACCTCATAGGCTTCGACCCGCGAGGCATGGGCCAGAGCTCTCCCGTCAGCTGCGGTCTGACGCCCGCGGAAGAGAACTGGGAACGGCCGTACAAGCCCGGGACGTTCGCCAAGGACGTGAAGTGGGCACGGACCTTCGCCGAGAAGTGCCACGCCAAGCAGGGCGACAAGCTGCGCCACATCACCACCCGCAACACCGCCCGGGACATGGATGTGATCCGTGCCGTGCTCCGCGAGAAGAAGATCTCCTACCTGGGGTACTCGTACGGCACCTACCTCGGCGCGGTCTACACGCAGATGTTCCCCAAGCACTCCGACCGCATCGTGCTGGACAGCGCCGTCGACCCGGCCCGGATCTGGCGCGGCATGATCCAGATCTGGGCGGAGGGCACCGAGCCCGCCTTCACCAGGTGGACCGAGTGGACCGCCGAGCGGAACTCGACGTACAAGCTGGGAGCGACTTCCGAGGCGGTCCGCAAGACCTTCTACGACCTGGTCGCCCAGGCCGACCGCAAGCCGATCGACCTCGACGGGGCCAAGCTGACCGGTGATGACATCCGCTCCGGCGGCCGTGCCACGTTCTTCAGTGTGCGGGACGCCGCCGAGTCGGTCGTCGAGCTGAAGAAGGCCGCCGAGGGCAGGCGTCCGTCCGCGCACCGGAAGAGCGGGACGCCCACGCCGGTTCCGCCGTCGTTCGCCCGCGCCGTGCCGGGGGACAACGGCACCGCCGGCTTCTGGACCGTCGTCTGTGCCGACACCCGCAACTGGCCGCGCGATCCCGAGCAGTACCGCAGCGACGCGATCAGGGACAAGGCCAAGTACCCCGTGTACGGCGACTTCGCGTCCAACATCAAGCCGTGCGCGTTCTGGAAGAAGAACGGCGGTGAGCCCGCCACCAGGATCGACAACAAGGTCGGCGCGCTGATCCTGCAGAACGAGTGGGACTCCCAGACTCCGCTGGCCAGCGGCCAGGGCCTGCGCCGGGTCATGAAGGGCGCGAAGCTGGTCACGGTCCTCGGCGGTGTCGGGCACGGCATCTACGGCACCAAGTCCTGCGCGGACAAGACGGCCACGGCCTACCTGACCACCGGCAGGATGCCGGCGAACGACGCGACCTGCCAGGCCGCCCCGGCCGCACGCGAGCGCACCGGCACCAACCCGCTGCCGCTGCCGACGCCTCCGGGTCTGCCCGGGGCGGCCACTGACCGGCGGTGACACGCGGCTGATCCGCCCCGCCCCGTCAGCCGGCCAGGTCCTGGGCCAAGTCCAGGACCTGGACTAGGGCCACAGCAGTTCCTTCGCCCACCCCTGCGCCGTACGGCGATACACGAGCCGTACATGGCGACGGGCCGCGTCGCCCTGGAAGAACTCGACCTCGTCGGGGCGCAGGCGGTAGAGGGTCCAGGACGGGACCGGGGCGTCCGGTTCGTGCTGGGCGCGGTCCCAGGCCGCCTGGGACTCGCGCCTCAACTCCTCCAGGGAGGACAGGGCTTCGCTCTGGCGGCCGGTCAGGGCGGCCGCCAGAGCGCCGGTCGAGCGGGCGTGCAGATCGGCCTGGGACTCGGTGGACGGGGCCGTCGTGACCGGGCCGCGCACCCGCACCTGGCGGCCCTGCGCCGGCCAGTAGAAGCCGAGCGCCGCGTGCGGGCGGGCGGCGAGCTGACGGCCCTTGCGGCTGCCGGCGTGCGTCGCGAAGGACCAGCCGGACGGGTCGGCGCCGTGCAGCATCACGGTCCGTACGTCCGGCATCCCGGCCTCGTCCGCCGTGGCGAGGGACATCGTGTGCGGCTCCACCTGCCCGGCCGCCACCGCCTCGGCGAACCAGGCCGTGAACAGGGCCAGCGGGTCGGCGGGCGTGGCCGCCGGGTCGAAGGCGGGCAGGTCGACGTCCCAGACGCGCAGCGACCTCAGCAGGTCATGAAGATCCGTTCCCATCCCCCGATTGTCACGTGCGGCGCCGGCTCACACCTGACCGAGGTCCGATGACACCCATCGCTCGGGACGCATATGGACGACCACCTGCTCCCCGTGGTTCTTCCAGGCGAAGTCGACATAGCCGTCGACCTTGTCGGCCGGGAGGTAGCGGGCCGAGACCTCCCGGAGCTGTTCGATCGTGGCGGGGGTCGTGCTGACGACCGGGCCCTCGACCGACACGTACCGGATCGTGGGTTCGAGCCGGTCGACCATCAGGGCGAACCGGCCCGCCGGCTGGATCAGCCGGTTCTTCCGGGAGTCCACTCCCGTCATGATCCATACGTCGCCGCCGGGTTCGTACTGGTACCAGATCGGCACGGTCAGCGGTGCGCGCCCCGCGCCCGCGTCGACGGCCAGCGCGGCGATATGGGGTTCGGCCAGGAACTCTTCACGCTCTTCGCGGGTCAGTGCCATGCCTGTTCCTCCCGGTCCGGTCGACGATCGTGTCTCACTCCCTCCCCAGCACCAACGTCCCCGACGAGCAGAACCATCCCCCGGTGGCCGAAGCCACCCCCAGTCGCGGCAGCTCCCCACGCCCGCCCGGCCCCCACACCTGACGCTCCCCGCCCTCGCCCCGCAGCTGCCGCACGGCCTCCACCAGCAGGAACAGCCCCCGCATCCCGGGGTGCTGGGCCGACAGCCCGCCGCCGTCCGTGTTCACGGGCAACTCACCGCCCCGCACCAGCAGCCGTCCCTTCTCCACGAACGCCCCGCCCTCGCCCTTCCCGCAGAAGCCGAGGTCTTCCAGCGTCACCAGGGTCATGTACGTGAACGCGTCGTAGAGCTCCGCGAAGTCGATCTCCTCCGGTCGCACTCCGGCCCGCTCGAAGGCGAGCCGTCCGCTCACCGCCGCCGGACCGGTCGTGAAGTCGGGCCACTCGGACATCGCGGCGTGCGAGACATGCTCCCCGGTGCCGAGGATCCACACGGGTGCCGTACGGCAGTCCCGTACGAACTCCTCGGCGGCCAGCAGCACCGCTGCCCCGCCGTCGGAGCGGATACAGCAGTGCAGCTTGGTGAAGGGGTCCGCGATCATCGGTCCGGACAGGACGTCGTCGACCGTGATCGGGTCACGGAACATCGCCTCCGGGTTCAGGGCGGCGTTCGCCCGCGCCTGGACCGCCACCTGCGCCAACTGCTCGATCGTCGTGCCGTGTTCGAGCATGTGACGGCGGGCCGCCATGGCGTACTTCGCGATGAGGGTGTGGCCGTAGGGGACCTCGAACTGCAGGGGTCCCCGCGAGCCGAACGACAGGTTTCCGGTACGCCGGCCCGCCCTGATGTCCGCTCGGGCCGTCGAACCGTAGGCCAACAGCACCGCGTTCGCGTGGCCGGCCGCTATCGCGTCCGCCGCGTGCGCCGCCATGACCTCCCACGTGGAGCCGCCCACCGAGGTGGAGTCGACCCACGTCGGGCGCAGGCCCAAGTACTCGGCCACCTCGACCGGCGCGAGGGTGCCGAGACCGGCGGACGCGAAGCCGTCCACCACCTCGCGGCCCAGTCCCGCGTCGGCCAGCGCGCGGCGGGCCGCCTGGGCGTGCAGGGCGTACGGCGTCGCGTCGTCCACCCGACCGCAGTCGGACAGGGCCACGCCGACCACGGCGACTTTCCGGCTCCCGGCAGTCATGCGAGGCCTCCCACCTGAGTACGTCCACACCTCTGTGCATCTCGCTACGGCCCTCCTAATATGACGGACCGTCAGATCTGCGGGGAAGAGCCGGAGGGAACAGCCCATGGACGCCAGCTTCACCCCCGAGCAGGACGAGATCCGCCGCACCCTCCGCGAGCTGCTGCACAGCCGCTGCGGACCCCGGCAGCTGCGCGCGGCCCTCGACACCCCCGCCGGACACGACCCCGCCCTGTGGACGGCCCTCGCCGAACAGCTCGGCCTGCCCGGACTCGCCCTGCCGGAGGCGTACGGCGGCGTCGGCTGCTCGGCGACCGAACTCGCCCTGGCCTGCGAGGAGACGGGCCGGGTCCTGGCACCCACCCCGCTGTTCGCCACCGCCGTCCTCGCGGCGCCCCTGATCGCCGCCCTCGGCACCGAGGCCCAGCGCGCCGCACTGCTGCCCCGCATCGCCTCCGGCGCGCTCACCGCCGCCCTCGCCGTCCCCGGCACCGCACTCGCCACCGCCCTCGCCCTCACCGGCGACAACGGCGGCGACTGGGCCGGCGGCGGACGCGCCGGGGGAGTGCAGGCGCGGCGGGTGGCGGAGGGCTGGCGGCTGTACGGGCAGGTCGACCAGGTGCTGGACGGGCACAGCGCGGGGCTGCTGGTGGTCGCCGCGCACGCCGGGGGGTTCGCCCGGTCACGGACGCTGCTGTTCCTGGTGGAGGGGGATGCCGCCGGGGTCGTACGCGTACGGCAGACCGCACTGGATGCCACCCGGTCGCAGGCGCGGGTCCAACTCCGGTACGTAGACGCCGAGTTGCTGGGTGACGAGGACGGCCGGGAAGTCCTGCCGGCCCTCGCCTCGGCGGGCGACACGGCCGCCGCCGCCCTCGCGTGCGAGGCCGTGGGAGCCGCCGACCGGGCGCTGGAGCGGACCGTGGAGTACGTGGGCCAGCGGGAGCAGTTCGGCCGGGCGATCGGCTCCTTCCAGGCGGTGAAGCACCGGTTGGCGGACGTGTACGTGGCAGTCCAGGCAGCAAGATCGGCGGCCTATTACGCGGCCTGGGCTGCAACGCCCTGTAGGGGCGCGGGTCGTGTCGATATGCGGCTCCGCCGCGTGGGCGCGACCAACCACGACGCTCCCGCAGACGCGAGACGGCACAAAGTGGCACCCCCAGAGGCGCACCTCGCCCTCGCACACGCGCTGGAAGCCCTCCGCACCGCAGCCGCCGAAGGCATCCAGCTGCACGGCGGCATCGGTTTCACCTGGGAGCATGAGGCGCACCTTTACTTCAAGCGGGCCGCAGGCGACGAGCTCCTCTTCGGCCCGGTCCACCGGCTGCGGGCGCGCGCCGCCGACGCGGCCCGGCTCTTCGACACCCAGGAGGTGGCGGTGTGATCGGCGTGCGGGTCGTGCAGAAGGTCTCGTCCACGCGGGGCTTCGCCAAGGTCGCCCCCCATCTGATCCCGGCCCTCGACCGTGCCGTACACCGGCTCACGCGCGGAAAGGTGCTGCTCAGCGCACAGATGCTGCCCGGCGTGATCCTGACCTCGACCGGTGCCCGCAGCGGACAGCCGCGCCGTACGCCGCTCGCCTGTATGCCCGAGGAGGACGGCCGTTCCTGGATCCTCGTCGGCTCCAACTTCGGCCGCCCCGGCCACCCCGCCTGGACCCACAACCTCCTCGCCCATCCGGACGCCGAGGTCAGCTGGAAGGGCGTCGACATCCCCGTCACGGCCCGGCTGCTGGAGGGCGAGGAGCGAGCGGCCGTCTGGAAGGCGGTGCTCGCGTTCTGGCCGCCGTATGCGACGTATCAGGAACGGGTGGAGCGGGAGATCCGGCTCTTCAGGATTGTGCCCGGGTCATAGCGTCGCCAGGCGCTGGACCAGCAGGAACGTGCCGATCCCGAGCATCGCCGCCCCCGATGTGCGCGCGACCGCGCGGGCCGCCGCCGGGCGGGCGCCCAGGACCGCGCGGGCCGCGAGGCCCACCGTGAGGTAGACGGCGGCGCAGCACGCCATGTGGAGCAGGCCGAGTACGGCGGTCTGGGCGGGGACCGGCAGATGGTCGCCCTTCGTCACCAGGAACTGCGGCAGCACCGAGAGGTAGAGCAGCAGGCCCTTGGGGTTCAGCCCGCTGATCGTGGCCCCCCGCAGAAAAGCGCGGGCCGGGCTCGCGGACACCGTCTCCTCGGCCTCCCCCGGCGTGCCCGGACGGCGCAGCACGCCCCAGCCCAGCCACACCAGATACGCGGCGCCGACGGCCGTCAGCGCCGTCAGCAGCGCCGGCTCGCCCGCCACCAGCACCGCCAGTCCCGCCACCGCGAGGACCGTGTGCAGGGCGTACCCGGTGACCAGGCCCGCCACCGCCGTCACCGGCGTGCGGTCGCGCAGCCCGGCGGATATCGCGTACGCCCAGTCGGCGCCCGGCACGCAGACGAGCAGCAGGTCGATGGCGAGGAAGGAAATGAGCAGCCCGGAGTCCATGGTGGCGACATTAGGCGTGAATGGCCCGAAAGTGTTGTCGAAGTTTGCCCATGATCCGCCACTGTGAGGGAAGATCTGCCTCATGGACGACGTGGACAGAAAGATTCTTGCCGAGCTGCAGCAGGACGGGCGGCTGACCGTGACCGAGCTGGCCGCGCGGGTGCGGCTCAGTGTCTCGCCGTGCCACCGTCGGCTGCGGGAGCTGGAGCGGGCCGGCGCGATCAGCGGATACCGGGCCGTCGTGGAGCCGGCCGCCGTCGGGCTGAACTTCGAGGCGCTGGTCTTCGTCTCCATGCGGCAGGAGGACCGGGACACGGTCGCCGGGTTCGAGGGCGCGCTGGCCGACATCCCGCACGTGGTGGAGGCGCAGCGGCTGTTCGGGGAGCCGGACTATCTGCTGCGGGTGGTCGCCGCGGACCTCGCCGCCTACCAACGGCTGTACGACGAGCGGCTGGCCACGCTGCCGGGGGTGCAGCGGCTGACCTCGACGCTGGTGATGAAGCACGTGGTGAACGACCGGCCCCTGCCGGCGTGATGTGAGCCGCCGTGAACGGGCAGCAGGCGGGGGGGGGGGGGGCGGGGGGGCCCCCCGCGCGGCGCGGCGTGCGGGGCGGGGGTTTTGTGGGTGTTTAAAAAAGTGAGAGGGGCCCCCGCCAACACGATTTGATA
>NZ_JBHYJA010000060.1:0-57541 GCF_042740355.1 Streptomyces sp. NPDC059010
ACCTCGCGCGCGCCCCCACACCTGCGGCCGCTCGGCGCCGCCCGCGCGGGCGGCGCGGCGCCCCCGCGCGCCCCCCCCCCCCCCCGCCGCCGCCCCCCCCCCCCCCCGCCCCCCCCGCACGGCGTGGGGGCGGTGCTCAAGGCGCTGGGCTGATCAGCGGGCCTGAAGCCGACGGGCCCGAAGCCAGAGGCTCTGATCAGTCGGCGGACGGACTGGTCCAGTCGGCCGGCACCTGGGCCAGCCGGACCCGCTGCGGGTGGTCGCCGACCGGGACGGACACCTTCTTCTGGCCGGTGGCGAAGTCGATGGCCGTGACCTGGTCGGTACCGCTCTCCGAGACGATGCAGGACTTGCCGTCACCGCTGACCGTGGCCCAGTAGGGCTTGGACGCGGTGACCAGCGGGCCCTCCTGGAGGGTGGTGCGGTTCACGACCGTGGCGTAGTCGTCCATCGTGCCCGCGACACACAGCTTGCTGCCGTCGGGGCTCATCGAAATACCGTGGTGGCGCGAGTCGTTGACGAAGGTGGTGCGGTCGTCGCTGGTCGCCGGGTTCTTCGGCAGGGTCTTGGTGCGGGTGATCTTGTCGGTGGCCAGGTCGTATTCGAAGAAGCCGTTGAAGAACGACACCTGGAAGTACAGCTTCGACTCGTCCGGCGAGAACACGGCAGGCCGGACCGCGTCGGAGTAGTCCGTCAGACCGATCGCGTCCAGCTTCGGACGCATGTCGATCACCTTGGCCTGCTGGTACGTCGTCGCGTCGACGACGGTGATGCGCCGGTCGCCCTTCGTCCAGTCCAGCCACGGGGCGTCGGTCTGCGTGTTCACGTCGCCGATCGCCATGTTGTAGATGTACTTGCCGTCCTTGGTGAAGATGTTCTCGTGCGGCTTGTCGCCGGTCGCGAACTTGCCGAGCTGCTTGCCGGTCTCGATGTCCAGCACATGCACGGTGTTGGAGGTCGAGGCCGACACCGCGACCCGTCTGCCGTCGGGGGAGACGGCCATGTGGTCGGCGCGGTAACCGGACACGGGGAAGCGCCAGTTGATGTCTCCGGTGGCCAGGTCGATGGACACGACGTCGGCGAAGCTCGGCCGGGAGACCACCATCGAGGTGCCGTCGGGCGTGGAGTACATGTCGTCCACGAACTGGTCGTGGCCCTCGCCGACGCTGTTGCGGATCGCCATGAAGTAGATCCACTTGATCGGATCGGCGTTGATCTCCGCCATCCGCTCGTCCTTGTCGGGGACGACGTCGATACGGCCGATCTTCGCGAAGTCGCCGGAGGACTTGATGACGTCGGCGGTGCCGTCCCAGTTGTTGCCGACGAACAGCACCTCACGCAGGGCGGCGGAGGAGCCGGCGGCGGTGGCGGTGGTCGCGGGCGCGGTGACGGTCAGGGCGAGCGCGGCGGCTACGGAGCACAGGTGCCTGGGTCTGATGGCAGGCATGACTGCTCCCTTTCTCTGGGTGGGCGTCATGAGTGGGGCATGCCAAAGGGGGAACCGTGAATCTGAACACCAGTGCTTTCAGAATCAACTTACTGAAAAGTAAGGAAGGAGTGCCCTTCTCCACAAGACCGCGGACACGACAAAATTGGCCGTCGGGTCGGCGAAGTGCTGGGAGGACAGTGTGGCGGGCAGGATCAAGGCGCCCACCGGCCGCTACGGCGGCAAGTCGGCCGAGGAACGACAGGCCGAGCGGCGGCGCCGCTTCCTGGACGCGGCGCTCCAGATGTTCGGCGACGGTCCCGGCTACCGGAGTACGACGGTCGCGGCGCTGAGCGAGGCCGCGGGCCTGTCGACCCGTCAGTTCTACGAGGAGTTCCGCACCCTTGAGGACGTCTTGGCCGCCCTGCACCTCCAGGTCAACGGGTGGGCGCAGGAGGCCGTCCTGGCGGTGGCGGCCGACGCGACCGATCTGCCCCTCGCCGAACGGGCCACCGCGATCTTCCGCGCGTACGCCGCGAACGTCACGTCCGACCCGCGCCGCATCCGCATCACCTTCGTGGAGATCGTCGGCGTCAGTGCGCGCATGGAGCAGCAGCGCCTCGCCCGGCGCGCCCAGTGGATCGACCTCGTGTGCGCCGAGGTGGCGGCCGCCGTCGCCCGCGGGGAGGCGGCGCCCCGCGACTACCGCCTCGCCGTGACCGCGTTCATCGGCAGTGTCAACGGGCTGCTGCACGACTGGAGCGCGGGGTGGGTGGACGCGACCTTGGACGAGGTCGTCGACGAACTCGTCCGCCTGCTTCTCGGCATCATCCTTCAGCCGTCCGATCCGCGGATCGCCGGGGCCTGACGAGGAAGGGTCAGTCCTCGCCGCTCCCCTCGTCGCCGCCGCTGTCGGCCACGCTGCTGACGACCTTGAAGTCCTTGTCGAGATGGACGTCCGTCCGCTTGCCGTTGTCGAGCGTGACCTCGACCTCGTAGTACGCGTCCTCGTCGCCGACCTCGGTACCCGTGACCTTGCCGCCACCGGTGTGGTCCAGCGCGGCGGCGCTCGCCTTCTGGAGCGCGCTGCCCGTGATGGGCGGCTCGGAGTCGTCCCCGCCGGCGGTGGCCACGGCGAGTCCGGTGCCGCCGCCGATGAGCGCGGCCGAGATCACGCCCGCGACGATCCACTTGCCCTTGCGCTTCATGTCCGCTCCCTGTGCCCGCGCGGTGCGGTGCCGCCCTGTCGTACGGTCCGACCTGTGGTTCCAGGATGCGACGCGCCCGCTGAACGCATGCTGAACGAAGCTGAACGGGGATTCAGCCGAGCCGGTTCACCGCGTCGACGACGGGCGCAGCGCCGTCCTCGGCACGCAGGGCGTCGGCAAGTGCCCGGGCGCGACGGCGGTACGACGGGTCGCCGGTCGCCTGCCGCAGGGCCGCCGCCAGTGCCTGGGCCGAGAACCTCCGCAGCGGCACGGCCCGGGGCGCCACGCCGAGCGCGACCAGCCGGCCGCCCCAGAACCCCTCGTCGAACTGGATCGGCACGGGAACCGCCGGCACCCCGGCACGCAGCCCGGCCGCGGTCGTGCCCGCGCCGCAGTGGTGGACCACGGCGGCCATCCGCGGGAACAGGGCGGAGTGCGGTACGTCGTCGATGGTCAGGATGTCGTCGCCGGTGGCCTCCAGGCCGCCCCAGCCCCGCTGGACCACCCCGCGCAGCCCCGCCCGGCGCAGCGCGCCCACGACCTCGGCGCTCAGCCCCGCCGGATCCGGCACGGTCGCACTGCCCAGGCCCACGAAGACCGGCGGCGGTCCCGCGTCCAGGAAGTCCCGCAGCTCGGCCGGGAGCCGGGCCTCACCGTCGTACGGCCACCAGTAGCCCGCCACCTCCAGGTCCGGCCGCCAGTCGCGCGGGCGGGGCACCACCAGGGGGCTGAAACCGTGGAGCACGCGGCGCTTTCGCGTGCCCGGTGCGCTGCGGCGGGACAGTCCGAGCCTCGCCCGTACATCCGGTACGACCGCCGAGAAGACGATCTCGACGGCCAGGGTCACGCCGTGTCCGGCGATGTGGTTGCCGAGGCGCCCCAAGGAACGGCCGCCGAGCACCGGCGGCCCGAACTCCCGGGTGGGAGTGAGCGGTTGCAGGGGGAGTTCGATGGTGGGCAGCGAGAGGCCCTCTCCGATGGCCCGGCCCAGCGGTGCCGTGGAGGCGGACAGCAGCAGGACGTCGCTCGCCCGCGCCGCCGCCAGCATGTCGTCCGTCATCCGCCCGGCCAGTTCCCGCGCCAGGGCCACCACGCGCACCAGCTTGCCCACTCCGGTCGTGCTCCGGTGCAGACTCCGCCCGCGCGCGGACTCCAGCTCCGCCCGGGGATCCACCGGGAGCGGATGGAAGCGCACACCCGACGCCGCCACCAGCGGCTCGAAGCGGCCGTGCGTGACCAGGGTGACCTCGTGTCCGGCCCGGGCGAGGGCGTGTCCTAGGCCGGTGTAGGGGGCCACGTCGCCCCGGGAGCCCGCCGTCATGATCGCTACGCGCACTCGGCCAGTATGGCGGCGCGCACCGTGCCGCGCCCCAACGGATCGTGGGAAGGGATCACTTCAGGTCTGTCCCGTCCGTTGACTTCACCCCCTCGCGGCTCTAATTTCAGCGCCAAACGTTCGATGTTGCGAATGGCGTTCGAAATATCGGACCTCTCGTGCTTAGGAGCCGCATGTACCCCCCGCCCCGTATGAATCTCGTACGCCGCTGCAGATCCGCGGTCATACGCGCCCTCGTCCTCGCGCTCACCGCGTCGGCCGCCCTGCTGTTCACGGGACCGGCCCCGGCGCAGGCGGCGACGACGGCCCGTCAGATACCGGTGCCCGCCGCGCCCATGGGCTGGGCGTCCTGGAACGCGTTCGCCGCGAAGGTCGACCACAACGTCATCAAGCGGCAGGTCGACGCGTTCGTGGCGGCGGGTCTGCCCGCGGCCGGCTACCGGTACATCAACATCGACGAGGGCTGGTGGCAGGGCACCCGCGACAGCGCCGGCAACATCACCGTCGACGAGACGGAGTGGCCGGGCGGCATGAAGGCCATCGCGGACTACATCCACAGCAAGGGCCTCAAGGCCGGTATCTACACCGACGCCGGCAAGGACGGCTGCGGCTACTACTTCCCGACCGGCCGCCCCGCCGCACCGGGCTCGGGCAGCGAAGGCCACTACGAGCGGGACATGACGCAGTTCTCGAAGTGGGGCTTCGACTTCGTGAAGGTCGACTGGTGCGGCGGTGACGCCGAGAAGCTCGACCCGAGGACGACCTACCAGGCGATCAGCGACGCGGTGGCCGCCGCGACCGCCACCACCGGCCGCCCGCTCGCCCTCTCCCTGTGCAACTGGGGCTACTCCAACCCGTGGAACTGGGCGCCGGGCATGGGCCCGATGTGGCGCACCAACACGGACATCTTCTTCCACGGCGGCACCCCCTCGTACAGCAATGTGCTGACCGCCTTCGACCGCAACCTCCACCCCACGGCCCAGCACACCGGCTACTACAACGACGCCGACATGATGGTCGCCGGAATGCCCGGGCTGACCGCCGCCCAGAACCGCAGCCACATGAACCTGTGGGCGATCTCCGGCGCCCCGCTCCTCACCGGCCTCGACCTCACCACCCTCACCGCCGAGACGACGAGCATCCTCACCAACCCCGAGGTCATCGCCGTCGACCAGGACCCGCGCGGCCTCCAGGGCGTCGAGGTCGCCGAGGACACCTCCGGGCTCCAGGTGTACGGCAAGGTCCTCTCCGGCAGCGGCAACCGTGCCGTCGTCCTGCTCAACCGCACGTCGACCACCCAGAACATGACCGTCCGCTGGTCCGACCTCGGCCTGACGAACGCCTCCGCGACCGTCCGTGACCTGTGGGCCCGGCAGAACGTCGCCACCACCGGCACGAGTTACACCACCAGCGTCCCGGCGGGAGGCTCCGTGATGCTCACCGTCACCGGGGGCACCGAGCAGTCGGCGAGCACCTACAACGGCACGGCGAGCTTCTCCGGAGTCGTCGCCGGCAGCGCCGGTCTGAAGACGGTCGAGGTCTCCTACACCAACAACACCTCCGCCGCCCGGACCGCGACCCTGACGGTCAACGGCCAGACCTCCACCAAGGTCTCCTTCCCGCCGACCGGCGCCGGCCCGGGCAACATCTCCGTCAACGTCTCCCTCGCCAAGGGCAACACCAACACGATCTCCTTCTCTGGCGCCCCGACCCTCGAAGGGATCGTCGTACGGCCGCTGCCCGGCAGGAACGGCACGCTGATCACGGGCACCGCGTCCGGCCGCTGCGTCGACATCAACGACAACACCATCGCCAACGGCACCGACGCCCAGCTGTGGGACTGCGGCGGCGGCCAGAACCAGGTGTGGCAGTACAACAGCTCCCGCAAGGAGCTGGTGGTGTACGGCAACAAGTGCCTCGACGCCTACAACCTCGGCACCACCAACGGCACCCGTGTCGTCATCTGGGACTGCAACGGCCAGAACAACCAGAAGTGGAACCTGAACAGCGACGGCACCCTCACCAACGTCAACTCCGGGCTCTGCCTCGACGCGTACGGCGCGGCCACGGCCAACGGCACCAAGCTGGTGCTGTGGACCTGCAACGGCCAGGGCAACCAGAAGTGGACGGTGAGCTAGCTCAGCAGGACCGGGCGAGGCCCACGACAAGGACACCGAAGGCCAGGGCGCAGGCCAGCAGCCAGCCGGCCAGCAGCCGGTGCCGCAGCCGGCGGTACATCGCCTCGTACTCGTCCCGCAGTCTCCCGGCACGCTCCGCACTGTGCTGCCAGGAGGCGCGGGCGAGTGCGAGGTACTCCGCCTCGAACCGCCGCTCCACCTCACCCCGCTGAGCATCCGTCAGCCAGTGCAGCGGGGCGCTGAACCGCTCGGCCGCCGTCCGGCCTTCCTCGCGGGTCGCGGCGAGCAGCAGATGCCCCTCGATGTCGTTCAGGAACTTGTCCGTGATGCTCACAGCGTGGTCAACTCCCTCTCCGTCTCGGGCGCGTGATGCAGGTCGAACGCCGGGGATTCGGACCGGATCCGCGGCAGCGTGCGGAAGTTGTGGCGCGGCGGCGGGCAGGACGTCGCCCATTCCAGGGAGCGGCCATAGCCCCACGGGTCGTCCGCCTCGACCTTCTCGCCGTATTTCGCGGTCTTCCAGACGTTGTAGAAGAACGGCAGAAGGGACAGCCCCAGCACGAACGAGAAGACCGTCGACAGTGAGTTGAGCGTCGTCAGCCCCTCCACCGCCAGATAGTCGGGAATCCGGCGCTGCATGCCGTTCACACCCAGCCAGTGCTGGACGAGGAACGTGCCGTGGAAGCCGATGAACAGCGTCCAGAAGGTCATCTTGCCGAGGCGTTCGTCGAGCATCTTGCCGGTGAACTTCGGCCACCAGAAGTGGAAGCCGGAGAACATCGCGAACACGACGGTGCCGAAGATGACGTAATGGAAATGGGCGACGACGAAATAGGTGTCGGAGGTCGGGAAGTCCAGTGGCGGTGAGGCCAGCATGACGCCGGTCAGGCCGCCGAAGACGAAGGTGATCAGGAATCCGAAGGCCCAGAGCATGGGGGTTTCGAAACTCAGGGAGCCGTTCCACATGGTGCCGATCCAGTTGAAGAACTTCACACCGGTCGGTACGGCGATGAGGAACGTCATGAAGGCGAAGAACGGCAGGAGAACGCCTCCGGTGACGTACATGTGGTGCGCCCACACCGTGACGGACAGACCCGCGATGGCGATGGTCGCCGCGATCAGACCCATGTAGCCGAACATCGGCTTGCGGGAGAAGACCGGGATGACCTCGGAAATGATGCCGAAGAACGGCAGCGCGATGATGTACACCTCTGGATGGCCGAAGAACCAGAAGAGGTGCTGCCACAGCAACGCCCCGCCATTGGCGGCGTCAAAGACCTGCGCACCGAACTTGCGGTCCGCCTCCAGCGCGAACAGCGCCGCCGCGAGGACGGGGAAGGCCAGCAGGACCAGCACCCCGGTCAGCAGCACGTTCCAGGTGAAGATCGGCATGCGGAACATGGTCATGCCCGGCGCACGCATGCAGATGATGGTGGTGATGAAGTTGACCGAGCCGAGGATGGTGCCGAAGCCGGAGAAGGCCAGACCCATGATCCACATGTCGGCGCCTATACCCGGACTGCGGACCGCGTCCGACAGTGGGCTGTAGGCGAACCAGCCGAAGTCGGCCGCACCCTCCGGCGTCAGAAAGCCGCCCACCGCGATGAGCGAGCCGAACAGATACAGCCAGTAGGCCAACATGTTCAGCCGGGGAAAGGCCACATCCGGCGCGCCGATCTGCAGCGGCATGATCCAGTTCGCGAAGCCGGCGAACAGCGGCGTCGCGAACATCAGCAGCATGATCGTGCCGTGCATCGTGAACGCCTGGTTGAACTGCTCGTTCGACATGATCTGCAGACCCGGACGGGCCAGCTCGGCACGCATCAGCAGCGCCATCACACCACCGAGGCAGAAGAACGCGAACGACGTGACCAGGTAGAGCGTGCCGATGGTCTTGTGATCCGTGGTGGTCAGCCACTGGACGGCCTTGAAGTCTTTGATCCTCTTCACGCCCCGCCTGTGTCCGCGGCCCACCCGCACGTCACACTCGACCGACGCGACAAGAATCACGGAAGCGGGTGTGACGATCCGGCGGGTGCCGGACACGAACGGAACATGAGCAACGACGAGATCTTCGCCGCTGCCTATCGCGAGCACTACTGGGCGGTCAGCCGCTACGTCGCGCGGCGACTGGACGGGCATACGAGTGAGGTCGAGGAAGTGGTGGCGGAGGTGTTCACCGTCGCCTGGCGGCGTCGGGACGACCTCCCGGACGCCGCGCTGCCCTGGCTGTACGGCGTGGCACGCAACTGCCTGGCGAACGCGGTACGCGGCTACGGGCGCCGTCGGCGACTGGTCGACAGGCTCGGCAACGACGACGCGGCGCACGGCCGGCACATCGAGGTCGGCCCCGACGCGGAGACACCGGGCGCCTGGGTGCACGAGGCGCTCGCCCGGCTCTCCCCGGCGGACCGGGAGGTGCTGCGCCTGACGGCGTGGGAGGAGCTCGGCATCGACGAGATCGCCGTCGTCCTCGGCTGCGGCAGCCGGGCCGCCTCGATGCGGCTGCACCGGGCCCGTCGGCGCCTGAGAGCCGAGATCGACCGCATGAGCCCAGCGACCGCAGCGAAGGAACACGGCCATGGCTGACGAACTCGAACTCCTGCGCCGCGCCAACCCGGTGCCGGCCGACGGACCGCACTTCGGCGACGGACCGCTGGACCACAGCGCCGAACGCCACCTCGACCGGCTGCTGCGGGACCGCCCCACCGCGCCCCGCCGCCCTGCCCGAACCCGACTGGCCTGGGGCCTCGCCGCCTCGGCCGTGGTCGCCGCGCTCGTGTCGGCACTGCTGCTCACCGGCCAGACCACCGCGCCCGCGGTCGCCGCACCCCGCCCGCTGGTCGTGCGGGCCGACTCCACCCCGGTGTCCCTGAAGACACTGGCCGAACGCGCGCGAGCCGACGCGAAGGACGGTGCGCCCGGGCTCCGCAAGGGCACGCACGTGCAGTCGTGGAGCATGGGGATGAGCGAGGACAAGCCGCCGATCACCCTCCCCGAGGAGCGCATCGTCCGCTGGAACGCCGACGACAGCCACACGGAGATCGTCGTGGCGACCGACCCGCGTCATCCGGGCCGGCCGGTCCTCGTCGAGGGGGGCGGTGAACCGCGGGTCGTCGACGACGGCCATGTCCTCAGCAGGCAGACGTACCCGCCGAGCTGGAGCGACGCCCCGCCCGCGGCACCGCCGCCGCACGACGCGGTACGACTGAGCGCGTATCTGGAAGAAGCGGTGCGTGCCTATCTGTCGGACCACAGCAAGCCGTTGAGCACGTCCGAACTCCTCGATGCGACCGAGATCCTGCTCGACCACTGGACCCTCGGTGCCCGCGAGTCCGCCGCGCTCACCCGGCTCCTGGCCGACACCGAGGGACTGCGGCCCGTCGGCCGGGTGACGGACCGGCTGGGGCGGAGCGGGCAGGCGTACGTGTACGAGACATCCGGCACCCGCCGCATGCTGATCATGGACCCCGGCACCGGCGCCGTCCTCGGCCTGGAGACGACCTTCACCCGGGCCGATCCCGAGTACGGCGTCAAGACGGGCGACGTGATGTCGTACAGCGCCTGGATGCGCTGATCACACCCCGAACTGCCGGGCCGCCGCCCCCACCGTCTGCTCCAGCAGCATGGCGATCGTCATCGCGGCCGCCAAGTCCCCCAGGGCGCCGAAGAGTTGCTCGGTGGTGGTGTCGGCCGGCAGCGGCACATGGCGCGAGGTGATCCCGGCCGTGCGACCTGCGGGCGCGGTCGCGAGACTGGGGTGTCCCGGGACCGGGCCGGCGGGAAATCGAGGCGACGGCTCGGGCGTCGGCTGTTAGCGTCGGATTCATGAAGGTCATCAGGCATACCCGCACCGCAGCCGCGCGAGCGACCAGCTCCTCGGCTGCCGACGCCTGATCCCATTCCTCCCGGCGGCCGGAAACGGACCGTCGGTGTGCGGACTTCGCTTTCACTTTCGTCGCATCTGTTCCGCGGCTCGTTCCGGTCCCCGTGACCCGACGACCCGAAGGAACACCGCGATGACCACCACGCCGAGCGGCGACCAGATCGTCCGCACTTTCATCGACTTCTTCCGCGAGCGCGGACACGAACTCATCACCGGCGGCACACTCCTGCCGCCGTCCTCCGACCCGGTGCTGTTCACCACCTCCGGCATGCACCCGCTCACGCCCCACCTGGAAGGGCGCCCGCATCCACAGGGGCGGCGGCTGGTCAACGTCCAGCGCTGTCTGCGCACCAGTGACCTCGACGAGGTGGGCGACCGGACCCATCTGACGGTGTTCGAGATGCTCGGCTCCTGGTCCTTGGGCGACTACGACCATTCACAGAGCCTGCGTTGGGGATACGAGCTGCTGCGCGACGGGTTCGGGGTGCCGTCGGAGCGGTTGTACGTCACGGTCTTCGGGGGAGACGACGAGGTCGGTCCCGACAGGGAATCCCTGCGCACCTGGCGGGAGTTGGGGCTGCCCGTCGAGCCGACCCGGGACGAGAACTGGTGGTCCCACGGCCCCGTCGGCCTCTGCGGCCCCGATTCCGAGATCTTCGTCTGGACCGGCGGCCCGGGCACCCCACCCCAGGGCACTCCCACCACCGACCCCAGGTGGGTGGAGGTGTGGAACCACGTGAGCATGCGCCATCGCCGGCTCGGGGACGGCGGCCTGCAGCCCCTCCGGCAGCCCAATGTCGACACCGGCATGGGACTGGAGCGGCTCGTGACCGTTCTGCAGGGCCACGACTCCGTCTACGACAGCGACCTCTTCGAACCCTGGACGAGGATCCTGCCGCCACTGTGGGACCTGGACGGCAGGTCACGGCGACTCGTCTGCGACCACCTGCGGTCCGCCATCGTCGTCATCGGCGACGGCGTACGGCCCACCAACACCGGACGCGGCTACGTCCTGCGCCGGCTGATCCGCCGCGCCCTCACCACCCTGTGGCGCGACGATCCCTCCCGCACCCTCTCCGACCTGCCCGAGGAGGTCCTCCGGCACACGCTGGACCACTTCCGTCAGTCCCGCGGGACAGGGCTGGTGCGCGAGGTGCTCCTGGACGAGGAACGGCGGTTCGGCAGGCTCCTGGAACGGGGGCGGCGGGTGCTCGGGAGGCCGGAGTTCGAGGGCCCGTTGAGCGACGAGGACTACCACTACCTCCATGACACCCACGGACTGCCCCGCGACCTCGTCACGACGCTGAGAACGCCTTGATCATGGAGAAGGTCCAGGTCAGCCGACAGGTGGCCTGGACCTTCGGCCGGTCCTTTCCTACTCGTCCCATGCCTCGATCAAGATCTGCCGGGATATCTTGCCGTCGCGCAGCGTGATCATCGACTCGGACAGGACGCGCACCCCGTCCGAGTACTGACAGGACTCGCTGTAGGCCGCGCGGTCCCCCTGGATGACGCACCCCTCCAGTTTGTGCGTCATGTCGCGGCTGTAGACGTCGAGGAGCATCTCGGCGATCTCGTTCCGGCCGTGCAGCACCTTGGGATGGCTGGGCTGGGCGTTGCGGTTCACGACACGCAGTTCCGCGTCGTCCGCGTACAGCGACAGAAGTGTCTCCGGGGTGTGTCCTTCGATGCCCCGGCGCAGTGTCTCGGTGTCGAACGAGGGGCTAGTGGCGGTGCCCATGGTGACCTCCTCCGAGGCCCGCGGCAGGACGGGAGACGGCCGCGAGGACCTCTCCTGAAGAGCCTCCTCCGCCCCGCCGGACTCGGCAAGCGCAGTGGGGCCACTGGGCCTGACGGGTGAGCGCCGCCGGGCGGCCGTGTCCGGCGGCGGCCCGCCCGCGTTGCTGAAGGCATGATCTCAACACGACGTATCGCAGCCGCCGTTGGTCTGGCTGCCGGTCTCACCGGCCTCGCCGCCCCGCTCGCGAACGCGCACCCCGTGGACACCCGGACCGCGGGCGCCCGGCTGAACCCGATCACCACGCTCGACCAGCTCGCCCAGACCGGTATCCCCGAGCAGCACAAGCACCGGGTCCCGCGGGTGTCGCAGCAGTTGGGCGGCCCGCTCAACCAGATCAAGGGGCTGGCTCCGGCGCCGCTGGGCCGCCGATAGACCCCGACGCACCGCAAGGGCCGCCCGGATCGTGCCGGGCGGCCCTTCGTGTGTGCCGAGAGTGATCTGTTCCCTACCCGGCGGAGTCGGCGGGCGCCGACAGGAAGTGGAAGCCCGGCCTCGGGTGCATCAGGAAGTCGTGGTGGGAGATGTTCCACGCATAAGCGCCCGCGAGCGCGAACAGCACCCGGTCCCCGGCCCTGAGCCCGGACGCCGGCACCCGGCGGGCCAGCACATCCTTGGGGGTGCACAGCTGACCGGCCAGCGTGACCTGCTCGCCGGCCGCGACCGGGCGCGGCCAGGGGTGCGGCCAGGCGTCGACCGGCAGTACGGAACAGGGCTGGTCGTGGCCCTTCGTCGCCGGGGTCCGCAGATGGTGGGTGCCGCCCCGCACCACGGCGAACCCCTCGCCGTGGCTGTGCTTCACGTCCAGCACCTCGGTGGCGTACCAGCCGCAGTACGCCGTCAGCGCCCGGCCCGGCTCGATCCGCAGGGTCAGCTCCGGGTGCTCCTCGCTCAGACGGGCCAGCCCGCGGCCGTACGCCGCCCAGTCGAAGCGGCGCTCCGGGGTGCCGTAGTCGACGTGCATACCGCCGCCGACGTTCACCTCGGCGAGCGGCACACCGAGGCCCGTAGCCCAGGCCACGATCGACTCCGCCACCGCGACCTGCTCGGCCGCCTCCAGGCCGCTGGCCAAGTGGGCGTGGATGCCCCGCAGTTCGAGCTGCGGATACGTCCCGTCCGTGAGGGCGCGCACCACCTCGGCGGCCTGCGCCGGGTCCATCCCGAAGGGCGTCGGACGCCCTCCCATCGCCAGCGAGCTGCCCGCCAACGACCCATCCGCCACCGGCAGGTTGACCCGCGGCAGCACCGCGACCCGCCGGTCCGGCGCCACCCGACGCGCCGACTCGGCCAGCATGCGCAGCTCGTACGCGCTCTCCACGTGGAAGCGCTCGACTCCCGTCTCCAGTGCGGCCGTCACCTCGTCCGGCGTCTTGCCGGGACCGCCGAAGGCGAGCGGACGGCCCGGTACCGCCTTGGCGACGTGGGCGAGTTCGCCGCCGGAGGAGACCTCGTAGCCGTCGACGTAGGGGCCGAGCGCGGCGAGGATCTCCGGCTCCGGGTTGGCCTTCGCGGCGTAGTACAGCTCGACGCGCGAGGGCAGTGCGGCCCGCACCTCGGCGGCGTGGTCGCGTAGAGCCGCCAAGTCGTAGATGTACGCGGGGAGTTCGGCGGAAGGAAGGGACAGTGCGCGTTCGCGGACCGCGGGTGTCGGCTCGGTCATCGGGTGCCTCCGGTCGTGTCACGCAGGGCCTGGGCCCTGGTCAGGCCGCCGCCCAGGACGTCCTCGGCGAGCGGGGACGGCAGCCGGACGTAGCCGGCCTCGCGGTCGGCCTTGCGCTCCCAGCGGGTGAGCAGGTTGGCCTTGGCGGGCAGCGGTACCCCGGCGAGCAGGGCCGCCATCCGGGGCGGGCAGCCGAACCGCTCGCTGTACGACTCCAGCGTGGTGCGCACCCGTGCCCAGAGCGCGGCCTCCGCGCCGGGGTGCAGGTCGGCGAGGGCGGCGAGCAGTTCGGCCACGTGATTGACCAGCAGGCAGTAGACGACCCGGTCCCAGCCGCGCTGGGCGTCGTACGTCATCGGTGCCGCGACCTCGGGCGGCAGCGCGGCGAGCGTGTCGGCGTGGTGGTCGGGGACCAGCTTGGTGCCCTCCAGGTCGCGGAAGAGGACCTGGGCGGGCCTGCCGTCGTCGTCGACGCAGATCAGAACGTTCTGGAGGTGGGGTTCCAGGACGAGGCCGTGGTCGAAGTACGCGGCGAGGACGGGCGGAAGGAGGAGGTCGAGATACGCCGACCACCAGTCCAGGGCGCTCTGCTCGTCGGCGCCGTCCAGGAGCCGGGAGATGTGGGCGGCGCCGGTCGGGTACTCGTCGGCGACGGCGGCCGCCAGCAGGGGAGTGGTGCCCGGCGCGAGACGCTGCGGCAGGCCCTCGCGGACGATGACGCCGAAGCCCTCGAACAGCGCGCGGTCCGGCGTCCCGTCCGGGCCGGGCAGGGCCAGCGTGCGGTAGGCGGGCTCGCGCAGCACCGCGCTGCCGGGGAAGCGTTCGGCCAGATCGGCAAGGGCCGGGGCCAAAACGTGGGTGAGTGCGACGGCGCCCGACAGCTCGTAACTGCTGTTCTTGCGCAGGCAGTTGGTGATCCGCACGTTCAGGCTGAACTTCAGGAAGCTCTCACCGTCGTACAGGGTGCGCACCGACGCGGTGGCGGCGAAGGGGCGCCCGCCCGGGCCGAGGTCGATGACGTCGCCGCCGTCGAGGGCGGCGCGCAGCAGCGGGTGCTCGCTGAGCGTCTCGTACTGCCAGGGGTGCGCGGGGAGCAGCCGGTAGCCCTCGGGGACGTCCGTGCGCTGGCCGTCCAGTCCGTGCAGGGCCGACGGATCGGCGTGTTCCTCGGCGACGAGGTGGGCGCGCACGGCGAGATGCCGCAGCGGGAAGGAGGCGCCGACCTCCGGGGCGTACGCGGACCAGGCGCGCGGATCGCCGGTGCGGGCCTTGGGCGTGGGGTGGAAGCGGTGGCCGAAGAGGAGGGACTGCTCGGAGGAGAGGTAGGCGGAGAGCCGGTCACCCGCGGCCGAGGCTGCGGCCGAGGCCGAAGGCGATGCCGGGTCCGAGGCCGCTCGCATGGCCGCCAGCGAGGTCGCCACGGCCTCGTGGCTGGACGCGATCTGCTCCAGGAACTCCTCGTTGCGCACGCCCGTCCGCAGCGACAGTTCGTCGTGCGTGTACTCGGCGAGGCGCCGCCAGTCGACCTCGCTCCAGCCGCCGTCGCGCTGTTCGCTCACCGGCCCGGTGAACCGGTGTGCCCCCAGCAGCGAGGTCCGGCGCAGTGAGACACGGAGCAGGACCCCGCGCCGCGGCAGACGCAGCAGCAGTCGGCCGTCGGTGACCACGGTCTGGTGCTCGGGGCCGGACACCTCGCGCAGCAGGCAGTTGAGGAGGGTGTGGGCCACGGCCTCGTCGGCGGTGGGCAGGTTCGCGAGGGCGTTCGGGGTGCCGCCCTGCTCGGGCGGGGTCGAGAGCTGGGGGGCGCTGCCGAGCGAGTCGGTCAGGGAGGGCATCAGCGGCTCCGGCGGGTGCGGTGGTTCAGTGTGGGGAGGAGGGTCGCGAACACGGTGACGGCGGCAGCGGCGCCGCCTATGAGCACGGGTGCGTCCGGTCCGAAGCGGGCGCTGCCCGCCGCCGCGGCCAGACCGGCGGCGACCGCGCCGGCCTTGGAGAAGAATTCGAGCGAACCGAACATGCCGCCCGGCGCACGGCCCCTGGCGCAGTCGGCGGCCAGCACCGACAGGCACACCAGGCCCAGGGTGAGTCCCACGCCCAGCAGCAGTCGCACCGCGATCAGCGAGGTCAGCGAACCGGCGACGCCGTGTCCGGCGAGTCCGAGCGCGATACAGGTGAAGCCGAGTGCGATCCCGGCCCGCGGCCGGTCCCGGAAGGCGGCGTGCACCGCCAGCGCCGCCACCAGATAGACCAGGTGGGGCAGGGCGAAGAGCACACCGGACAGTGCCGACGAGGTCCCCGGGACCCGGTCGTCCACGAGCTGGATCAGATACGGGAAGGAGATGACCGTGGAGAACACGAAGGCGAACTCCATGGCGTACAGCACCTTCAGCGAGACCACCGGAACCACTTCGTCGACCGTTTCCGGCTCGGCCTTCGGCCGCTCGGCGGGCTCCGGTTCGGGCAGCGCCGCCAGCAGCAGGGCGGCCGTCAGCGGCAGTACGGCGAGCAGCGCGTACTGGCGGTGCGGGGACAGCCAGCCCGACAGCGAACCGACCACTATCGGTGCGACGACCAGTGCCGCCCGCGCGCTGCCCTGCATCAGGGTGAGCGCCCTGGACAGAGCGGGGCCCTCCAGGGCTGCGCCCAGATAGCCGTTGGACGCGGCGAACGTGCCGCCCAGGATGCCCTGCAGCACCAGCGCCACCGTGAACGTGGCCATCGAGTCCGCCCAGCCGGCGAGCAGGAAGGACACGGCGAGCCCCAACTGGGCGCGCAGCAGCAGCCGTTTACGGCCGAACCGGTCCGCGAGCCGCCCCCACAGCGGGGCGCCGAGCGCGCCGAAGACGGTCGGTACGATGTAGAGCACCCCCGCCCAGCGGGCCTGGCGGTCGCCCAGCTCCGGCAGGATCTCGGTGAGATACGGCGGCAGCCCCAGCGCCGCGAACGACGCCACGAAGTAGCAGCCGGCCACCGCCTGCACCTGCCCGCGCCCGAACCCGGTGCGCGGTATGCGCAGCGCCTGTGCGCTCATGCCGGACCACCGCCGGGCAGCAGGTAGTTGGGGCCGGTCGTGTAGTGCTTGTTGATGTCGGCCGCGCCCGAGCGCTCCTTGGACAGCAGCGTCCCGGCCGTCACCATCGTCTTCACCGGCAGCCGCGGCGCGTCCAGGACGCGGGCGCGCAGCACGGCACCGGCGTCGCCGCCGAGCCGGTCCACGGCCTCCGAGAGCCGGTCGCGGATCAGGTCCAGGAGGGCCGCGCGATGCTTCGGCAGCCCGAACGCGTAGGACCCCGCGCACAGATGGACGGTGATGGTCGCGAACACGTCCGCCACCGCCGCGTCGTCCGTGCCGAAGATCCGTGCGTCGTCGAAGCCCCACGGCCCGGGCAGCAGGGCGGACAGCCGCTCGGCGTTGATGCGCGGCCCGTCGTTGTCCTTGAACAGCAGCCGTACCTCGCCCGGCCGCAGCACCACTGAGATGTTCTGCTGGTGCGACTCCAGCGCGATGCCGTACCCGAACAGCGTGGTCTGCCAGTCGAACAGCAGCGTCAGACAGGCGTCCAGCAGGGCGAGCGGATCACCGCCGTGGAAGCGGTCGGCCAACTGCTCCACGACCAGCCGTCCGTCGGGCGCCTCGGCGAGGAGCGCCGCCAGCGGAACGACGGTCGCGTCGTCGAGCCCGGCCGGGTAGCGGCGGCACAGGACCGCCAGCAGCTCATGACCGGCGTGGGCGTACGTCGTCTCGTCGGCGTGCAGGATCGTGTCCCGGAAGCGGGGCTCACGGTCGATCACCGCCTCCAGCAGCCGCTGCCCCGCCGCGCCGTCGACCAGGGTGCCGGGCTTGACGGTCCGCTTGTTGCGCAGGCCCAACGTCGCGGTGGCGAGGGGCAGTTTGAGATGGAGGGCCGGATCCGCGACCGTGGCGACGGTACGCATCGACAGGGTCGGTATGACGTCCAGCCACGTACCGTCGGCGAGTACGGCGCCGTCCGGAAGGCCGGCCGCCGACAGGGCCGCGACCGTCAACGGGTGGACGGGCAGGGCCACATGAGTGTCCCGCAACCCGTCCAGACCCAGCGTCGCCGGAGTGGGCCAGATCTCCGGGAGCGTGCCGGTCAGGGTGACCGTCTCCCGGGGCAGGGCGAGCCAGCGCAGCACGAAACGCGGGTGGAACTCCGGGGCGTACGCCCGCAGTTGCTCCTCGGTCAGCCCGGAGCGGCCGCGCGCGGTCGGGTAGACGGGGTGGTCGAGTCGGGCGGCGAGCGTGTCGTACACCAGACTGCCGCCGACACCGGTCCCCGGCGCGAGCGACTCCAGGACCTCCGCCCGCGTCGCCGCATGCAGCCGTACGGTCGCCAGCGTCTGCCGGCACTCCTCGGCGAACGCGTCGAAGCCGTCCCGGTCCACGGGCTCGGCCAGCTCACGCAGCGTCCCGAGCACGGTGTCGTACGACGTCAGCCCGGTCCCGTCCGTCTCACGCACGAGCAGCGGCAGCCGGGCGGCGTACTCGCACTGGTAGCCGTCCTCCTCGACGGGCAGCAGCAGCGCGTCGCCGTCGGGCGTGGGCAGCCGCAGCCAGGTGCCGTCGGGTCGGCGTACCGGCGCGCTGCGGGTGCGCAGCCCGACGACGTCCTCGCGCAGCAGGGCGCTCAGCACACGGCTGAGCAGCTCCGCCTCGCAGGTGTCCGGCACGACGGGGGCGGTCACGGCTGGATCTCCCACTGCCGTTCGGCCAGGAAGGCCGCCACCGCCCGGTCCACCGTGCGCTGGTCGGTGCCGGTGGCGCGCAGCACCCCGAGATAGTCCCGGTTGGTCATGTACAGCTCGTGCCGCTCGCCCACCACCCGCAGCGGACGGTACGTCAGATGCACACCGTCGACGTCCAGATCGGCCGCGGCGGGGGCGCCCACCAGCGTGCCCGCGCGGTCGGCGCACGGGTACTCCAGGCGTGCCGCGCCGTCGCGGCGGGCGCCCAGGTCGGCCGGGAGCGGCTTGCCCAGATGGGTGCGCAGGATGTGCTCGAAGAGCGGGATCCGAAGCAGCCGGGCCAGCAGCAGATCGCACTGGTCGCCGATGGCACGGTAGTTGACCTCGATGATCCGCGCCCGCCCGTCGTGCACCACGAACTCGGTGTGACACGCGCCGAACCCGACGCCCAGCGCGTCCAGCTGCGCCAGGACCTGCGCGACGACCGGCTCGGGGTGGGCGGGGACGAAGGTGAGGCGTTCCTCGATGAAGTACGGCGGCGGCGACAGCTCGGTGTGGAAGCCGCCCAGCACATGGCGGACGTGCCCGTCGCCGAGGGTCTCCAGGGTGTACAGCTCGCCGGGGAGGTACTCCTCGACGACGAGTACGGCATCCGGGCGGCGCTCCAGGATCTCCTTGGCGTGGGCCACGAGTTCCTCGGCCCCCTCGACGAGGACGACGTCCTCGCTGGCCACGCCCTCACGCGGCTTGAGTACACAGGGGTACGGGGTGCCGGCGGGCGCGACCGGTTCGGTGAGCTCGGCGGACCACACCGTGTCCACGCCGGCCGCGGCGAGACGGCGGCGCATCTCGGCCTTGTCCTTGCAGCGCAGGGTGGCCCGCCAGTCCTTGCCGGGGAGTTCGAAGTAGGCGGCGGCCAGGGCGGCCTGGGTCTGCAGGTGGTCGCTGTTGGTGAAGACGGCGTCCGGCTTGTGATGCGTCGAGATGCGGGTGATCACGGCCCGGAAGTCCCGCACGTCGCACTCCAGGACCTCGATGTCCGGGTGGGCGCGGCGGTGCGCGTCGGGCTGGTCGGTGAGGACGGTGACGTCCAGGCCCAGGCGGGCGGCGGCGGGCAGGAAGCCCTCGGTGACGGCGTCGGTCGGGTTGAGGGCGAGCAGATACAGGCGCATGGCAGACAGACAACTTCCGCTGGCGGGTGGGGGGTTGGGGCGGACCGGACCGGTCGGGCACGGCCCGCCCCGAGAGGTGAGCGGCAGCTACTTCGCCGGGAGCTCCACGCCGGTGGCCTTCGCCACGTCCTTGAGCATCTCCTCGGCGGCCTGGACACCGATACCGGACATCCACGTCTCGTCCGGGACCTCGAAGACCTTGCCGTCCTTCACCGCCGGCAGGCTCTTCCAGACCGGGTTGGAGACGACCTGCTTCTTCTGGGTCTTGTCCTCGGCGTCGGCCGCGGTGACGAAGACCAGGTCGGCGTCGGCCTGGTCGATCTCCTCGGGGCTGACGTCCTTCATCGTGACCTCGGGGTCGGTCGAGACCTGCGACTTCGGGCGCTGGAAGCCGATGTCGTCCAGCACGACACCGCTGTAGGAGTTGGACTGGTACAGGCGGGTCGGACCGGCGATGAAGCGGACCACGGACGCCGTCGGCATCTTGCCGCCGTCCTTCTTCTTGACGGCCTCACCGAGCGCCTTGGCCTGCGTCTCGTACTCCGTCAGCTTGGCCGCGGCCTCCTTCTCCAGGCCCAGCGCCTCGGCGTGGACCTTGAGGTTCTCCTTCCAGACACCGCCGGTGGTCTCGGTGAACACGGTCGGGGCGATCGCGCTGAGCTTGTCGTAGACCTTCTCGTGCCGGACCTTGGACGACAGGATCAGATCGGGCTTGAGCGAGGCGATCTTCTCCAGGTTGGGCTCCAGCAGCGGGCCGACGTCGACGGTGTCCTTCAACTCGCCGTCCAGGTAGGTCGGGAAGCCGCCCGAGGTCTTGAAGTGCGGGGCGACCGCGCCGACCGGGTCGATGCCGAGCAGGGTGACGTCGTCCAGCTCACCGGTGTCGAGCACGACGACCCGCTTCGGCTGGGACTGGATCTTCACGTCGCCCATCACGGTCTTGAGGGTGCGCGGGAAGGCGGAGCCGTTCTTGGCGGCCTGGGCCGTGTCACCGTCCTTGGCGGAGTCCTCGCCGCCACAGGCGGCCAGGACGGCAGTACCGAGCACGACGGCGAGCAGCACGGCGATCAGCCGGCCGATTCCGCGCAGGGGAGATCGGTTGAACATGGGGGGTCTTTCTGTGAGTGGGGACGGATCAGGCGGTCGCGGCGGTGTGCCGCACCGCGCTGCTCTTGGGGACGACCAGCGGGGTGCCGGTCTCCGGGTCGGGAATCACCCGGCAGTCGACGTCGAACACGGACTTGACCAGCTCCGCGTCGAGGACGTCGGCCGGGGCGCCGGCGGCGGCGAGGCGGCCGTCCTTGAGGACCACCATGTGGTCCGCGTAGCGGGCGGCCTGTCCGAGGTCGTGCAGCACCATCACCACGGTGCGGCCCGCCTCGGCGTGCAGGGCGGCGACCAGGTCGAGGACGTCGAGCTGGTGCCGCAGATCGAGGAAGGTGGTGGGCTCGTCGAGCAGCAGCAGCTCGGTGTCCTGCGCCAACGCCAGCGCGATCCAGGCGCGCTGCCGCTGACCGCCCGACAGCTGGTCCACGGCCTGGTCGCGCAGGGCCGCCGTGCCGGTGCGCTCCAGGGCCTCGTCCACGGCCTTCTGGTCGGCGGCGGACCAGGGGCTCAGCAGCCGCTGGTGCGGGTACCGGCCGAGGCGTACCAGCGCTTCGACGGTGATCGCCTCCGGAGTGACCGGCTGCTGCGGAAGCAGACCCATACGGCGGGCCAGCGTCCGCGCGGACATCCGGTGGATGTCGGCCCCGTCGAGCGTGACGGTCCCGGCGGCCGGGGCGAGAAGCCGGCTCAGCCCCCGCAACAGGGTCGACTTCCCACAGGCGTTGGGCCCGACGATGGCCGTGACGGCACCGCCCGGCAGCGTCAGATCAAGCCCACCGACCACGGTCCGGTCGCCGTAGCGCAGATCGAGCCCCTGGGTGGAGAGCTGGTTGGCGGTGGCGGTCATGGGCGGCTCCTGGGGCCGGTGAGGGGCATGTGCGGCTTCTGGGGGCGGTCGGGGACATGCGCGGTTCTTGAGGGCCGGGGGCGGGTTTTGTGCGGGGCGCAAAGCTGACGGGGCGAAGTCATCTGCGGTTCGGTCATGCCGTTAAGGGGCGCGGGGAACTGCGCGACAAGCCACGACGGCGCCGCACCCGCCAGACGACCGATCGCGGCACCCCCCGAGGAGCGCACCGTCATCCGCGGCTCCTTTGAACGGGCGAGCTCTGCCGAAGCATCAGCACCAGCAGCCAGGGCGCACCCAGCGTGGCCGTAACCGCTCCGACCGGCAGCCCCTCGATCGGCAGCAGGTGCTGCACGACCAGGTCGGAGGCGAGCAGCAGCACCGCCCCGGTGAGCCCGGCCAACGCCAGCGACGCGGCGGTCGGCGGCCCGGTGACGAACCGCACCACATGCGGCACGGCCAGCGCCACGAACGTCACCGGCCCGGCGAGCGCCGCCGCCAGCGAGGCCAACACGACCGCGAGGACGAGCAGTTGGAGCCGGGCCCGGGAGGTACGCAGCCCGAGCGCGCCCGCCGAGTCGTCCCCGAGGTCGAGCACGGCCAGCTGACGGTTCATCACCAGCGCGGCGGCGAGCGCCGGCACCATGGCGCCGCCCGCTCCCCACACCTCGGTCCAGGTCCGCCCGTACACCGAACCGGTGGTCCACTGCAGCGCGGATCCGGCGAGCTCGGCCGGGAAGCGCACGATCATCAGGTTCACGGCGGCGGCGAGTCCGGCCTGTACGGCGAGGCCGGTGAGCACAAGCCGGGTCACCGCGAGCCCGGAGCCCCAGGCGAACACACCCAGCAGCAGGGCCGCGAGCAGCCCGCCGCCGACGGCCCCGAGCGGGATCAGCGACTGGGAGGCCCCGGCGGCGATCAGCGCGACCGCCCCGAGGGAGGCACCGCCCGCGATGCCCATGACGTCCGGCGAGGCGAGCGGATTGCGGAACAGCCGCTGCAGCACACAGCCCGCCGCACCCAGCCCGGCACCGGCGACGATCGCGGCCACCGACCGGGGCGCCCGGAACTGCTGGATCACCAGCACGTCGCCCGGATCGCCGAGCCCGACCAGCGCACGCAGCGCCGTGGTCGCGGGCATCGGGATCTCACCCGTCGTCAGGGACACGGTGAGCAGCATGAACAGCAGGGCCAGACCGGCCGCGGCGAACAGCAGGACGCGGCGCCGGACCCGGGCCCGGGCCGTGGACTTGGCCTGTACGGAGACGACCGCGGCGCTCATCGGGCCACCCTCCGGGCCAGCAGCGCCAGCAGCGGCGCGCCCAGGAACGCGGTGACGATGCCGACCTCCAGCTCCGAGGGACGGATCACCATCCGCCCGAGTACATCGGCCGCGAGCAGCAGCAGGGGACCGGCGATCAGACAGCCGGGCACCAGCAGCCGGTGGTCGCCGCCGAGCAGCGGCCGTACGAGATGGGGGGCGGCGAGCCCGACGAAGGCGACCGGACCGGCGACCGCGACCGCCGACCCGGCGAGCAGGACGACCGCGATGCCGCCCGCCAGCCGGATCCGGGCCACCGGAACGCCGAGCGCCTGGGCCGAATCGTCGCCCAGGGCAAGGGCGTTGAGGGCGGGGGAGACGGCCAGCGCGACGACCAGACCGAGCAACAGGGTCGGCAGGACCGGCCACAGCACGTCGAGGGTGCGGCCGGAGAGCGACCCGGCCAGCCAGAAGCGGGCCTCGTCCAGGGTGCGCTGGTTCATCAGCATCACCGCCGACGTCCAGGACAGCAGCACGAGTTGGAGGACGGTGCCGCCGAGCGCCAGCCGTACGGCGTCGATGTCCCCGGCGCGCCGGGCGAGCGCCTGCGCGAACAGGGCGGCGCCGGCCGCACCGGCGAACGCGAACCACACGTACTGGGCGGGGCTGTTGAGCTTGAGCGCGAAGATGGCGACGACGACCGCGAAACCGGCGCCCGCGTTGATGCCGAGCGTCGTCGGCGAGGCGAGCGGATTGCGGGTGATGCCCTGGGCGACGGCCCCGGCGACCCCGAGTGCGGCGCCGACCGCGAGCCCGATGACGGTCCTCGGCAGGCGCAGCCCGGTCACCACGAGGGCTTCGCGTCCGTGAGCGTTGCCGAACAGCGCGTCGGCCACCGTGCCCAGCGGCACCGGGCGGGCGCCGAGGGCGAGGCTCAGCGCGGTGCAGAGCACGAGGGCGGCGAGTCCGGCGAGGAAGAGCGGTATGTGCCTGAAGGCACGGAAGGACACACCGGTCGGTGCGCCCCGTTGGGTCGCAGTCACAAGCCGTGAGCTTAGGTTAGGCTTCCTTTATGTTTCAACTGCTGTGGGTTCACTGTGATGTGTGCGATAGATGATCACCCGCGGCGTGTCTGCCTGGCATTCTGAGCCTGATCGTGAGTGTAAGGTAAGCCTTACCTAGCCTGCATTCGCTGAAACCTTCGCACAGGAGCACCGATGTCCGTGGCCCCGACGACACCGTCGACCGGCGCCGTCGCGCATACGCTCGGTGATGTCTATGCACGGCTCACCGACCTCTGCGACGTCCTGTCCGTGCGGGTCGCCGAGCCCGGTGCCCGGGGCCCGCGGGATGGGGTGTCGGCAGCGGAACTGGTGAAGGACGAGGCCGTGCTCGACGCCTTCGTGGCGGCGGAGGCGGCCCGGATTCACGATCGCTACGGGACCGTCGTGCGCCGTCATGTCGCCGCCTCGCGCGCGCTGCACGACTACGCCTGGTCGGTCTCGCTGCTCATGAGCGGCGCCTGGTACCTCGAACGCCGAGTGCCCCGGATCCGGCCCGAGGACCTGCGACTGGACCTCGCCACGGCCGAGTTCACCGTGACGCCCGGCAGCGACCTCGCCTGCCTGGCCGACGATCCGGCGGCCGCCCTGCCCGGTGTATTGACGGTCCCTCATGAAGAGGCTCTGCGCGCCGAGTTGAGGGCCGCCGTCGCCGATCACATGAGTCCGCTGCTGGAGGCCATGGGCCCCGTCGCGCGCCGTGGCTCACGGGCCCTGTGGGGCATGGTCTCCGACGACCTGGTCTCCGGCATCTGGTACCTCGGCCGCACGCTGGGCCGCGAGGACGAGGCCGTGCGGGCGGCGACCCGACTGCTGCCGACCGCGGTGGCCCCGTACCCGAGCGGCGCCGACTTCCGTCACCTCACCACGGACGACGGCCGCCGGCACCCGACCCGCACCCGCGCCGGCTGCTGCATGTACTACACGATCCGCCCGGACGAGGCGTGCGCCACCTGCCCCCGCACCTGCGACGCGGAGCGGCTGCGCAGGCTCCAGGGCTGAGACGACCGAGACGGTCCGGACGGCCGGGGTCACCGGGGCAGCCGAGGCGGTCGAGCGGGTGCGAGGGCCGGTGACGGCTCGGCTCACTCGGCCGTCGCCAGGAACTGCGTCGCCGCCAGCTCCGCGTAGAGCGGGTCCTCGGCCACGAGTTCGCGATGGGTTCCCACCGCGCGCACCTGTCCCGCGTCCATCACCACGATCCGGTCCGCCATCGTCACCGTCGACAGCCGGTGCGCGACGACCAGCACCGTGGTCGTACGGGCGACATCGGCGACGGTGTCCCGCAGCGCCGCCTCGTTCACCGCGTCCAGCTGCGAGGTGGCCTCGTCGAGCAGCAGCAGCCGGGGGCGGCGCAGCAGGGCTCGGGCGATCGCGACGCGCTGCCGCTCCCCGCCGGACAGCTTGGTGCCGCGGTGCCCGACGAGCGTGTCCACACCACCGGGCAGCCGGGCGACCAGGCCGTCGAGGCGGGTCGTCTTGAGCACGCGGGTGACGGCGTCGTCGTCCGCGTCGGGGTTGCCCAGCAGCAGGTTGTCCCGCAGCGAACCCGACAGGACCGGCGCGTCCTGCTCCACATAGCCGATGGCGGACCGCAGTTGGGGGAGATCCCAGTCCGCCAGGTCCCGCCCGTCGAGGGTGATGGTCCCGGCCTCGGGGTCGTAGAAGCGCTCGATCAAGGAGAAGACGGTGGTCTTGCCCGCACCCGACGGGCCCACGAACGCGGTCATGCCCTGCGCGGGCACGGCGAACGTCACGCCGTGGTGGACGTACGGCAGGTCGTCGGCGTAGCGGAAGCGGACGTCGGCGAAGGCCAGCGCGGCGGGCTCCGCCCCGGCAGTGGGCAACGGCGCGGGCGCGGCGGCCGGTTCGGCGGGCAGCCGCAGCGCCTCCTGGATCCGGGCGAGCGCCGCCGAACCCGTCTGGTACTGCGTGATCGCTCCCACGACCTGCTGGATCGGCGACATCAGATAGAAGACGTACAGCAGGAAGGCGACCAGCGTGCCGACGTCGATCGCCCCGGTCGCCACCCGCGCCCCGCCCACCGCGAGCACCGTGATGAAGGCGATCTGCATGGCGAGCCCGGCCGTGTTGCCCGCGGCGGCCGACCACTTGGCGGCCCGCACGCTCTGCCGCCACGACTCCTCGGCGGCGTCGTGCAGGGTCCGCTCCTCCCGGTGCTCGGCCCCGGACGCCTTCACGGTGCGCAGCGCGCCCAGTATCCGCTCCAGCGAGGCCCCCATCACCCCGACCGCGTCCTGCGCCTGACGGCTGGCCCGGTTGATGCGCGGCACGATCACGCCGAGGACCGTTCCGGCGGCCAGGATCACGGCGAGCGTGACCAGCAGCAGCACCGGCTCCACCAGACCCATCATCACGACCGTCGCGACCAGCGTGAGCCCGCCCGTGCCGAGGCCCACCAGCGAGTCGGTGGTGACCTCGCGCAGCAGGGTGGTGTCCGAGGTGATACGGGCCATCAGATCGCCCGGTTCGCTGCGGTCCACGGCGGTGATGCGCAGCCGCAGCAGATACGACGACAGGGCCCGCCGCGCGCCGAGCACCACCGACTCGGCGGTGCGCCGCAGCACGTACGAGCCCAGCGCGCCCACCGCCGCGTTGGCCACGACCAGCCCGGACATGAGCAGCAGCGCACCGGTGATGGCCCGGTCATGGGACAGGTCGTCGATCAGTCCGCGCGCGACCAAGGGGAGGAGCAGCCCGGTGGCGCCGGTGACGAGCGACAGTACGGCGCCCACCAGCAGCGCCCATCGATGCGGCCGTACATATCCGAGCAGCAACCGCCACGAGGGCTGGGCGGTCGGCGTCTGGGCTGTGCTCACGGCGCTCCTCGGGAGTCGGGCGGAGCCTCAGGCTACGTCGGCACCGCCCCGCGGGGCTCCTCGGTTTCCACCCCGGACAGCCGGGCCATGACCTCATGCGTCGACTCGCACACCCGCACCCGCTCCAGATCACCGGCCCGCAGGAAACCCTCGTCACGCGCGTGCGTCAGAAAGGCCAGCAGCGGACGGTAGTAGCCGAACAGGTCGAGCAGCAGACACGCCTTGCGGTGCAGGCCCAGCTGCGCCCACGACAGGGCCTCGAACAGCTCCTCGGCCGTGCCCAGACCGCCCGGCAACGTCACGAAGGCGTCGCCCAGCTCGGCCATCCGTGCCTTGCGCTCATGCATGTCCGCGACGACCTGGAGCTCGGTGAGCCCCGTATGCGTGATCTCGTACGGCAGCAGGGCGCGCGGTACGACCCCGGTCACCGCGCCCCCGGCCGCCAGGGCACCGTCGGCGACCGCGCCCATGAGACCGGTGCGGGCACCGCCGTAGACCAGCCGCACGCCCGCCCCGGCCAGGGCGCTCCCGAGCTCGGCGGCGGTGTGCAGATGACCGGGGAGACGGCCGGGAGAGGCGCCGCAGAAGACCGTCACCGCGCTCACGGAGATGCCTGCGGTCGCGTCCGCCTCGGCCGGTCCGGTTCCGGAGGTCAGGCCCACAGCCCGTACCCCCTGGTCAGGATGTGGTGCGGGTCGTAGCGGTCCTTGGCGCGGACGAGTTCCGGCCAGTCGGGGCCGAAGTGGGCGCGCCAGTCGTCGGGCGTCATGGGCAGCGCCGAGACCGGGTGGAGGACGCCGCCGACGGCCGTGGCCCGCTCGTACAGTGCGCGGTTGGCCGCCACCAACCGCCGTACGACGCCCGGCCGGTCGGGCGGTGCCGTGCGCATCAGGGAGAGCAGGCAGAGGAGTTCGCCCGCGGGCCTGCGCAGCAGCGGGGCGTGCAGGGCGCGGCCGGACAGCGGGCGGAGCTGGACCGTTCCGCAGGTGCGCAGACCGCGCTGGGCGTCCTCGGCGAGCAGGGCCGGGACGAAGGAGGCCACGGCCTGCTCGGGGAGCAGCAGCGTGAGCCAGGGGTGCGGGCGGTGCCACTCGCCCGTGGCGCGCAGCAGACGCTCGTCGCGGTCGAGGCGGTGCAGATACTCGGCGTACGACAGGTCCGCGATCTCCTCGGTGTCGCGGTCGTGGTCGAGGTCGCCGACCAACAGCTCGTCGTCAGCGGGCGGTTGGCCGCAGCGCGGCGGGTCGGTGTGCGGCGCGACCGCCTCGATCATGTACTGCCAGCCGCCGCCGAGTGCCGGTCGCGCCTGCCCCGTGACATGGCTGAAGCGGGCGTCGCGGGCCAGCCGCCGCTGGTCGGTGAGGTAGGTGGCGGGGGAGTCGTGGTAGAGGCGGTAGCGGCGCACCCGGGCCGGGGCGGGCACCAGGGCGAGGGTGGCGCCGACGATCAGCGCGCACTGGCCGAGGCCCGCCAGGACGGCGCGGAACAGGTCCGGACGCCGGTCGGGCGCGCAGGTCAGATGCTCCCCGGTGCCCGTGACGACCTCCACCTCCCGCACCCGGTCGGCGACCAGCCCGTGCCGGTGGCTGGAGCCGCCGAAGCCGCCGGTGCTCAGCACCCCGCCGACGCTGCCGCCGAGATGGTCGGGCAGCACCGGGGGCGTGAGCCCCTCGGCGAGGGCGGCCCGTACGACATCGCGCCACGTCGCACCGGCCCCGGCGATCAGCGTCCGCTCGCGCGGCACACAGCGCACCTCGTTCAGCGCGGTCATGTCGACGACGTAACCGCCGTGCGCCTGCCCCTGCCCGTACAGCGCCTGTCCGCCGCCGCGGGCGGACACCGGCAGCCCGTGCGGACCGGTGAAGCGGAGGATTTCCTGGACGGCCGCGGCGGACGGGGCCGTGCGGACGCCGAGCGGACGCGAATCGACGATGTGGCCGAAATCGACGGCCGCTTCCTGCACGACCGGAGTTCCGTTCATGCCACACGCTCCAGCACACCGAAGCCCGGAACCGATTCCGGGACCGCACCCTCGAAGATTTCGCCGAACACCCGATGCTGGAGAAAGCCGTGCTCCGCGTGCCGTTCGGCGATCAGCGCTGTGATCCGTTCGAGTACATGCTCGGGGATGGGTTGCTCGTCGATGCTCCCGACGTCGAGGGAATACTTCGCGCAGCATTCGAGAACGGCCTCGAATCCGTTGACCGAGGCCGCCAGGAACCGTCGGCGCGGATCGCGCCAGAGCGTGGCCAGTTCATGGAGGAGGCCGGGACCGCAGGCGCCCGGGGTGAGCATCTCTTGGGCCCGGCGGGTCAGGGCGGCGACGTACTCGTCGCGCGCGGGCAGCGGGAGCAGACGGACCGTCAGCCGCCAGGACAGCTCGGACCGGCGCTCGCACAGCTCCCGCAGCAGCGAGATCGAGCCACCCTCGACGATCACCAGCGGGTGCGTGGAGGCCAGCCGTTCCACCAGCGCGACCAGCGCGTCCGTCGCCTCGGCCGCGGGCAGGTCGCCGTCGGCGAACGTCCGGTCGCCGAGCCAGTGCCGGTGCACGCCGGGTACGTCGGCCCCGGCGCGGGCGCTGGTGGTGGCCAGGTCGGTGAAGCACTGCAGACGGTCCGCGACGACCATCGGGGCACCGGTCGCCCGGGCCAGCTCGGTGGCCGCCGCGCTCTTGCCGACCCCGGTCGGACCGGCGATCAGATGGACCAACGGGCGGGCGGCGGGATGCGTTTCACTTTCGGCCATGGCGGGACTCCCCTTCCGCTGGGTGTGCCGGAAAGCGCGCTTTTCACGCTACGCACCCGAGCCCCACGTACTCACCCAGCGATGTGCCCGGATCGGGCAAAGAGACAGCCATAACCCTGAGGGCTTGTTAAAGATTAAAGCGTGTGGCGGTGAAGCGCTTAACCACGGGCACTCAATGGGGATGTGAGGGGCAGTCAGGCCTTCGTGCCGGACCGTTTTCTCAACGAATTCTTGACGTGTGCGATGAACCCGTCCCCGGGAGGATTCCCCATGAACTCCGACATGCTGCTGGCCGCCGCCGAAGCCCTTCCCGAACCCCGCGCCCACGCGCCCGCGAAGCCCGCCACCGTCCTCGTCGGCTACGGCGCCGTCGAGGAGCTGACCCGCTTCGCCACCGACCCCCGCTGGGCCGTGCATGTCCCCGGCCACCCCGTCGAGGTCCGCCGCGCCATCGAGCACGCCGTACGGCGCGGCGAGCGGGCGTATGTACATGTCTGCGGCGGCTCCAACGCCGAACCGCGCGGTGTGACCGAGGGCTTCGAGCTGGTCCGCGAAGGGCTGGACGGCGTGGTCGCCGCGGTCGGCGCCACCCTCGACCCCGTGCTGCGGGCCACGGCGGGGCTCGACCTGACCGTGCTCTACGCGGCCACCGTCCGGCCGTTCGACCAGGTCGGCCTGCGTACGGCCGTGCTGGCCGCCGACCATGCCGACGTGGTGCTCGTCGAGCCCGGCCAGCCCGGACTGTCGGCCCGGCATGTCGCCGAGACGCTGGTCCACGTGCCGCACCGGCTGCTGGCCCTCGGCGGCGCGGACGGCACGGACGGCCCGGACGAGGCCGCGCTCGCCCGGGCCGTCCGGGACTTCCTCAGGTGACCGAGGGGCGCCCCGCCCCGCGCTGAGCCAGCGCGGCAAGGGTCGCGTCCAGGTCGGCGGGGCGCGGGCGGTTGTGCGGCAGCTTCGACAGCAGCGCGGCCATGCCGCAGGTGTTGGTGAGCGCCGAAAACACCAGGCCGCTCGCGATCCCCGCGGAGAGCAACTGCCAGGCCGGGTGCAGCAGCCCGAGGGCCAGACCGGCCAGGACGACCGTGCCCGCGGTGAGGCGCACCTGGCGCTCCATCGCCCACACCGGGCGCCCGCCCGACGCCGGCCGGTCCAGCGGGTGCCCGCGCCCCGCCCAGTCCTGGGTGCCGCCCGTCAGGGTCATGGCCCGGATGTCGTGCTCGGCGAGGGTGTGGCACGCGTTCGCCGAGCGGGCGCCGGAGGTGCAGACCACCAGGAGTTCGCCGGACAGCTGCCGGAGTGCGGGCAGTGCCCTGTCGAGCTGGTGCAGGGGGATGTTCAGGGCCTCGGGCAGATGCCCGGCGGCGTACTCGCCCGGCGTGCGCACGTCGATGACGGTCAGCCCGGGCAGCCGGGTGCGGGCCTCGTCGGCGTCGATGGCGGGGGAGTTGAGCCGTGGGTTCATGGGGAGTGAGATCCTTTCGGGGGAGGGGGTAAAATACCCCTACGGGTATGGAGAGGAGTGATCGTGGAGCTGCAGTTCGAGGGCGATGACCTCAAGTCGGTGCTGAACCGTCTGCGCCGGGCGCAGGGGCAGATCTCCGGAGTGATCAAGATGATCGAGGAGGGCCGTGACTGCGAGGACGTCGTCACTCAGCTCGCCGCCGCCTCCCGGGCCCTGGACCGGGCCGGGTTCGCGATCATCGCGACCGGGCTGCAGCAGTGCCTCACCGACGCCGAGCGGGGGCAGCGGGACGGTGAGACGAAGGAGCAGATGAAGGCACGGCTGGAGAAGCTGTTCCTGTCGCTGGCGTAGTCGGCGCGGGCGGCACCGTCCCGGGCGTCATACGACGGCGTCGGCCAGCATGAACAGCGCCACCGCCAGCAGGGCGCAGGCGAAGATCCGCTGCAGCGTGCCGCCGGAGACCTTCTGGGCGAGGCGCTTGCCGTCCCAGGCGCCGAGCACCGCGGCCGCGGCGAACGGCGCGACGGCCGTCCAGTCGACCGGCGCCGCCGAGCTCGCCCGGGCCGCCAGCGCCACCAGCGAGTTGACGGTGATGACCAGCAGACTCGTGCCCACGGCGGCCCGCATCCGCAGCCCCACCACGTTCACCAGCGCCGGTACGGCGAGAAAGCCGCCGCCCACCCCGAGCACCCCGGTCACCGCACCCAGCCCCGCTCCGGCCCGGACGACCCGGCCGGAACGCACCGGCACCTCCTCGTGCCGTACGGCCGCGGACGGCCGGAGCATACGCACCGCGGCGACCGCGGCGATCACCGCGAACGCGCCGGTCAGCACTCCCGGAGGCAGCCGTCCGGACACCGCCCCGCCGACGGCGGCGGGCACCAGGCCGGCCGCGGCGAACAGTGCCCCGGCCCGCCAGCGCACCGTGCCCTCGCGGGCGTGCGCGACGAGCGCGGTCAGTGAGGTGACGGCGACGACGACCAGGCTCGCGGTGGCGGCCGCGGCGGGCGTGAAGCCGAGCAGATACATCAACGCGGGCACGGCCAGCACACTGCCGCCACCCCCCAGCGCCCCGAGCGCGAGCCCGGTGACGGCACCGGCGAGCAGACCGAGGACCAGGGCGCTCACCGGGGGTGGCCCGGGGCGTGGCACCTGGCGAGGTGGCCCGGGGCGTGGGCCCCGGAGAGGCGGCCCGCGCGCAGGGCTCGGGTGCGACCGGGGTGAAGGGCCGGGGTGGGCGCGACCAGTGACTCCCGTGCCTTCCCGTGGGCCTCACACACCACCGTGCGCCCCCGACTCCGCCACCACGGGAAGGCCCGCCTCGGCCCAGGCCCGCATCCCCCCGATGACGTCCACGACGTCCGCGCCGCGCGCCGTGAGCAGGGCGGCGGCCGCCCGGGAGCGCTTGCCGGAGCGGCAGATCGCGACGACCGACCGGCCCTGCGCTACCGGCGGCAGCAGCTCACCCGACGTCAGTGCGGACAGCGGCGCCAGCACGGCGCCCGGAGCGTGCCCCGCGGCCCACTCGTCGGGCTCGCGCACATCCACGAGCACGGAATCCGCCTCCGCCAGCCGGTGTGCCTCGGCCGCGGTGACGCGCGCCATGGGGAGCCCGGCGGCCTGTGCCGCCGCGAACCCGTCGTCGACGGCGACGACGTCGCGTCCCGCAGCGTCCAGCAGTGAGGCGGCGATGGCGGCCCGCATGCCGCCGGCGCAGTGCACCCACACGGTGCCGTCGGGTATCTCGGCGAGCCGGTCGCGCAGCTGGTGCAGCGGTATGTGCACCGAGCCCCTTAGGTGACCGGCGTCGCGCTCGGAGTCGCGGCGCACGTCCAGGACCACCGCATGGTCCTGTGCGGCCAGTTCGGCGAAGGTGCCGCGCGGGAAGGAGCGCGGCCGCTCACCCCGGCGGGTCCAGTCGGCGGGGGAGCCGGTCGCGGCTGCGGCCGGCCGGTCGATGCCGACCCGCACCAGTTCCCGTTGGGCGTCGGCCAGTTGGGCCGGAGTCTCGGCGAGCAGCGTGACCGGCTTGCCCCACGGCAGCAGCCAGGCCAGATAGGTGGCGAGCTGCCCCTCCGCCTCGAAGTTGAACGAACCGGCGACATGCCCCTCGGCGAACGCCACCCGGTTGCGCAGATCCACCACCCACTCCCCGGCGGCGAGCCGCGCCGCGATCTCCTCGGCGTCGGCCGGGCGCGGCGGCGTCAGGTCCACCGGCGCGGGACCCCGCGCGTTCGCCGGACCCATGTGCGCGTAGTACGCCGGGACGTCGTCGAGCCCCGCGAGCAGGTCGGCGACGAACGCGTCGACGTCCTTCACCAGGGCGTCGTTGACGGCACGCTCACGCCCGATCGTCGTCGTCGCCCCGCCCGCGGCCTGTGTGGCGGAGCAGAAGCTGCCGAAGCCGTGGGTGGGCAGCACCGCCGTCTCGTCGGGCAGTTCGGCGGCCAGCCGCTGCGCGGAGTCGTACTGCGCCCGCGCCAGCCGCCCCGTCAGCCGGGGCTCGACCAGATCGGGCCGCCCCACCGTGCCGATCAGCAGGGAACCCCCGGTGAACACGGCCACCGAGCGCCCGCTCTCCTCCAGGACGTACGAGGTGTGGTGCGGGGTGTGCCCGGGAGTGGCCAGGGCGCGCAGCACCAGACCGTCCGTGATCTCCGTACGGTCCCCGTCGGCGACCGGCACCCGGTCGAACCCGACCTGCGCGGCGGCCGGCACCAGGTAGACGGCGCCCGTGAGCCGGGCCAGCTCCAGACCGCCGGTCACGTAGTCGTTGTGGACGTGCGTCTCGGCGACGTGTGTGATGCGCACGCCCCGCCGCGCGGCGGCCGCGATCACCCGGTCGATGTCCCTGGGCGGATCGACCACCACGGCGCTGTGCGCGTCCCCCGCCAGATAGCTGCGGTTGCCGAGCCCCGGCACGTCGATGGTGTCGACGAAGTACACGGCAGTGCTCCTCTCCTGGTCCTCTCGTGCACCCCCCGGATGCATTACCCCCGGGGGTATATGCCAAAGATAGCAGCAGTACCCCGGGGGGTATTCCGGGATGGTGATCGAAAGGCGCGGATCGATGGCCGGAAAGGTGACGTGAAGAGCTCGGATCCAGCCCTTTACTGATCAGTCACATCTAGGGTCGGGAGTGGAACGAGAGCCGCCGAGGGAAGGGTGGAGCACCATGGCGCAGGAAGTTCGCGGCGTGATCGCACCGGGCAAGGACGAGTCGGTGCGGGTGGAGACGATCGTGGTGCCCGACCCGGGGCCGGGCGAGGCCGTGGTGAAGGTGCAGGCGTGCGGTGTGTGCCACACCGACCTGCACTACAAGCAGGGCGGCATCAGCGACGACTTCCCGTTCCTGCTGGGGCACGAGGCCGCGGGTGTCGTGGAATCGGTGGGGGAGGGCGTCACCGATGTGGCGCCCGGCGACTTCGTCATCCTCAACTGGCGCGCGGTGTGCGGCCAGTGCCGGGCCTGTCTGCGCGGCCGCCCCTGGTACTGCTTCGACACCCACAACGCCCGGCAGAGGATGACCCTCGCATCGACCGGACAGGAACTGTCCCCGGCGCTCGGCATCGGCGCCTTCGCGGAGAAGACGCTGGTCGCGGCCGGGCAGTGCACCAAGGTCGACGCGTCGGTGGCGCCGCAGGTCGCCGGCCTGCTGGGCTGCGGCGTGATGGCCGGAATCGGTGCGGCGATCAACACCGGCAACGTCGGCCGCGGCGACACCGTCGCGGTGATCGGCTGCGGTGGCGTCGGGGACGCCGCGATCGCCGGGTCACGCCTGGCCGGAGCGGCGAGGATCATCGCGGTGGACATCGACGACCGCAAACTCACCACGGCCCGCACCATGGGCGCCACGCACACGGTCAACTCCCGGGAGAACGACGCGGTCGAGGCGATCCGCGAGCTGACCGGCGGCTTCGGCGCCGACGTCGTCATCGAGGCCGTCGGCCGCCCGGAGACGTACAAACAGGCCTTCTACGCCCGCGACCTCGCCGGCACGGTCGTCCTGGTCGGCGTGCCGACCCCGGAGATGAAGCTGGAACTGCCGCTGCTGGACGTCTTCGGCCGCGGCGGCGCGCTGAAGTCCTCCTGGTACGGCGACTGCCTGCCGAGCCGCGACTTCCCGATGCTCATCGACCTGCACCTGCAGGGGCGTCTGGACCTGGCCTCCTTCGTCACCGAGACCATCGCGCTGGACGAGGTGGAGAAGGCGTTCGAGCGGATGCACCACGGTGACGTGCTGCGCTCGGTGGTGATGCTGTGATGGCTGCCCGCATCGAACGCCTCGTCACTTCCGGCCAGTTCACGCTGGACGGCGGCACCTGGGACGTCGACAACAACGTGTGGCTCGTCGGCGACGACCACGAGGTGATCGTCATCGACGCCGCCCATGACGCCGACGCCATCGCCGAGGCCGTCGGCGACCGGCGCCTCACCGCGATCGTGTGCACCCACGCCCACAACGACCACATCGACGCCGCGCCCGCCCTGGCCGACCGGACCGGCGCCACGATCTGGCTCCACCCCGACGACCTGCCGCTGTGGAAGCAGACCCACCCCGGCCGCGACCCAGACGCCCACCTCGTGGACGGGCAGATCATCGAGGCCGCGGGCGCCGACCTGACCGTCCTGCACACCCCGGGCCACGCACCGGGCGCGGTGTGCCTGTACGACTCCGGCCTGGGCGCCGTCTTCACCGGCGACACCCTGTTCCAGGGCGGTCCGGGCGCCACGGGCCGGTCGTACTCCCACTTCCCGACGATCATCGACTCGATCCGCGCCCGCCTGCTCGGCCTCCCGCCCGAGACCAAGGTCCTCACCGGCCACGGTGACCCGACCACCATCGGCGCCGAGGCTCCGCACCTGCAGGAGTGGATCGACCGCGGCCACTGAGCCCGGCCCCGCCGCGACCGGAAAACCCGTGGTCAGGGGCGGGACGCGACCGTACGATCACGCCCCATGACCACCAACACGCTCGTGACCCTGCATGACGTACGCGTCCTGCGCTGCGCTCCCGACGGCCCGCCCCTGGACGGCGAGAGCGCGGCGCTCGATCTCATCGGCGACGCCTTCGGGCAGGACGCCGCGCTGATCGCCGTGCCGGTGGAGCGGGTCGGGGACGAGTTCTTCCGGCTGCGGTCGGGCGTCGCGGGCGCGGTCATGCAGAAGTTCGCGAACTACCGGCTGCGCCTCGTCCTCGTCGGCGACATCTCCCACCACATCGCCGAGAGCACCGCCCTGCGCGACTTCGTCCACGAGACCAACAACGGCCGCGACATCTGGTTCCTGCCGACCTACGACGCACTCGACGCGCGGCTGCGCCCGGCCGGGTGACCCCGGAACACGGCCGGTAAAAGACGACAGAAGATGTCCGGCTTACCCGGCACCCTCGAAGACGACATCGCTCGCAGAGGGTCGGGAGGCCGGACATGTCACAGCCGCTCAAGGGCAGGGTCGCACTGGTGGCCGGGGCGACACGGGGAGCCGGACGCGGTATCGCCGTGGAACTCGGCGCGGCCGGCGCCTCCGTCTACGTCACGGGACGCAGCACCCGCACTCGCCGCTCGGAATACGACCGCCCCGAGACGATCGAGGACACCGCCGACCTGGTCACCGAGGCAGGCGGCGACGGCATCGCCGTACCCACCGACCACCTCGACCCGGCGCAGGTCCGCGCACTCGTCGACCGCATCGCGGACGAACAGAGCCGCCTCGACGTCCTCGTCAACGACATCTGGGGCGGCGAGAAGCTCTTCGCCTGGGACAGCCCCGTCTGGGAGCACGACCTCGACAAGGGACTCCGGCTGCTCCGCCTCGCGGTCGAGACCCACGCCATCACCAGCCACCACGCCCTGCCGCTGCTCCTGCGCCACCCCGGCGGACTGGTGGTCGAGATGACCGACGGCACCGCGCAGTACAACGGCGCCCACTACCGCAACTCCTTCTTCTACGACCTCGCCAAGGCGTCCGTGCTGCGCATGGCCTTCTCCCTCGGCCATGAACTCGGACCACGCGGCGCCACCGCCGTCGCGCTCACCCCGGGCTGGCTGCGCTCGGAGATGATGCTGGAGGCCTTCGGCGTGCGCGAGGACAACTGGCGCGACGCCCTCGAACGCGTCCCGCACTTCGCCATCTCCGAGACCCCGCGCTATGTCGGCCGCGCCGTCGCCGCCCTCGCCGCCGACCCCGAGGTGGCCCGCTGGAACGGCGAGTCCCTCTCCGGCGGACAGCTCGCGCAGGTCTACGGCTTCACCGACCTCGACGGCAGCCGCCCCGACGCCTGGCGGTACCTCGTCGAGGTCCAGGACGCGGGGAAGCCGGCCGACACCACGGGCTACCGCTGAGAAGACACCTGGTCGTTCGCGTGGACCGACCACCGCGCGGAGTGGCCCGGCGGGAGGCCCAGGTCGTCCCGCACCGCCGCGTAGTAGCCCTCACGCCCGGCGCGCTGCCGCTCCAGCAGCGACTGCCAGGCTTCCGGATCCCGTCGGCCGTCGCGTACGAACCGCTCCATCTCCATCGCCACCACCACCCAGGCCCGTGCCCTGTCCACCACCTCGGGGCTGCCCAGCATGATCAACGCCTCACCCGAGGGATCCCGGCCGGTGGTCGCGTCCGCCAGCAGCGGTGTGGCCTCCTCCAGGGACAGGGGATCCGGGTGCGGGTCGTTGCCCAGCCCGGCGGCGACCCGGTATGTCACCGTGACCGTCTTCTTCACCGACCGCGCGTAGTCGGCGTACACCGCCAGCCGCCGCTCCTCCCAACGCGCCGTCTGCTCCCGCCGGAACCGCATCCGGTCGCCCCGCACGACCACCAGATACGAACCGATCGCGCCGATCACGACGCCGAGGAGCGCGGGGAGTTGCTGAAGGAACGCGGACATGGACGCACGGTACCCGCCCGGTGATCATCTCGACACCTGCGTTCCCGCCGGACCGACCACGGACTGCGGGTCCGGTGTCAACTTCTTGTCCAGTCACGGCACTTGGGGACGGTCGAAACGGTCCGGTCGTGCCCTTGTTCGGTCGGCACGGGTCAGTCCCAGAGAGTTCCTCCCGGCGTGCCGACGGCGTGCGTACGGTCCCGGCACCGAGGCGGGTCGCCAGCACCGGCCCGCGCAGTCAACGGCATGCAATGGGAGGCGCTGTGGCGAGTGTGGAAGTGTCGATGAAGGAGATGATGGCGGGGATCGAGGGAGCTCTGGGAGCCGCTGTCGTCGACTACACCAGCGGAATGGCGCTGGGCACGCTCGGGGGGAGCAAGGACCTGGACCTGACCGTCGCCGCGGCCGGCAACACGGATGTCATCCGGGCCAAGGTCCGCACCATGGAGCAGTTGGGCCTCAAGGGCCGGATCGAGGACATCCTGATCACGCTGGACCGCCAGTACCACCTGATCCGCCTGGTGAAGGGTCGTACGGGTAACGGGCTGTTCCTCTACCTCGTCCTCGACAAGGCCCGCTCGAACCTGGCGATGGCCCGTCACCAACTCAAGACCGTGGAGGAGGCGATCGAGATCTAGCCCGCCCGAGGACACCTGTGACCACGCCTGCCCTACATGTGAAGACTTCTTCAAGTCACCACATCAGCATGGTTCCAATGTGGGTTCCTGCCGGGCCCGGGGCGTGGAGGATCGGCTTTCCGTAGGCGGCCTGTCGGTTGCGGCGGTGTCCCCGGACGCCGCCGCACCGCAGGCGGTCGCAGTCCCACCCCTTCCGACCAGGAGCGAGCATCCATGCAGGCCCCCCTCTACCAGGTCAAGGCGGAGTTCTTCCGCATGCTCGGCCACCCCGTGCGCATCCGGGTGCTGGAACTCCTCCAGCACGGCCCGGTGCCCGTACGGGACCTGCTGGCCGACATCGAGATCGAGCCGTCCAGCCTGTCGCAGCAGCTGGCCGTCCTGAGACGCTCCGGCATCATCGTGTCGATACGGGAGGGCTCCACCGTCCGCTACGCGCTCGCCGGCGGAGACGTCGCCGAACTCCTGCGTGCCGCCCGCCGTATCCTCACCGAGCTCCTCACCGGCCAGAACCAGCTCCTCACCGAACTGCAACAGGCCGACACCCCGGCCGCCCTGGACCGCACCGGGTGAGACCGCACGAGGGCACCGCCACTACGGTTCGGTCCATGACGGTCACGACGCGCTTCGCGGGGTACGGAGTTCTGATCACCGGCGCGGCCCGCGGCATCGGGGCCGCCACCGCACGCCGTTTCGCCGAGGAAGGCGCGCGCGTCCTGGTGACCGACAGGGACGGACCCGAGGCCGAGGAGACCGCGGCCGAGCTGCGGGACCTGGGGCTCGCGGCGCAGGCGCTGGCCTGCGACGTCGCCGACCGCGCGTCCGTCGAGGCGGCCGTCGCCCACGCCGTCGACGCGTTCGGCTCGCTCGACGTGCTGGTCAACAGCGCGGCCTCCTGCACACCCGACACCCCGCTCTTCGAGGACGGCCCGGACGAGGAGTGGGCCCGCGACCTCGACATCACCCTGACCGGTACCTACCGCTGCTGCCGCGCCGCACTGCCGCACCTGGCGGCCACCGGCCGCGGCGCCGTCGTGAGCATCGGCTCGGTCAACGGCCTCCAGGACTTCGGCAACCACGCCTACAGCGCCGCCAAGGCCGGCCTCGGCTCCCTCACCCGCACCCTCGCCGGGCACGCCGCCGCCCGCGGGGTCCGGGTGAACCTGGTGGTGCCGGGCACGGTGCGCACCTCGGCGTGGGAGGGGCGGGAGGCGGACCTCGACGCGGTCCGGGGGCTGTATCCCCTCGGCCGGGTCGGCGAGCCCGAGGACATCGCCGCCGCGGTCGCCTTCCTGGCGTCCCGCGACGCGGCCTGGATCACCGGTACGACGCTCACCGTCGACGGCGGACTTACAGCGGTGAACGCGGGGTTCCGCGAGGGGATACAGGGGACACAGCGGCGGCGAGCCACCTGAGCAGACGCACAGGTCGGCTCCCCGCCGGACAGGGCGGGGAGCCTGTGACGCGTACGGCCGCTTCCGGTGGCTACCGCGGCGCGACCGCGTCCTTGTTGCTGTTCGTGCCGTTGGCGCGGATCCGGTCCCGTACCAGCGAGATCCCGATGACCAGTGCGGCGACGAGCACCGAGAGCAGCACCTGACTGCGGCCACCGCCCTCGCTGTCGTCGGTGAGCATGTAGACGAGCACGAACGAGATCATCGCGATCGTCGCCCATGTCAGATACGGGAACAGCCACATCCGGACGACGAGCTTCTCCGGGCTCTCGCGCAGGATGATCCCTCGCATCCTCAGCTGCGAGAAGCAGATGACCAGCCACACGAAGAGGGCGACCGCACCCGAGGAGTTCAGCAGGAACTGGAAGACGGTGTCCTTCCACAGGTAGTTGAAGACGACCGCGACGAAGCCGAAGGCCACCGAGGCCAGGATCGCCGCCTGCGGCACGCCGCGGGAGTTCGTGCGGACGAAGGCCTGAGGGGCGTCGCCGCGCTGGCCGAGGGAGAAGGCCATGCGGGAGGCGGTGTACAGGCCGGAGTTGAGACAGGACAGCACGGCCGTCAGCACGACGACGTTCATGATCTGCCCGGCGTGCGGGATACCGATCGAGTCCAGGGCCGCCACGTACGAGCCGTGCTTCTCGATCGAGGGGTCGTTCCACGGCAGCAGCGAGACCACGACCAGGATCGAGCCGACGTAGAACACGCCCACCCGCCAGATCACGCTGCGGGTGGCCTTGGCTACGGCACGCCGTGCGTCCGGGGCCTCACCGGCGGCGAGGGTGACGATCTCGCTGCCCATGAAGGAGAAGACGACCAGCAGGATGCCGGTGAGGATCGTGCCGGGCCCGTTGGGCAGGAAACCGCCGTGCTCGGTCAGATTGCCGAAGCCGGTCGCGGCGTGGTCGGAGCCGGGCAGCACACCGAAGATCGCCAGGCCGCCGAGGACGATGAAGCCCGAGATGGCGACGACCTTGATGCCCGCGAACCAGAACTCGAACTCGCCGAAGGAGCCGACCGAGGCCAGGTTCGTGGCGGTGAGCACCACCATCACGATCAGCGCCCAGGCCCACTGCGGTACGGCTGGTACCCACCCTTCCAGGATCACGGCACCCGCGGTGGCCTCCACGGCGAGCACGACGACCCAGAAGAACCAGTACAGCCAGCCGATCGAGAACCCGGCCCAGCGACCGAGCGCCCGGTCGGCGTAGGCGGAGAAGGAGCCGGAGGACGGGTTGGCCGCGGCCATCTCGCCGAGCATCCGCATGACGAAGACGACCAGCGCGCCGACCAGCACGTACGACACCAGGATGCCGGGTCCTGCGGCGGCGATACCGGATGCGGAACCCACGAAGAGACCGGCGCCGATCACCCCGCCGATGGCGATCATCGACAGATGGCGGTTCTTGAGGCCGGCCCGTAGACCTGCCTGCTCCGGAGGCTGACCACCTGCGGGTGGAGCGGTGTCTGGGGCGAGAGAACCGGGGGGACGTGTAGTCATGTCGACATCCGTTGAGTGGTTGGGAGAGCTGTGCGGGGAGCGGGCGCCCGGGGCAGCGTTCACGGCATGGGGTGAGCCGTGTCACTTGCTGAAATGGATTTGCGCAAGCGTATGAGGGGCCATGGGGCGACGTGTTTGTGAAAGACGAACAAACTCGCCCGCAATGCCTGTGGGACCGGACAATGCGGAGTCGGCGTCGGGCGGCAGGCCTCAGGCGTTCGGCGGCAGCCGCAGCTGGAGCATGGCCAGCAGACGCTGGTCGGGACGGCTCAGATCGAGACCGGTCAGCTCCTCGGCCCGGCGAATGCGGTAGCGCAGCGTGTTGGGGTGCACATGCAGCTGGGCGGCGGCCTCCCGGACGTCACCGAGGGCGTTGAGGTAGGCCAGCAGGGACTCGGCCAGCCGGCCCTGGTGCCGGTTGTCGTGCGCCACCAGGGCGGTCAGCCGTGGATCCCGTATCTCGGGGTGGGCGGCGAACAGCGTCAGCATCTCGCTGATGAGCACCTCCGCCTGGATGTCGGGCAGCGCGGCGACCGCGGTGGGAAGGCCGGCGCTCATCATGGCGTCGAGGATGCGGTCGGCCTCCCTGCGTGACTCGGGGACGTCGCCGAGTGCGGGCACCAGGCAGCCGATCGAGCCGCGCAGCGGCAGGCCCAGGTGGCGGCGCGCGGCGTCGGTGATCTCCTGGCCCCAGCCGCGCAGCGTGTCCGTGTCGATACTGCGCGGCAGCTGGGGCAGGAGCACATAGATACGGGGGTCGAGCTGGGTGACCAACGCGCTGCGGTGGCGTGCGGCGATGTGCACCGAGATCAGGTTGGTGACCTCGGTGTGGGTCAGCTCCGGTGCCGCGCCGACATGGCTGGTCTCCGGCGCGGCGACGACCTCCGCGGTCCCGTACGAGAAGCCCAGGACGGCGGCCGGCAGGGTGGCGTCGAATCCCAGGTGCGTGGCGAGCGGCTGCGGCCCGGTGCTTCCCTCCAGCAGTCCGGCCAGCAGGGTCCGGGTGAGCGTCAGGTCCTCGGACAGTTCCCGGCGGCGCCGTACCAGGTGGTGTGCGGCGACCCGGGCGGCGCCCAGAAGTACCTGCTCCGAGTGGTCGGACAGGGGCGTCGAGCCCTCCTGCACCCAGATGGTGCCCAGCTGCCGGTCCCCGGACCTGATGGCCACCGCGAGCCGGCGGCGGATTCCCAGCTCCGGGTGGCTGTCGATGCCGATGACCTGGTCGCTGGAGTGCAGGTGCTGGAAGACGCCCCACGCGCGCAGCTTCGCCAGGTACGCCTCCGGTCCCTGCCAGCCGAGGATGGAGCGCCGCCGCAGGTCGTCGATCTCGTCGGAGTCGGTGGAGCGGGAGTAGGCCAGCACCCGGTTGGCGACGTCCTCGACGCTGACGATGCCGTTGGTGAGGATGGCCGTGGTCTGGGCGAGGGAGAACAGGTCGCCCTCGCCCGCCCCTTCACCGGGGTGTCCCGGAGGGGCGTCGTCCAGGGCGGCGCAGGCCAGCGCGTTCACCTGCTCCCAGCGCGCCTCACCGCGCAGTGAGAGCAGGGCCACCCCGGCCTCGGCGGCCGTCTCGCTGAGGGTCCCGGCCTGACCGGGACCGTCCAGCTTGACCACGACGGCGGCGGCGCCGTCACGAGCGGCGGCCCGCAGCGCGGGAAGGGCGGCCCGGCCACGGGCCCCGATGACGAGGACCAGCTCGCCCGGCCGGGCGGTCGGAGGGTCCTCGGGGTCGAGCAGGGCAACCCCCAGGATCTCGACGTCGAGCCCGGCGGGAGCGGCCTGCACCTCCACCAGGGAGTCACCCAGGGTCATCAGCAATTGGCGCAGGCTGACGCCGGCTGGGGGCGGTGACACCGCGGCCGGATCCATGAACGCCGCCTCTGCTGGGAACCATGGCGGACCCTGATGCTATCCGCCCGGGCGAGACGGTCCCCAGGGGGCGGGACACCCGTCGGCGAGCGTGGACCAGTGAGCCATTTGCGCAGGTCGACGGGGACCGGGTCGGCCGCGTAGTCACAAGTTCACCATTCGGTCACAGACCGAACAGCTCGGACAACCGATCCCGGGGTGCACGGGTCTAGCCAGCAGAGACCCAGACAGCACCAGGGAAAGGCCAGGCCATGGGGGACATACGCAGACGGCGCGCCGTCGCACTCGGCATCACCGGAGGACTCGTCGCACCGCTCGCGCTCACGCTCGCCGCCAGTCCGGCGCAGGCGGCGCCGAGCTGTACGACGCAGACCGGGCCGTATCAGAAGCAGGTGGAGAAGTTCCTCGGCCGAGCGGTCGACGGCAAGCAGTCCGCGGGCGACTGCAAGGCCATCCAGGCCTTCCAGACCAAGCACGGCATCACCCCGAACGCCGGCTACGCGGGTCCCGTCACCTGGGGCGTGATGGACCTCATGAACAAGCAGAAGGCCGTCGGCAACAACCCCAACAAGGACGGCAAGTGCCCCACCAACAAGGGCCGCATCGCCTGTGTGAACCTCACGCTCCAGCTGAGCTGGATCCAGGACGGCAGCAGGCTCGTGTACGGCCCGGTCCCGGTCCGCACCGGCCGTAACGGCTACGAGACCCGCACCGGCCTGAAGAAGATCTACTGGCGCAACATCGACCACGTGTCGACCATCTACAACGTGCCCATGCCCTACGCCCAGTTCTTCGACGGCGGCCAGGCCTTCCACTCGGTCGGCGTCAGCATGTGGAACCCGCCGGGCTCGCACGGCTGCGTCAACATGACCAAGACCAACGCCAAGAAGTACTGGTCGCTGCTGAAGAACGGCGACGACGTCTTCGTGTACGGCCGCAAGCCGGGCACCTGAGTCAGGACAGGCACCCGGCTCGCGAGTCGATGCCGGGGAGACGTCACGCCCCGGGGGCGTCCCCGAAGTCCGGGATCTGCAGCCTGACCCCGCCCTGCCGCGCCGACTCGTGCGCGATGATGCCCGGCAGGGTGTAGCGGGCCGCCACCCACGCGTTCACCGACGGCAGGGTGCGGGAGTTGACCGCGGTCACGAAGTCGTCGACCAGGAAGTGGTGGCTGCCTTCGTGGCCGTTGTGCAGGTTGTCGAACTCCCTCGGCAGCCGGGCGCGGTCGTGCACCGGCGCCGAACCCGAGGTGAAGGCGGCCCGCAGCTCCGGCGCGATGTGCTGGAGTGACGGATCGTCAGGAGACAGGGTGGGCTTGGGCTCCAGCAGCTCGCTGATGTCCTTCACACCCTTCTTGTCCTGCCACATGGCCACGGTCGCGAGCTGCTCCATGCTGGCCTCGGTGCCGAAGAACCGGAACCGCGACTCCCGTATGTGCGAGGGGTAGCCGACCCGCCGGAACTCGTTGGTGCGGAACGAGCCGCCGCCCGCGACCTCGAACAGCGCGGTCGCGTTGGACACGTCGTTGTCGAACTGGCTGACACCCCTGTCGAAGACGCCGTCCCCCCGGTCGTCCACGACCCCGATCGCCGAGACGCTGACGGCGTGCGTCTGCCAGGCGCCGAGCACCCCACCCACCGAGTGCGTCGGGTAGAGCAGCGGGGGATAGGAGGCGGTCGCCTTCCAGCTCTCGCCGCCGCTGTACTGGTACGCCTCGTAGAACCCCAGATCCATGTCGTGGACGTAGTCGCCCTCGGCGTAGAAGAGCCGCCCGAAGGCGCCCTCGGCGATCTGGTTGCGGGCGTGCACGGTCGCCGGGTTGTACTGGCTGGTCTCACCCATCATGTACGTCAGCCCGGTCGCCCGGACCGCCTCGATGACCGCCGCGATCTCCTCGGTGGTGATCGCCATCGGGACGGCGGAGTAGACGTGCTTGCCGGCGTTCAGGCCCTGGACCACCAGCGGGCCGTGGGTCCAGCGCTGGGTGAAGATCGCGACCGCGTCGACGGCCTTCGACTCCAGCATGGCCTCGTACGACGGGAAGGTGCCGGCCAGCCCCTGCGCTTCGGCGAGCTGCTCGGCCCGCTCGGGCAGCAGATCGGTGACATACACGTCGCTGACACCGGGGTGGGCCTGGAACAGCGTGGCGAACTGGCCGGAGAACTGGCCGGCGCCGACGATGCCGAGGGAGAACGTCATGTAAGGCATGCCCTTCACTGGTCGAGAGATCACTGCGAGAGGATCAGATTGATCTGGTCGTTGGTCTGGTCGAGGCTGCTGACGGACTTGCCGTTGCCGTAGATGTCCTCCATCGCCGGCATCATCAGGGCGGTCACGTCGGCCGCGTAGTTGGTGATCGGGTAGGAGAAGGTCCGGGAGTCCTTCTTGTCGGCCACGGGTTCGGTGAACGCGGTGACGTCGATGCCCTTCTTCTCGTAGGCGGCGATGGCGGCCTCGGTGCCCGCCGGGGTGGCGGGGAAGACGACACCGGCCTTGCCCACGACGCTCTGGCACTCGTCCGAGGCCAGGTACGCCACCCACTTACGGGCGTCGGCCTTGTTCTTGGACGCCTTCGAGATCGAGTCGGCGAGGCCGTTCATCATGGTGGCGCGCTTGCCGGTCGGCCCGACGGGCGTGAGCGCGCTCTTGATGTCGAGGCCCTTGAAGCCGTCGTAGCTGGAGATCATCCAGGCCCCGTCGAGGGCGGCCGCAGCTTTGCCGGCGGCGACCTGGGTGTTGGCCTGGTTCGACTGGATGTTGTAGTCGGAGAAGGGGGCCATGTACCCCTTCTTCGCCAGGCCGAAGTACCAGTCGATCACCGACTGGAAGGTCTTGCTGCCGTACTGGTACTCGGTGCCCCAGCGTGCCTTCTCCGTGTAGCTCCATCCGGCGGAGGCGGTGAAGGGGCTCCATTGGGTCTGGCCGTCGCCGAAGCCGCCGCCGTTGGTGGCCAGCCCGTACACCTTGACGTTGTTCTTGTCGAAGCCCGGCTCGTCACCCCGTCGGCCCTTGGCGTCGACGGTGAGATGGGCGATCGCCTTCTCGAAGGTCCCGCCGTCCTTCGGGTTCCAGGCCAGGGAGTTGAGCTGCCCGGCACCGAGCCCGGCGTCCTTGGCCATCTTGGCGTTGTAGAAGAGCGCGACGGTGTCCCAGTCCTTCGGGGTGCCGTAGCGGTGGCCGTCCTGGCCGATCCAGTTGGCGGCCAGGCCCGGCTGGTAGGCGGAGTCCTCGATGCCCAGGTCGTCCAGCGGCTCCAGCACCTTCAGATCGGCGAACTGGCCGAACTTCTGGATGTGGTCGGTGAACACGTCCGGCTGGGTGCCCGCGATGAACCCGGCGGTGAGCTTGGTCCAGTAGTCGCTCCAGCCCAACTGGGTGATCTTCACCTTCAGCCCGGGGTTCGCCTTCTCGAACCCCTTCGCACAGGCCTGATAGGCGGGCAGCTGGTTGGTGTCCCACAGCCAGTACGTCACCGTGTTCGACGACGCCCCGGTCGAGTCGCCCTGCGCACAGCCCGATGCCAGGGACAGCGTGAGCGCTCCGGCCAGCGCGGTCAGCGTACGAAGTCGCATCTTCCAGTCCCTCACTTGATCCCGGTGAAGCCGATGGTGCTGACGATGCGGCGGGCGAAGCAGGCGAACAGCACCAGCATCGGCAGCGCGGCGATGAGCGTCGCCGCCGTGAGCCCCGACCAGTCGACGCCGGTGGCGGGGGTCTGCGCCCGGAAGATCGCCAGGGCCACGGTCAGCACCCGCGAGCTGTCGCTGTAGGAGACCATCAGCGGCCAGAAGTAGTCGTTCCACGACGTGATGTACGTCAGCACCGACAGTGTGATGACCGGTGTGGACGCCATGGGCAGGATCAGCCGGAAGAAGATCCGCACCTTCCCGGCGCCGTCGAGCAGCGCCGCCTCCTCCACCTCGTGCGGGATGTTCATGAAGAACTGCCGCAGGAAGAACACCGCGAACGGCGTCATGAACAGGCTCGGCAGCGCGATGCCCAACAGGCTGTCCACCAGGTGGAGTTCCTTGATGAGCACGAAGTTCGGCAGCAGCGTGAAGACGGTCGGCACCATCAGCCCGGCCAGGAACAGCGCGAACACCTTGTCCCGGCCGCGCCAGCGCAGTCGGGCGAAGGCGTACGCGGCCATCGCGGAGAAGAGGATCTGGCAGCCGGTGATCAGGGTCGAGACGATCACCGAGTTGAGCAGATAGCGCCAGAAGTCCAGCCCGCCGCCGGCGCCTCCCTGGGCGACGGCCTCCTGGGCGGACTGCAGGCCCAGGGCCCGTTCGAATCCGCTGGTGCTCAGATCGACGGGGAGAAGATCGGCAGGGGCGGAGTTGAGGCCCGCGTTGGTGGACAGCGCGGTGCGCAGGATCCAGTAGAACGGCAGCAGGGTGATCAGGACGATCAGCGCCATCACGGTCCAGGCGAGGGCCCGGCCGGGGGAGAACCTGCGGCGCTGCGGTCGTACGGTCGGGGTGGGTGCGGTCACGGCGGCCATGTCGATGTCTCCTTCCCTCAGCCGAGATCCGTCTGGCCGGCCCGGGTGAGCCGGTACTGCAGGACGGTGATCGCGCTCAGCACGACCAGCAGCGCGACGGACATCGCGGAGGCGTAGCCGAACTGGAAGCGGCCGAAGGCGGAACCGTAGATGTAGTACTGGAGCACGTTGGTCGCGTTCGCGGGACCGCCCGCGGTCGTCACGGCGACCGTGTCGAAGACCTGGAACGAACCGATCACCGTCATGATCAGCACGACCGCGAGGACCGGGCGGAGCAGCGGCATCGTGATCCGCCAGAACATCCGCCACTCGCTCGCGCCGTCGACCTTGGCCGCCTCGTACATGTCGCCGGGTATCGCCTGGAGGCCGGCGAACAGCAGCAGCGCGGTGTAGCCGACGTGCCGCCACACGTTGATCAGGGCGATGGTGGGGATGGCCCAGGTCTCGTCGTTGAGGAACGCGATCCGGTCGACGCCGAGCGCGCTGATGATCTCGTTGCCGATGCCCAGCTGGGTGTCCAGGATCCACAGCCAGACCAGGCCCGCGACCACGTTCGACATCAGATACGGCGTGAGGACGATGCCGCGCAGCAGCGCCGACTGCGTCAGCCGGTGCAGCAGTACGGCGATGGCGAGTGCCGCCACCGTCTGCACGCCGATGTTGATGAGCACGTACTCGACGGTGACCGCCAACGAGTCCCAGAAGATCGGGTCGTGGACCATCCGCACGTAGTTGTCCAGGCCCACCCACTCCGCCGGCGTCAGCAGGTTGAAGCGGGTGAAGCTCAGGTAGATGCCGCGCAGCGTCGGCCAGAGCAGGAAGACGACGTAGCCCAGCATCGCGGGGGCGATGAACGCCGCGGCGAGCCGCCCGTCCCCCTGGTTCTCGCGGGGCGTCGGCCGCCGCGTCCTCGACTTCGTCCCGGTCCCGGCCCCCGTGGCGTCGCCCAATGGCAGACGCGACGGAGGGCTGCTGGAGGCGATGGTCATCGGGAGACTCCCTCGTCTGCGGCTCGCTCGTCCTCGGCCACTTACTTTTGTGGCGAAAGAATCCAGCCGTCAAGAGGTGCGGGAACATCTTCTGTGGGCCGCTCCGGTCCGCCTACAATGATCTGGTTGGTTTCATGAAGAAAAAAATCATGTGGGAGCCTGACGACCATGACCGCACTAGCCGCCAGCTGGCTTCCGCTCAGCCCCGGTGAACGCTCCGTGGCGATCGAGGTGCTCCTCGGCGGCCCCCTGTCGCGCACCGAACTGGCCCGGCGGCTCGACCTGTCCGCGGGCAGCCTCACCCGGCTGACCAAACCGCTGATCGAGTCCGGTCTGCTCGTCGAGGTCCCCGAAGCGGGCGCCCCGGCCGTGGTGCGGCAGGGGCGCCCGTCCCAGCCGCTGGACGTCGTCGCCGAATCCCGCTCCTTCGTCGGCTTCAAGATCACCGAGGACATGGTCTACGGCGTCGTGACCACCCTCAGAAGCGAGATCGTCGCCCGCCACGACCGCCCTCTGACCACGCACGATCCCGCCGGAGTCGTGGCACTGCTGGGGGAGATGACCGACCGGCTCGCCGGTGACCACCCCCGCCTCGCCGGGATCGGCATCGGTGTGGGCGGTCTCGTCGAGGACCGTGCCGTGGTGGGCGAGTCCCCCTTTCTGCACTGGAGCGACGTCCCGCTGGCCGAGCTGGTCGAGGAGCGCACGGGGCTGCCGGTCGTCCTGGAGAACGACGTGGCCGCCCTGGTCGAGGCCGAGACCTGGTTCGGTGCGGGCCGCGGCCTCGACCGCTTCGTCGTCCTCACCATCGGCGCCGGCATCGGCTACGGCCTCGTCCTCGGCGGAAAGCGGGTGCCGTACGCCGAGGAGGACCGCGGTTTCGGGCGGCACTGGATCGTGAACCCCAACGGACCGCTCACCCCCGACGGGGCGCGTGGCAGTGCCGTCTCACTGCTGACCATCCCCAACATCCGGTACCAGGTGCAGGCCGCCACCGGCCGGGACCGGACATATGAGGAGATCCTGGAGCTGGCCGCGGCGGGGGAGCCGCTGCCCGCCCGGGTGATCGAGGAGGCGGCCCGCGCGCTGGGCACCCTGGTCGCCCAGATCGGCAACTTCGTACTGCCGCAGAAGATCCTGCTCGCCGGAGAGGGGGTGGGGCTCATGGACGTCGCCGGCAAGACCGTGACCGAGACCATCCGCGCCCATCGGCATCCCCTCGCGGCGCCGATCGACCTGGAGACCAAGGTGTCCGACTTTCACGACTGGGCGCGGGGCGCCGCCGTACTGGCGATCCAGGTGCTGGTGCTGGGGGCGGCGGACGCCTGAACTCGGCGATCTGCGTTGACAGATGGACGTGATCAGCAACACGTCCGGTATGCCGGGTTTATGCGACCTTACTCACAGCGCCTTCACCTCTGGCGCCGTATGCTTCACAGCATGTCCACCACTGTTGAAATCGCCTCCGATCGATCGGCTGACGAGGTCAACGAGGAGATCCGGGCGCTGTGGCGCCGGTCGGGCGGGACACTGAGCGGCGAGCAGCGCGAGGAGTACCAGCGGCTCGTTCTGGAGTGGGCCGCAGCGGCCCCGCAGTCGGAGAAGGCGGCCTGACCGGGCGCCCCCGGCGCAGCCCTCAGCCCCCGCCTCGAAAACCTTCCTCGGCCTGCCCTCGGCCCTCATCTATGATCGCCTCGCCCCAGCGCGAGGCGATCGCCAGTTCGCGTGCCGGGTCCACCCTCGCGTGCCGGGTCCACCCGGAGCAGATGGCTGCCGCACGGCTGCCGTGAGTGCCGCGTCGGCCACTCCGTCCATGCCGCCCACGCAGTCCCAGGGGGGTGCCGGACCGCTCCCGCTCTCCGGCACCTTCCCGTCGTACAGCGCCGCCGAGCGACCGTCAGCCCCACGTCGCCGAGTAGTAGCGCCGGTACGCCTTGCGGTCCTGTTCCGCGCGGATGAAGCGGGTCGCCACCAGGGCGACCAGGCTGCCGGCGACCACCAGCAGGCCGGGGCCGACGTTCTTCGGGTCGGCGAGGCGGGCCAGCAGGGTCTCGGCGGACGTGCCGGCGATCGGGGCCGATGAACCGGGGGAGGCGTCGCCGGGGGCGATCGCGCTCTGGGTCGGGGACGTGGACGGGGCGGCGCCCTGCTGGCCCGCGCCGTTTCCCGCCGCGACCAGCAGCTTGACGTTCAGCGCGGTCAGCGCCTTGGTCACGGGCTGGAAGAACGTCGTACCGCCCGCTTTGCAGTCGCCGCTGCCGCCCGACGTCACGCCCAGCGCGATCCCCTCGGAGAACATCGGACCGCCGCTGTCCCCGGGTTCGGCGCACACGTTCGTCTCGATGAGCCCGGTGACCGTGCCCTCGGGGTAGTTGACCGTGGCGTTGACCGCCGTCACCTCGCCGTTGCGCAGCCCGCTGGTGCTGCCGCTGCGGAACACCCGCTGCCCGACGGCGGGATCCGCGGCGCCGGTGATCCGCACGCCCTTGCCCTGACCGATGGACACCACGTCGGCGCCGGCGCCCGCGTCCCCGCTCGCGTACTGCACCAGGGAGAAGTCACCGCCGGGGAAGCTCTGCTGCACGGTCTGCCCGATCTGCCGGCTGCCCTGGTTGTCGGCGAACCAGATGGAACCGTTCGGCCCGCAGTGCCCGGCCGTGAGGATGAAGTCGCGCTGTCCGTCGGTGACGTTGAAGCCGGCCGAGCAGCGCCCGGCGGTGGACAGCAGCGGCAGCGCGCCGTTGAGCCGCGTCGTGAACGTGCCCTCGGTGCGCTCCATCCGCACGAAGCCGCCGATGCCGCCCGCGACGTCCGTCATCCGGGACCAGTCGGCGGACGAGACGGTGCTGTCGCCCTGTACGACCACCTGGTTGGAGCGGTAGTCCATGACCCACGCCGTGCCGGGCACCCGGGGTGCCGAACGCAGCGTCGACGTCGCCGACTTGAACTCGTCCATGCTGTGGTCGACCATCTTCGCCTCGGCGCCGGCCTTGCGCACCTCGGCCGCCGCCTGCTCGTCGGTGACGGCGACGACCGCCTTCCCGTCGGCCCCGATCCAGGTGCCCGCCGTACGGGACGTGCCCAGCCGTGCGACGAGATCGCTGCCGGTGCCGGCCGCCGTGGCGGCGTAGGTGCGCGGGACGGCGGAGGGGTCCGGTGGTTCGCTCGCCACGGCGCGTGTGACCATCGTCCCCCCGAGGAGGAGTCCGCCGACGGCCGCCAGCCGTGTCACTCGCCGGACGAGACGTCGTCGTGCGTGCCTCATGCATGGCTCCCGAACCAGTACAGCGCGGCATCAAGGCCGCGGGGCCCTCCCGGAGTTGAGCACCCTCACTCCATACGTGGCCCGGCCCGCCCGTGTTCACCGCACAGGTGATCCTTCTCGCGACGGCTCCGCTCCGAGCACGGCCCAGCTGCGCTCCTCACCCCATATGGATGCCGGATCCACATACGGGCGCAGCAGCGTGGTGAGCACCGGATCGCCGTGCCCGTTCAGCTCGTCGGAGGCGATCTTGCGGGCGATCCCGGCGAGGAAGTCCGCCAGCTGCACCCGGGGGTCGAGTCGCGAGTGCACCAGCCGCAGCCCGCCGAAGCCGATCCCGGCCCGCCGGGCCGTCTCCTCGATCCAGGCGACACGGTCCGGCGTCAGCATGTTCTGCCGGTCGTGCACGAGACACACGGACCGTCCCCCCGCACTCCAGTGCGCGGCCGTTCTGACGATGGAGGGCAGCAGGGGATTGAGGACGGGAATGAGGGGCGGTCCGTCCAGCAGCCGGGCCCGATAGGAATCGGCGAGCGACCGGGATGCCGCGAGCTGCCGTAGCGTTTCCGCCAGTTCCGTACGGCAATGCGCGCGCCGCAGCACGCCCACCGTCCGGAAGAATGCGTCGATGGGCTCCTCGGGCGCACCGCCGTTCCTGACCCGCAGCAATTGGTTGGCGGCCGTCAGGAATTCCCGCCAGAGTCCGTCGCCGAAATCCCGCCGCCCGGCCCGGTACAGGCCGAGCGCCTCGGTACCGTCGCCGAGCAGCAGGTCGACGGCCCGGTCCACGACGAAGTACGCCTTCTCGACCAGATGCACCTGGGCGTTCCCGTGGATGGGCCCGGCGGGCGCGAGCAGCCATTCCAGTACCGCCCGGTGTTTCTCCCGCAGCAGATGGTTCGCCTTGTACTCCTCCGCGGGCGAGCGAATACGGTCCCGGATCTCCTGCACATACGCGCCGGCCGAATCCATGGGCATCCGCACACTGGCATGGGCGAACACATCGGTGTTCCCGCCGGTGAGATTCTCACCGTCCGACCCCGACTCGTCGCAGGCCACTTCCAGGAATGGGCCGACTGTCCCAGGCCACTCCCCGTCCTCGCCGTTCCCGGCCACCGCACAGCCCCCTATCTTGTGCTCCATGACCAGGATCCCGCACGAGACGTCCGGTGAACCAAATCCTTTTCGCGCCCTCACCCTCGACCGCCTGCGACGCCGTACGAGCATGAAGTGGCGCGCCTACCCCGAGGACGTCCTGCCGCTGTGGGTGGCCGAGATGGACGTACCGGTGGCCGAACCCGTCGTCCGCGCCCTCACCGAGGCCCTCGCGCTGGGCGACACCGGCTACCCGGCGGGCACCGGCTACGCCGAGGCGCTGGCCGGGTTCGCCGACAAGCGGTGGGGCTGGGACGGGCTCGCCGTGGAGCGGACGGCGATCGTGCCCGATGTGATGCTCGGTGTGGTCGAGATGCTCAAACTGGTCACCGGGCCCGGCGATCCGGTCGTCGTGAATTCCCCCGTGTATCCGCCGTTCTACCAGTTCGTCGAGCACATGGACCGGCAGGTGATCGAGGCCCCGCTCGGCGCCGACCTGCGCATCGACCTCGATGTGCTGGAGGGGGCCTTCCGGCGGGCGACCGAGGGCGGCCGTCGTGCCGCCTTCCTGCTGTGCAGCCCCCACAACCCGACCGGCACCCTGCACACCGCCGACGAACTGTCCGCCGTGGCCGCCCTCGCCGACCGCCACGGCGTGCGCGTCGTCGCCGACGAGATCCACGCCCCGCTCGCCGCGGGCGGCGCCGAGTTCGTGCCGTATCTGAGCGTCCCGGGCGCCGAGAGCGGGCTGTCGCTGATGTCGGCGTCGAAGGCGTGGAACCTGGCCGGCCTCAAGGCGGCCCTCGCCATCGCGGGCCCCGCGTCGGCCGCCGACCTGGCCCGGCTGCCCGAGGAGGTCAGCCACGGACCAAGCCACCTCGGCGTCATCGCCCACAGCGCCGCCCTGCGCGACGGCACCGGCTGGCTCGACGCCCTGCTGGCCGGCCTCGACGACAACCGGCGCCTCCTTGTCGACCTTCTCGCCGAACACCTCCCCGCGATCACCTACCGGCCGGGCGAGGCCACCTATCTCGCCTGGCTCGACTGCCGCGCCCTCGGCCTCGACGAGGACCCGGCGGACGTCTTCCTGCACCGCGGCCGGGTCGCCCTGAACTCCGGCATCCCGTTCGGCACCGGCGGCGCGGGGCACGTACGGCTGAACCTGGCGACATCGCCCGAGCTGATCGCGGAAGGGGTACGGCGGATGGTGACGGCACTCGGCTGACCCCGGCCGGCCCGGGCCCAGCACTTCGGTGCGAGCGTTTCGGTCCGGAGTCACCTCAGGGGCGTGAATTCCGGCAGGGTGAGGGCCGAGTGAGCCGGCCGTCCCGCCGCGGCGGGCATGGTGCTGAGCTTGCGCAGCATGTCGTTGCGCTGCTCCAGGGCCCGAGCGGTGGTGGGGAAGAGCGTGGCGTCGCCCTCGCCGATCTGGTCCTGGTTCACGGTCACGAACTCTCGGGTGTGGCGTTCGTAGGCGGCGAAGCCCGCGGCGGCGTCCCGGTGGGCCAGGGAACCGGCGAGCATGTACGCGCCGACGAGCGCGAGACTGGAGCCTTGCCCGGTGAGGAACGAGGGTGCGTACGCGGCGTCGCCCACCAGCGCGACCCGGCCGCTGGACCAGCGGGGCATGCGGATCTGGCTGACCACGTCGACGAACAGGTCCTCCGCGTCACGCAGGGCGGCGATCATGCCCGGGACTTCCCATCCCGCGTCGGCGAAGGCCCCGGCGACCAGGTCTCGTTGGGCTTCCGGGTCGCGGAACGCGTCGAAGGGCGGTTCCGGGCGGGCGAAGTTCAGGAAGGCGTGCACTTCGTCGTCGTCCCCCACGGCGTACAGGGCCGCGGCTCTGCCCGGGGTGTTCCACATCGTGATCTCGCGGGAGAGACCGAGGGTGTTGCGCATGGTAAACCCGGCGAAGCAGTACCCGAGATAGCGGTGGAACCGCTCCTCGGGGCCGAACACCAACGCCCGGGTACGCGAGTGCGGGCCGTCCGCACCGAACACCATGTCGAACCTGCGCCTGCCGCCCCCGCGGAAGGTGACGTCGACCCCGTGGCCGGACTGGTCGAGGGTGTCGATGGAGTCGTTGAACAAGAACTCCACGTCGTCACGGACCGCCGAATAGAGGGCCTCGGTGAGATCCCCGCGCCGCACCTCAAGGTCCCGTCCCGCGACACTGCCGGCGACGGAATGCGGGGTGACCGAGGCCACCTCGCCGCCGTCCCCGTCGAGGAAGGTGAAACGGCGCAGGTCGATGTGCGCGTCCCGCAGCCGGGGCAGGATCCCCATCCTGCGAACGACCTCCAGGGCGGTGCCGCGTACGTCGACGGGGTAGCCACCGCTGCGCAATGCGGGCGCCTTCTCCACCACCGTGACCGCGTATCCGTAGCGGTGCAGCCAGAACGCGAGGGCGGGACCCGCGATGCCGGCCCCCGATATCAGGACCTCACGGCGGGGCGTGGGCCGGATGTGCGTCGACGGGGCGGTGCGGGTCATTCCTTGACTCCTTTGCGCAGGGTGCGGACAGCGAGCAGGGAGAGCGCCGTGACGGCGCCGGCGATGAGGAAGCCGGTCACGAAGGCCGATTCGACCGGGTCCTGCGCCCCTGGGCGGGTCCCGGCGGCGAGGAAGGCACCGCTGACCTGTGCGCCCGCGGCGAAGCCGATCACGCGTGTCACCAGGACCAGGCTGGTGGCGGTTCCGGTGTGGCCGTGATCGACGGAGGTGGCGGTCTTGACGACCATCGCCGTGATGCAGACACCACTGGCCAGCGCGACCAGTGCCTTGCCGACGACGAGGTGCCAGACCCCGGTGTGCAGGAACGCCAGGCCGGTCAACGTGGCCGTCATGACGCCGATTCCGGCGGTGACCACGGCGGTCGAGCCGTAACGCCGGGCCGCGGCCCCGCCGAGCGGCCCGCTGATCGCGCCCGCGACGGCGCCGGGCAACAGGTACCGCCCGATGTCGGTGGCGCCGGCCCCGAAGCCGTAGCCGTCGGCGGACACCGCGAACAGCTGCGGAACGAGGAACATCGACACCGCGGTCCCTACGCAGACGGCGAAGGTGATGGCATACGAGCTCCATATCGCGGGCCTCGTCACCAGGCTCAGATCGACCATCGGTGAGGGCGACCGGCGTTCGACGGAGATCCATCCGGTCACGAGGAGGGCCAGGAGTACGACGAGGGCGCCGAGTGCGAGTGGGCGGCTGCCGAGTTCGGGTGCCATCGAGAGCCCGAGCATGAGCGTCAGCAGGATGCCGCTGAGCAGAGCCAGGCCGGGCCAGTCGATCCTGGCGTCCGACCGGGCCGGCGGATCGTCCGGCAGCAGCCGGTGGACCAACAGGGTCGCCGCGACGATCGCGATCGTCGGGAGCGCGAACATCCAGTGCCGGGACAGCCCTTCCGCGATGGGCCCGGCCATCAGCGTGCCCAGCATGCCGCCGCCCACGAACAACCCGCTGACCACTCCGATGGCCACCTGGGACTCGCCGCTCGGCAGGTGCTTGCGTACCAGGATGAACGACAGGGGCATCGCGCCCACCATCGCGCCCTCCAGTACCTGACCGAGCAGCAGCACCGGCAGGTTCGGCGCCAGCGAGGACACCAGACCACCGGCCGAGACCACCGCCATCAGCCGGAGCATCACCCGTTTCCCGCCGTAGCGGTCACCGAGATTGCCCGCGACGGGCGTGACGAGAGCACCGGTGATGAGCATCGTGATGCTGAGTAACGCCCCTTGAGCAGGGCTTATCGATAACTCGCGTTGCAACAGCGGGAGCGTCGGTGTCACCACCGACTCCAGGGCCCCGGTGGCGGCGGCCAGCATGCCGAGGGCTCCGACAGCGGCCTTACCGACGCGGACCGGGGGAGCCAGGGTCGTGGTCATGAACGTCCTTTCCTTCATCGGAGACAACTACACTACACGGTGTAGTAAAGTCGGGATAGGATGCGGCCATGCCGACCACGAAGACACTGCGCGAGGGGTCCACGCAGAAGCGGGCCGCCATCCTCACCGCGGCCCGGGAACTGTTTCTCGCCGACGGCTTCGACCGGACCAGCGTCGACGCGGTCGCCGCCCGGGCCGGGGTGTCCAAGCGGACGGTCTACGACTACTTCGGCGACAAGCAGACGCTGCTGCGGGCGGTCGCCGACGGCGTCGGCCAGTCACTGATCACCACGATCCGGCGCATCCTCGACGACACCCTCACCGACCCGACCGAAGCCGCCGACCTTGAGGACGTCCTGGTCACGTTCTCGATGCGCATCGCGACCGACATGCTCGGCTCGGCCGAGTACGCCACGCTGCAACGACTCGTCCGGGCGCAGGCCCGTCACCTGCCGGACGGGGGCGAGAACTCCATGGCCGACACCCCGGACGAGGCACTCGCCGAGCGGTTCGCCGTCTTCGCCGCCGCCGGACTGCTCGACGTCCCCGACGCCCGACTCGCCGCCGACCAGTTCATCGCGCTGACCTTCGGAGTCGCGCTCAACAGGTACGGTTCCGCGAACGCCGCGGAGGACCCCCGCGTCCAGCCGCTCCTCGTCGAGGGAGTGCGGACCTTTCTCCGGGCGTACCAGGCCAAGTAGGTGAATCAGTACAGGACGCGGCGAAAGGGCCCCCCCCGAGAAACCGGGGGCCTGAGGACCGAAAACCCGGTGGGTGGTGGTACACCCCCCCCCCCCCACGGTAA
>NZ_JBHYJA010000061.1:0-314 GCF_042740355.1 Streptomyces sp. NPDC059010
TCTGCTGACACCCGAGTTCTTTCCCCACCACACGCCCGCCCCCCCCCCCCCCCGAACCCACAGCGCGGCCCCACGACGATTCCGGCGGCCGCCCCCTCTCTCTTGCTGCGGTCCTGACGGGATTTGCTGTACCCGATTGCGGCTGCGCCGCGGGCGCGGCCTCCACCTTGACGGGGGGCGGGCGGGTGAGGAGTGGGATGGGAGAAGGGGGGGGGGGGGGGGGGGGGGGGGGGGGGGGGGGGGCGCGCCGCGGGGGGGGGGGGAGTTTATAAACAAAAACAAAAAAACACAAAAAAAAAAAAATACTTTTTAGG
>NZ_JBHYJA010000061.1:324-55148 GCF_042740355.1 Streptomyces sp. NPDC059010
TGTTGTCTCTCCGCCCGCGGCCCCCGCCCCTCACCCGGGGGCGCCCGCCCCCCTTCTCTCTTGCTGCGGTCCTGACGGGATTTGAACCCGCGGCCTCCACCTTGACAGGGTGGCGAGCACTCCAAACTGCTCCACAGGACCAGGTTTCGCTGCGCCATTCGTGCGTTGCGCTGCGAGAAGAGACTGTACAGGAGGGTGAGCCCACTGGTCGAACTCACCCAGCGTGCACGGTCCGTTACGGAGCCAGGGTGTCGATCGTCTTCACGATCCGCTTGTCGGAGACGGGGAACGCCGTGCCCAGAGCGTGGGCGAAATAGCTCACCCGGAGCTCCTCCAGCATCCAGCGGACGTCCAGCACCTGCTGCGGCACCGGGCGCCCCTGCGGCATCTGCTCCAGGAGCCAGGCGTACTCGTCCTGCATCTCGTGGACCTTCTCCATGCGCGTGGTGTCGCGCTGGACGTTCGTCGGCATCTGCTGGAGACGCCGGTCCACCGCGATCAGGTAGCGCATCAGGTCGGGCTGGCGCCGCAGCCCCGCCTCCGTCACGAAACCGGGCCGCACAAGGGCGTCCAGCTGCTTGCGCACGTCCGCGAGGTTCGCGAGCAGGGCAGGGCTGCGCAGGCCCTTCAGACGGCGCTCAGCGGCCTGCCAGGCGGCGAGCACCTGCTGCACCTGCCCCACCGCACGGACCGTCGTGTCGACGATCTCGGCGCGCACCTTGTCGTACAGCTTCCGGTACGACTCCTCGTCCCACACCGGCCCCCCGAAGTCGCCGATCAGCTTGTCCGCCGCCGCCATCGCGCAGTCGTCGAACAGGGCCTGGACCGAGCCGTGCGGGTTGGCGGACAGGGCCAGCTTCTGGGCGTTCGTCAGCTTCTCGGACGCGAACTTCGCCGGGTTGACCGGGATGTTGCGCAGGATCAGGCGGCGCGTGCCCTTCCACATCGCCTGCTGCTGCTCCGCCTCCGTGTCGAAGAGACGCACCGACACCGTGTCGCCGTCGTCCACCAGCGCCGGGTACGCCTTGACCGGCTGGCCGGCCCGGCGGGTCTCGAAGACGCGGGTCAGCGAGCCGATCGTCCAGTCGGTCAGGCCCTTGCGCTCCAGGGACTCGCCGCCCTGGCGGGACGCGGTGGCCGCGGCGGCCTGGGAGAGGGCCTGGCGGGCCTTCGGCTTCAGCTGGAGCTTCAGCGCCTCCAGGTCCTTGTCCTCGGCCAGCCTGCGGCGCCGCTCGTCGACGATCCGGAAGGAGATCCGCAGATGGTCCGGGACCTTCGCCCAGTCGAAGTCGTCCGCCTCGAAGGGCACGCCCACCATGCGCTTCAGCTCGCGGGCCATGGTCACCGTCAGCGGTTCCTGCAAGGGGACCGAGGCGTCCAGGAACCGCTTGGCGAAGTTCGGCGCCGGCACGTAGTGACGGCGGATCGGCTTCGGCAGGGAACGGATCAGCTCCGTCACCAGCTCCTCCCGCAGGCCCGGGATCTGCCAGTCGAAGCCCTCGTCGGTGACCTGGTTGAGGACCTGGAGCGGGATGTGGACGGTCACACCGTCGGCGTCCGCGCCCGGCTCGAACTGGTACGTCACCCGGAACTTGAGCTGGCCCTGCCGCCACGAGTCGGGATAGTCGGCCTTGGTGACCGCCGCCGCCGACTCCCGGATGAGCATCTCGCGCTCGAAGTCCAGGAACTCCGGCTCCTCGTGCCGCTTGCGCTTCCACCACGAGTCGAAGTGGGCCCCGGAGACCACGTGCTCGGGGACCTTCTGGTCGTAGAAGTCGAACAGCGTCTCGTCGTCCACGACGATGTCCCGGCGCCGCGCCCGGTGCTCCAGCTCCTCGACCTCGCTGAGGAGTCTGCGGTTGTCGGCGAAGAACTTGTGGTGCGTGCGCCAGTCGCCCTCGACCAGCGCGTTGCGGATGAACAGCTCGCGGCTGGTCTCCGGGTCGATCCGGCCGTAGTTCACCTTCCGCTGGGCGATGATCGGGACGCCGTACAGCGTCACCTTCTCGTACGCCATCACGGCCGCCTGGTCCTTCTCCCAGTGCGGTTCGCTGTACGTCCGCTTGAGGAGGTGCTCCGCGAGCGGCTCGACCCACTCGGGCTCGATCTTCGCGTTGACGCGGGCCCAGAGGCGGGAGGTCTCCACCAGTTCCGCGGACATCACGAAACGGGGCGGCTTCCTGAAGAGGGCCGAGCCCGGGAAGACCGCGAACTTGGCGCTCCGCGCGCCCAGATACTCGTTCTTCGCGCCGTCCTTCACGTCCTTCATGCCGATGTGGGACAGGAGTCCGGCGAGCAGTGAGACGTGGATGCGGTCGCCGGGAGCGTCGTCCTCGTTGAGGTGGATGCCCATCTGCTTGGCGACGGTGCGCAGTTGGGAGTAGATGTCCTGCCATTCGCGAATGCGCAGGAAGTTGAGGTACTCCTGCTTGCACATCCGCCGGAACGAGCTTGAGCCCCGCTCCTTCTGCTGCTCCCTGATGTACCGCCACAGGTTGAGATAGGCGAGGAAGTCGCTCGTCTCGTCCTTGAAGCGGGCGTGCTGCTGGTCGGCCTGGGCCTGTTTGTCGGCGGGGCGCTCGCGCGGGTCCTGGATCGACAGCGCGGCGGCTATGACCATGACCTCGCGCACACAGCCGTTCTTGTCCGCCTCCAGGACCATCCGGGCCAGCCGGGGGTCGACCGGCAGCTGGGCCAGCTTGCGCCCGGTCTGCGTGAGCCGCTTGCGTGCGTCCTTCTCGGCCGGGTCGATCGCGCCGAGCTCCTGGAGGAGCTGGACGCCGTCGCGGATGTTGCGGTGGTCCGGCGGGTCGATGAACGGGAACTTCTCGATGTCGCCGAGGCCGGCCGCGGTCATCTGCAGGATGACGGAGGCGAGGTTCGTCCGCAGGATCTCGGCGTCCGTGAACTCCGGCCGGGCGACGAAGTCGTCCTCGCTGTACAGCCGGATGCAGACGCCGTCACTGGTACGTCCACAGCGGCCCTTGCGCTGGTTGGCGCTGGCCTGGGAGATCGGCTCGATGGGGAGCCGCTGGACCTTGGTGCGGTGGCTGTAGCGGCTGATGCGGGCGAAGCCGGGGTCGATGACGTACTTGATGCCCGGGACGGTGAGGGAGGTCTCGGCGACGTTGGTCGCCAGAACGATCCTGCGCCCGGTGTGGGGCTGGAAGACGCGATGCTGCTCGGCGTGCGAGAGGCGGGCGTACAGCGGGAGCACCTCGGTGCCCTGCCCATTAGCGCCTCCGGCGCGGGGGTAGTTCTTCTTCACCAACGCGTCGGCGGTGTCCCGGATCTCCCTCTCCCCCGAGAGGAAGACGAGGATGTCGCCCTTGCCCTCGGCCTGGAGTTCCTCGACGGCGTCGCAGATCGCGGTGATCTGGTCGCGGTCGGCGTCCTCGGAGTCCTCCTCCAGCAGGGGCCGGTACCGCACCTCCACCGGGTACGTCCGGCCGCTGACCTCGACGATCGGAGCGTCACCGAAGTGCCGTGAGAACCGCTCGGGGTCGATCGTCGCGGAGGTGATCACGACCTTGAGGTCGGGCCGCTTCGGCAGCAGCTGCGCGAGATATCCGAGCAGGAAGTCGATGTTGAGGGACCGCTCATGGGCCTCGTCGATGATGATCGTGTCGTAGGCGCGCAGCTCACGGTCGGTCTGGATCTCGGCGAGCAGGATGCCGTCCGTCATCAGCTTGATGAAGGTGGCGTCCGGGTTCACCTGGTCGGTGAACCGCACCTTCCAGCCGACGGACTCGCCCAGCGGCGTGTCCAACTCCTCCGCGACCCGCTCGGCGACGGTGCGGGCGGCGATCCGGCGCGGCTGGGTGTGCCCGATCATGCCGCGCACACCGCGGCCGAGCTCAAGGCAGATCTTCGGGATCTGCGTGGTCTTGCCGGACCCGGTCTCACCGGCGACGATCACGACCTGGTGATCACGGATGGCGTCCGCGATGTCGTTCTTCTTCTGGCTGACCGGCAACTGCTCGGGATACGTGATCGCGGGCAGACGCGTACGCCGCCCGGCGATACGCTCCTCACCCTTGGCGATCTCCGCCTCGATCTCGGCCAGCACGGCGGCCCGCGCCTCCGGCTTACGGATCTTGCGCGCGCCTTCGAGCCGCCGGCCGAGCCGGTGCGCGTCGCGCAGGGACAGCTCGGTCAGACGGGGGGCGAGGGGGCCGAGGGCCGGGGTGGCGGGGGCAGGCTGGGTAGACATACGCGGTCCAGGATCTCATCCCACCGAAATCCATGGCGAACGCTTTTGCCTCCGGCGACGGCGAGCGCACGACGCCCGTCCGGATACGCCAGGATTCGCCACCCCCTGTGGCGCGTCTAGCTGCGCCTTCGTATTCGCCACCCCGAATGCGCCACTGACCGCCATGATCATTCGCCACCAGCAAACTCGACAAAGCGGGCGCGACGGGTCTGTGATCACTTGATGGATGGTGAGGCTTGCGGTTACCTCTTCCAGGTGATGGCCGCCGGAACCGTGTCCCGGCCGTGTGCGCTCCCGCGCACGCACAAAGCCTGGCTTCAGGATGCAGCCCAAAGCCAGGCTCGTGCGCGGGGCAGGGTGGGTCCGGCCGAGTATGCGTCGGCCGGGCTCACTCACCCGGCCAGCCGTCCGGCTCACCCTCAGCGCGTCACAGGAAGTGTTCGACGCACCCCGCAATGGCAGTGATCGCAGTCAGGAACAGTGCCGCCAGCTGCACCCACTCCTGTCGTGGATGCCTGTCGCGACGCCTTCTCCGTTTCGTTGATCGCTCCACCGCGCCCGATCTCCAATCTCTCGGTGTCCCAACGGCGTTGGGGCCTCCCCTGAGCGGGCAGGCGTCTCGGGAGAGACTCGACCGGGCGTCTCGCAACATACCGGCGATGAGGGAGCGGATCGGCCGATCCCGGGGTTCGGCGGGCATATTCCTGCGCGGCGCCCAGGGAGTCGTGTATAGGAGGCGAGGCGCGGGGCGTACGGCTTTCGCGGGGTGGGTGTGGCGGACATGAAAACGCCCCCTCCGGAAGATCCCGGAGGGGGCGTATGCCCTGGTAGGGCGGTTGTGGCTGGGGCCGGGGTCGAACCGGCGACCTATCGCTTTTCAGGCGATCGCTCGTACCAACTGAGCTACCCAGCCGTAAAGACTTCTTTCGAAGCCTCTGCGGTCCTGACGGGATTTGAACCCGCGGCCTCCACCTTGACAGGGTGGCGAGCACTCCAAACTGCTCCACAGGACCTTGCGATGCGTACGACAGTGTCGCACACCGTACTGCGTGCCCCCAACGGGATTCGAACCCGTGCTACCGCCTTGAAAGGGCGGCGTCCTAGGCCGCTAGACGATGAGGGCTATCGGCCCGCCTGGGCGCTTCTCAGCGCGTCGGGGACGTGAGAAGCATATGGGATGGCGGGAGGTATCGCCAAAACGGTTTACGGGGTGGGGGAGGGCGAGGTGGGGGACGGGGTCGAGTCCGTGGGTGACGGGGTCGCGTCCGCCGGTTGGTTCTCCTCCACGAGGTGGCGGCTCACCTCCGCCGTCGTCAGGCCCAGGCCGCCGAGTTCGATCTCGTCCCAGGCCTGGAGGCGACGGGTGTCGCGGTCGAAGTAGAGGATCGAGGTCTGGATGGGGTCGGGGTGTTTGCCTTCGATCGCACGCAGGCCGCTGCCGCCGGTGGAGCCCTCGATGCGCAGGCGGGTGCCGTAGGGGAGGAGCTCCGTTTCCGGGTGGTGGATGTGGCCGGCCAGGGCGAGGGGGACCTCGCCGTCCGTGCGGCGGGCCGCCACCGGTTCATGGGCGACGGCCACGTCGACCGGGGTGCCGGCGGCCTTCTGGTCGCGCAGGGAGGTGGCCAGGCGGGCGCCCGCCAGTTCGTTGGCCGCGTCGCCGCCGGGGATCGTCGAGCGGTCGGGGGTGAACTGGGGGTCGCCGATGCCGGCGAAGCGCAGGCCGGCGATGTTCGCCGCCTCGCCGTCGTCCAGGACGTGGACGTTCTTCAGGCCCTCCAGGTGGCGCTGGGTCACTCGGGAGTCGTGGTTGCCGCGGACCCAGACGTAGGGGGCGCCGAGGTCCTCGATGGGGTCCAGGAAGCCGTTCTCGGCGGCCGTGCCGTGGTCCATGGTGTCGCCGGAGTCGACGATCACGTTGACCTTGTACTGCTCGACGAGCGAGGCGATGATCTTCCAGCTCGCCGGGTTGAGGTGGATGTCGGAGACGTGCAGGACACGGATCGTCGACGGGTCCGGTGCGTACGCGGGGAGCGTGGAGGTGGCGTCGTAGAGCTTGGTCACGTTGGTGACGAGGCGGGCCAACTCCTTCTGGTAGACGTCGAATTCGGTGACGATGCTGCGGGCGTTGCCGACCAGGGACGGGGCGGAGGAGAGCAGGCCCGAGAACTTCGGTTCCAGGACCGACTCCGGGTTCCAGGTCGCGACGGCCGTGCCGCCCGAGGCGGCCAGGAGGGTGAGGGCGAGGCCGCCGGCGGCGAGGGCGCGGCGGGGGCGGCGGTAGACGGCGAGGCCGAGGGCGGCGGCGCCGGTGACGACGGCCACGCAGCTGCGTACGGCGAGGTCCTGGGTGCCGTGGGCGACGTCCTGGGCGACCTCGTCCTGGAGGCCGGAGAGGCGTTCGGGGTGGTCGACGAGGGACTGGGCGCGCTCGGGGTCGAGCTGGTCGACGTTGACATCCAGGCGGACCGGGGCGGTGTGGCTGTCCAGGGTGAGGGCGCCGAGCGGGGAGACGTTGATCTTCGTGCCGCCGGTGAGGGAGGGGCGCAGGGTCATCGTCGTGTTCATGGGGCCGACGGGGACGCGTACGTTGCCGACGATCAGCAGGCCGAGCCAGGCGCCGATGACGACGACCGTGACGAGGCCGAGTGCTTGTGCCCAGGGGTTGGGCTGGGCGGCGAGTTCCAGGGTGGGGTGCGGGCGGCGGGGATAGCGGCGGGTCAGGGCGCGCGGGGCCCTCGGGAGGTGGGCGAGGGCCTTCAGGACTGCGGCGGGGACGCGGGCCATTGGTCCCGTATGCCCAAGGGGGCGGGTGGATATGCGAGGCCGTTCGCGGCTCCTTTACGGCGGCGTCGTACCCGACAATGGGCCTGTGCTGGAGATGACGCGCGAGGAGTTCGAGGAACTGGTCGCCGAGGCGCTGGACCGGATTCCGCCGGAGTTGACGCGGCTGATGGACAACGTCGCGGTGTTCGTCGAGGACGAACCGCCGGCGGACGATCCCGAGCTGCTCGGGTTGTACGAGGGGACTCCGCTGACCGATCGCGGGGAGTGGTACGCCGGGGTGCTGCCGGACCGGATCACGATCTACCGGGGGCCGACGCTGCGGATGTGCGGGTCGCGGGAGGAGGTCGTCGCGGAGACCGAGGTGACGGTGGTGCATGAGATCGCGCATCACTTCGGGATCGACGACGCGCGGTTGCATGCGCTCGGGTACGGGTGAGCGGGCGGCGCTGACGGGGTGCGCGTGGCTTTTCCGGGGCGCGTGTCCTCTTGTGCGCGGCGGGAGTTGGGCAGGTTGACTTCTCCGCCCGCCACTGGAGGTGGCCACCGTGCGCCCCTTGTACGTACCCGTTCGTCTGGCCGCCACGGTCATGGCCGTCGCCGCTGCCGCCGGCTGCATGAGCGTGGGCGAGGACGGTGACGGCGGGAGCGCGAAGCCGTCGCACTCCGCCGGGCAGCGGGGTGGTGAGGCGCCCGACGGGGGGTCGGCCGTGTCGGGTGGCGGGTCCGGGGGCGGGGCGCACGCCGATGGCGGCAAGCGGGGGGAGAAGAAGGGCAAGGAGAAGCAGAAGGGCGAGAAGGAGGGCGGGGAGTCGGCGTCTCCTTCGGTCTCGCCGTCCGAGGCGGCGAGCGCCTCCGCTCCGGCCGGGGGCAAGCCGGTGGAGCCGGGGAGGACGGTGAAGCCGGGGCCCACTCGTACGGCTGAACCTACGCCCACCCGGACTCCGGAGCCGGAGCCGACGCCGAGCCAGGAGCCGACGTCCGTGGAGCCGACGCCCACGGCGGCCGAGCCGTCGTCCTCGGCGCACGAGGAGACGAGTCCGCAGCTGGCCCAGCGGGAGCCGGCGCCGGCCGCGGGGTCGCCGGCGTAGGACCGGTGGGGCGTCGCGAGTGACGTTGCCTACATGGTTGACGCTCGGTTTGCCTTGGGGGGCCGGGGGTGCGTATGGTGGTAGATCGTTTGATCCCATTTGCCCGGCGCCACTGCAGAGCGCGCCGTGTGGCGCGTACTCTCCCTTGCCGTGGCGGACCGCATTGAGGCGGTCGTAATGCGAATCACGGAGTTGACGGGCGCGTGCCGACGAGACTCCGGAAGGTTTCGCTTACGCATGTCCATTTCCAGTCCTGACCACGTCGTCGTGCCCGAGAACGAGGGCGTCGAGGAGACCCCCGAGGCGGCCCCCGAGGTGACCTTCGCGGACCTCGGTCTCCCCGAGGGCGTCGTCCGCAAGCTCGCGCAGAACGGCGTGACCACCCCCTTCCCGATCCAGGCCGCGACCATCCCGGACGCCCTGGCCGGCAAGGACATCCTGGGCCGTGGCCGCACCGGCTCCGGCAAGACCCTCTCCTTCGGTCTGCCGACCCTGGCGCGCCTGGCCGGCGGCCGCACCGAGAAGCACAAGCCGCGCGCCGTCATCCTCACCCCGACCCGTGAGCTCGCGATGCAGGTCGCGGACGCGCTGCAGCCGTACGGCGACGTCCTCGGCCTGAAGATGAAGGTCGTCTGCGGCGGTACGTCGATGGGCAACCAGATCTACGCCCTGGAGCGCGGCGTCGACATCCTCGTCGCCACCCCGGGCCGACTGCGCGACATCATCAACCGCGGCGCCTGCTCCCTGGAGAACGTCGAGGTCGCCGTCCTCGACGAGGCCGACCAGATGTCCGACCTGGGCTTCCTGCCCGAGGTCACCGAGCTGCTCGACCAGGTCCCGGCCGGCGGCCAGCGGATGCTGTTCTCGGCCACGATGGAGAACGAGATCTCCACGCTGGTCAAGCGCTACCTGAGCAACCCGGTCACGCACGAGGTCGACGCCGCCCAGGGCGCGGTGACGACCATGTCGCACCACATCCTGATCGTGAAGCCCAAGGACAAGGCGCCGGTCACCGCCGCGATCGCCTCCCGCAAGGGCCGCACCATCATCTTCGTCCGCACCCAGCTGGGCGCGGACCGTATCGCCGAGCAGCTGCGTGACGCCGGTGTGAAGGCCGACGCGCTGCACGGCGGTATGACGCAGGGCGCGCGGACGCGGACGCTGGCCGACTTCAAGGACGGTTACGTCAACGCGCTCGTCGCCACCGACGTCGCCGCCCGCGGTATCCACGTCGACGGCATCGACCTCGTGCTGAACGTGGACCCCGCCGGTGACCACAAGGACTACCTGCACCGTGCCGGCCGCACGGCCCGCGCGGGCCGTACCGGTACGGTCGTCTCCCTCTCCCTGCCGCACCAGCGCCGCCAGATCTTCCGGCTGATGGAGGACGCGGGCGTCGACGCCGGGCGTCACATCATCCAGGGCGGCGCCGCGTTCGACCCGGAGGTCGCCGAGATCACCGGCGCCCGTTCGATGACCGAGGTGCAGGCCGAGTCCGCGGGCAACGCCGCGCAGCAGGCCGAGCGTGAGGTGGCTCAGCTCAACAAGCAGCTGGAGCGGGCGCAGCGGCGTGCCGTCGAGCTGCGCGAGGAGGCCGACCGTCTCGTCGCCCGCGTGGCGCGCGAGCGCGGCGAGGACCCCGAGGCCGCGGTTGCCGAGGCCCAGGCCGCGGCGGTCGAGGCCGTCGAGGTGGCCGTGCCCGAGCAGCCGTTGGCGCAGGATGTCGACAAGACCGAGGCTCCGGCGTACGAGCGTCGTGAGCGTCGGGACAACGACCGTGGCGGCTTCCGCCGGGACGACCGTCGGGATGACCGTGGTGGGCGTTCCTTCGAGCGTCGGGACGGCGGCGAGCGCGGTGGGTTCAACCGTGACCGTGGCGACCGTGGCTTCGAGCGTCGGGACAACGACCGTGGCGGCTTCCGCCGTGACGACCGTCCGGCCGGCCGTTCCTTCGAGCGTCGGGACGAGCGCGGCGGTCACCGTGGCAGCGACCGGCCCTTCAACCGCGACCGCCGTGACGACCGTCCCGGTTTCCGCTCCGGCGGGCACGAGCGTCCGCACGGCCGTCGGGACGACCACCGTGGTGGCGGCACCTTCGGGCGCCGTGAGGACAAGCCGCGCTGGAAGCGCAACGGCTGACACTGAGTGAGCGGAGAGCGCCGTGGCCCGGTCGGGGTCACGGCGCTTTTTCGTGCCCGGGGCGGCAAGGGCATTTTTTGGCCAAGCTGTGACGCATGTCACGTCCCTGGCGGGGGAATCGCTGGGGACATGACAGATGACGCCATAGCGAGTGGGCTGTCGGACGGAAACCCGCCTTCGGACGAGGAGCGGCTGGCCCAGCTCGGCTACACGCAGGTTCTCGCCCGCCGTATGTCGGCGTTCTCCAACTACGCGGTCTCCTTCACGATCATCTCGGTCCTGTCGGGCTGCCTGACGCTCTATCTGTTCGGCATGAACACGGGCGGCCCGGCGGTGATCACCTGGGGCTGGGTGGCCGTAGGGCTGATGACCCTGTTCGTGGGTCTGTCGATGGCCGAGATCTGCTCGGCGTACCCGACGTCGGCCGGCCTGTACTTCTGGGCGCACCGGCTCGCGCCGCCGCGTACGGCGGCGGCGTGGGCGTGGTTCACGGGCTGGTTCAACGTGCTGGGCCAGGTGGCGGTGACGGCGGGCATCGACTTCGGGGCCGCGTCGTTCCTGGGCGCGTATCTGAACCTGCAGTTCGGCTTCGAGGTGACGCCGGGCCGGACGATCCTGCTCTTCGCGGGCATCCTGCTGCTCCACGGCCTCCTCAACACCTTCGGCGTACGGATCGTGGCCCTGCTCAACAGCATCAGCGTGTGGTGGCACGTGCTGGGCGTCGCGGTGATCGTCGGCGCGCTGGCCTTCGTGCCGGACCGGCACCAGTCTGCGTCCTTCGTGTTCGGCGAGTTCGTGAACAACACGGGCTGGGGCAGCGGGGTCTATGTCGTCCTGCTGGGGCTGCTGATGGCCCAGTACACCTTCACCGGCTACGACGCCTCGGCGCATATGACGGAGGAGACGCACGACGCGTCGACGGCGGGCCCGAAGGGCATCGTGCGGTCGATCTGGACGTCGTGGATCGCCGGATTCGTGCTCCTCCTCGGCTTCACCTTCGCGATCCAGTCGTACGACGGTGCGCTGAAGTCCCCGACGGGCGCCCCGCCGGCCCAGATCCTGCTCGACGCGCTGGGCGCGACGACGGGCAAGCTGCTGTTGCTGGTCGTCATCGGGGCGCAGCTGTTCTGCGGGATGGCGTCGGTGACGGCCAACAGCCGCATGATCTACGCCTTTTCGCGCGACGGCGCCCTGCCCTTCTCCCACATCTGGCACACGGTCAGCCCCCGCACCCGCACACCGGTCGCGGCGGTCTGGCTGGCGGCGGGCGGGGCGCTGCTGCTCGGTCTGCCGTATCTGATCAACGTCACGGCGTACGCGGCGGTGACCTCGATCGCCGTGATCGGCCTCTACATCGCGTACGTCATCCCGACCCTGCTGCGGCTGCGCAAGGGCGACGAGTTCGAGCGGGGGCCCTGGCATCTGGGGCGCTGGTCGGGGCCGGTGGGGGTGGTGGCCGTGGTGTGGGTCGGCGTGATCACGGTGCTGTTCATGCTGCCTCAGGTGTCGCCGGTGACCTCGGAGACGTTCAACTACGCGCCGGTCGCGGTCCTGGTCGTCCTGGGGTTCGCGGCGGTCTGGTGGGTGGCCTCGGCCCGGCACTGGTTCCTCAACGCGGAGCATGAGCGCACGATCGCTCGACTGGCGGGCAGGACGGGCGGGACGGGCGGGGCGGGGAAGGCGGGAGCGGTCGAGGCGGTGGATCCGTAGCGTTCCGGCGCGCATGGGGCTCGTTCCGCCCCGGTTCGCCCCTCTCCGGCACCGCTGACGTGGCCGTGACCCGGATACCCGATCGGAGACTCGGCCACGTCCGGCTATGCTCGGGGTGGCAACATCGCCTGGGCCCTTAGCTCAATTGGCAGAGCAGTGGACTTTTAATCCATTGGTTGTGGGTTCGAGTCCCACAGGGCCTACCGGTGGTGGGCGGGGGATATGACCTCTGACCTGCTACGCAGCGCCTGAGTCGGCTTCGGTCGGGTCGGGCGCTGTTTCGTTTTCGAGCCGATGCGTGAGCAGCTCAGTCACGGCTGTGCCGTCCATGGGCCTTGCCGTCCCCGTCGCCGGCGTCGTCCGACCGCTTGTCGTCCTTGTTGTCACCGTGCTCATGAGCAGGCGGTGCCGCGATAGATGGATGGGCGGACGGCGGCGTCGGGTTCGGGGTCCCGTCCGGGGGTGCGGGGGTCGTGGGGAGGGAAGTGGTGGGCGGCGTAGGCGCGTCGCCGCCGGTGTTCAGCGATGCTCCCAGGCCCGCGGTCCCGGCGAACAGCGCGAGGCCGATGCTGCAGAGAAGGGCTCTGGAGGACGGTTTGCCACGGCTGCGGGGGCGGGCGTGGGCGCCGGTGCGGAACTCGGCGGTGGGCGGCGCCGGAGGTGACGGAATCGCGGGGGCGGGCATGAGGGTGGTGGCGTACGGCTCGGCCGGTATCGGCGTCCCGTGCCGTGCGGTCAGCCAGTCGGCCGCCTGGTCGGCGGTGGGGCGGCGGGCCGGGTCCTTGGCGAGCAGGCGAAGTACGTAGTCGGAGAGCGACTTCGGTATGCCGGGGCGCAGGCTCTCGGGTGGTGGTGGCGTGGCATCGACGTGCTGCCGGACCACGGCCAGAGCTGTCGCCCCGATGAACGGGGGCTGTCCGGTGAGCAGTTCGTACAGGACGCAGCCGAGGGAGTAGACGTCGGAGGCGGGTTGTGCGGGGCGGCCGAGGGCGCGTTCGGGGGCGAGGTAGCACGCGGTGCCGACGATCTTGCCCGTGGCGGTCCAGCCGCCGGAGACATCCTCGGTGAAGCGCGCGATACCGAAGTCGGCGATTTTCACGGTGCGGTCGGGGGACAGCATCAGGTTGGCGGGCTTGACGTCGCGGTGGACCACTCCCTGCCGGTGTGCCGCCGCCAGACCGGCGGCGGCCTGGGCCGCGATGGCGGCCGCCTCCGGTGGGTCCAGGACGCCGCGCGCCGAGCGCTCTTGGGCCAGGCTCCAGCCCTCGACGAGTTCCATGGCCAGGTACAGCTGGTCCTGGTGCGAGCCGAAGTCGTACATGCCGACGACGTTGGGGTGGTTGAGCCGGGCCGAGATCTGCGCCTCAAGGCGGAATCGCCCGGTGTCCGCCGCTCCTTCGGCGTGCAGCAGTTTGACTGCCACGGGACGTCCGAGGGCCTCGTCGGATGCCCGCCACACCTCGCCCGCCGTGCCGCGCCCCAGCAACTCCTGCAACTGGTAGCGGTCCGCCAGCAGACCCTGTACTCCCACCCCGACCATCACGATGCTCGTACGCCTCCCGCACGCGAGGGGATGTCACGGGACCCCTGGGTCCTGGGTCCACCCGCTACAGCGCGCGGCAGCGCCGGGTCGTCACACCCTGTGGCCCCGCGGTCAAGTCGGCAGGGGCGTCAGTGAGGTGGTGCCTGCCGCTCCTGGGGTCATTCCTTCTTGTCCGTCACGGTGAACCCGCCGCGGATGCCGTCGCCGACCATGCCGGGCTTGCAGGCGGTGGTGTACGCGCCGGTCCGGGTGACCTTGACCGTCATGGTGCGCGAGGTGCCGGGGCCGATTCCCTCGACCTCGCTGACCACCTTCTTGTCCGGGCCGTAGACGTAGAACTCGGTGATCTTGCTGCCTTCGTTGCTGATCTCGAAGGCGATGGCACCGGCGGGCGCGGAGGTCCGGGAGAGCTCGCAGGCGTCGTCGGCCGCCCGGACGGCGATCGCCCCCGACTTGCCGTCGCCGTCGCTGCCGCTGCCGTCGGCCTTCTGGGTGCAGGCGGTCAGCAGGGTGAGGGGGGTGACGGCGAGCAGGGTCAAGGTCAGGATCGCGGGGCGGGGCAGGGCAGAGGGCACGACGGGCTCCTGGGTCGATGCGGGGAGGGGGGCGGCGCGCAGTTTAGGTAAGGCGTCTCCTCGGCTGTCCAGATGCTGAACCTCACACCATGGCGCGCTCGACCGGAAGGGCCCCTCAACTCCCTTGCGGTGTACGGGATTCCGGTTTGGCATGACCGATATGGCCAATGGTGTCTGCATTGTGAGACGTCTTGACGGACTCACAGCAAGTTCTTAGGTTCGGCTTACCTTACCTCCGGCCGAAAGAATTCAGCCATGCCCAAGCCCGTGCTGCCCTCACTCCTTCTGGCCGTCCCGCTCGCCCTCGCCCTGACGGGCTGCGGTGGCTCCGGCCAATCCGGCAACGCGCCCGACAAGGCGCCCGCCAAGGCTCCGGCGAAGGAGACCGCTCCGGCCGGTGTGGCGCACCAGCACACCGTGCTCGAAGCCGAGATCGCGGCCCGGGGCGGGGAGACCAAGGCCGGGGAGTACCGCGTCGGCTACATCGTGGAGGCCGCCGAGCCGTGGTTCCAGTCCGAGCACGGCGGCCACGGGAAGCTGGTCAACCGTGAGCCGGCGAAGAACGAGACGCACCACATCGAGATCATCCCGATGGAGGCCGAAACCGGCCGCATCGTGCCGAACGTTCCAATCAGGCTTGAGGTCGTGGACGCCAAGGGCAAGGTCGTGCAGGCGCAGAGCCTGAACTTCTACCACGCCGAGTTCTTCCACTACGCCAACAACTTCTCCATCCCCACGGCCGGCAAGTACACCCTCCGGGCCACGCTGCAGCCGCCGACCTTCCTGCGACACGGTGCCAGCGGCGAGAAGCCCGCGCTGAGCGAGACGGTCACCGCCACGTTCGCGGGCGTCGAGCTGAAGCCAGAGAGCTGACGGCGACCGTGATGTCCGACAGACCCATGGCCGCCGCGATTTCCCGGCGTGCCCGGGGACCTGAGCGGCCGTCGGCCGCTGCCCACCAGCCCTCACAGCACGCCGAGACCGCGCACACGCCGCTGGGGGCTCTCGTCGCGGCGGGGCTCCTGAGCTGCGGCGCCCTGGCCGCGGTGTGCTGGATGTCCGGTCATCTCCATGCCGATGCGACGCTGCAGAACGTAGCCCGCTTTCTGCATGTCGCGGCTCTCGTCGTCGGGCTGGGCGCCGTACTCGCCGTGGACTGGTTCGCCGTCCTGTGGCTGCTGGGACGCCGCCGTCTGGCCGACATCCTGAACACCGCCTGCACACTCCAGGTCCCGATCTGGCTCGGGCTGGCCGGGCTGGTGGCCAGCGGCGTGCTCCTCCACCCCGATCTGGCCTCCCCGCTGACCCGGATCAAGCTCGGACTCGTCCTGGTCATCACCATCAACGGCCTGTACGCCCACCGGCTCGGCCAGCACCTCGACCGGTACCGGGACGAGCCGGTGCCCCGCAGGCTCCTCGTCCAGTCGGGTGCCGCCGCCGCTGTCAGCCAGCTCGGCTGGTGGGGCGCCAGCCTGATCGGCTTCCTCAACAGCCACTCCTGAGGCCGCCCCTGAGCCTGCCGCTGAGCCCGACCCTGAGCCTGACTCCGAGCCCGCCGCACAAGGAGACCGTATGTTCGCCAACTACCTCATCGGCCTGCGTGAGGGCCTTGAGGCCGGCCTCGTCGTCTGCATCCTGGTCGCCTACCTGGTCAGGACCGGCAACCGGAGCAAGCTGCCGCCGATCTGGCTCGGCGTGGGCATCGCGGTCGCCCTCAGCCTGAGCGTGGGCGCGGTGCTGCAGTTCGGCTCCGCCCAACTGACCTTCGAGGCCCAGGAGATGCTCGGCGGCACCCTGTCCATCATCGCCGTCGCCCTGGTGACCTGGATGGTCTTCTGGATGCGCCGTACCGCCCGGCACCTGAAGGCCGAGTTGCACGGAAAGCTGGACCAGGCCCTGGCCATCGGCACCGGCGCGCTCGTGGCGACCGCGTTTCTGGCCGTCGGCCGCGAGGGCCTGGAGACCGCCCTGTTCGTCTGGTCCGCCGTGCAGGCCACGGACGACGGGTCCCGCCCCCTGGTCGGCGCCGTCCTCGGGCTGGCGACGGCCGTCGTCCTCGGCTGGCTGTTCTACCGCGGCGCCCTGCGGATCAACCTCGCGAAGTTCTTCACCTGGACCGGGGCCCTGCTCGTCGTCGTCGCGGCGGGAGTACTCGCGTACGGCGTCCACGATCTGCAGGAGGCGAGCATCCTGCCCGGCCTGGACAACCGCCTGTTCGACATCAGCGCGACGATCCCCCCGGACAGCTGGTACGGCACCCTCCTCAAGGGCATCTTCAACTTCCAGCCGAACCCCAGCGTGCTGCAGGCCACGTTCTGGGCGCTCTACCTCGCGCCGGTTCTCACACTCTTCCTCCGCCCGGACCGCCCGGACCGCCCGGACCGCCCGGACCGAACGACCGCGACGTCGGCGACGTCGCCGACGGCCCAAGCCGACTGATCCTGATCCCGGGCGGGATTACCCCGCTGACCTGCGGTGCAACGCTGACTCGTCGTCAATGTGCGGGCGGCCAGATGGTGCCGAGGATCAGCTGTACCTGGTCGACCAGGTGGGACGGGTCGAATCGGCCGGGATCGGTGAGTGCGGTGCGGCCGAAGTGTTCCGCGCAGGCGACGAGGGCGTGGGCGAGGACCTGGGGGTCGAGTGCGGGGCCGCCTCGGTCGGCCAGGGCGTGGGAGAGCCATTGCGCGACGCGGCGCCGGAAGCGCTCGCGGTCCGCCTCGATGCGGTCGCGTACGACCGTGGGCATGTTGCCCGGAGTCAGCAGGATCAGCCGCCATGTGTCCGGGTCCTCGCGGAGCATCGCGGACATCCGGCGGACCGCCTCGGCGGCGAACGCGGCGGGGTCGCGCGGGTCCTGCATGCTGGGGATCGTCTCCAGCAGCCGTCCGAAGGCGCGTGCCTGCTGCCGGTCGAGCAGCGCGGTCAGCAGGGCGTCGAGGTTGTCGTACGCGCCGTAGACCACCGATCGGGCGACATCGGCCTTCTTCGCTATGGCATCGATGGAGACCCGGTCGTAGCCGTCGCTCACGATCACGGCGAGGGCCGCGTCGAGCAGCTGCTCACGGCGTTCGGCGATCGGGACGCGCGCGGCGTAAGGGCGTCGCTTGCGTGGCCTGTCTTCCGAAGAGATGGGTGCTGACACCTTGGCAGTTTACGACATCCGTGTCTTAATTTAAGACAGCAGTGTCGTAATCAAGGAGCGGCTCCATGGTGAAGCTGAAGCGCAGTGAGGTCGAACCGCACGAGGACTACGGCTTCTTCGGTCCGGGTTCGGTGGTGTGGAAGGTCTGGAGCTATCCGACCGCGCCGACGGTGGGGTTCCAGCGGGCCGTGGTCGTGGAGGAACTCGACCCGCCGCTGGTGGCCGCCGTCCACGCGACCCAGGGCATCTACCGGCGCTCCCGCACCCGCTACGACCGGACCCTGCGGTACTTCGCGATGGTGGCCTTCGCCGGTTCGCGGGAGGTGTGCAAGGCCGCGGACGTCCTGGTCAAGGTCCATTCCAAGGCGATCGGCCACCTTCCGTACGGCGGCGGGACCTACGACGCCAACGACCCCGCCTCGCAGTTGTGGATCCAGCTGACCGGCTGGCACTCGATCCTCTACGCGTACGAGAGGTACGGGCCCGGGAAGCTCACGGCGGAGGAGGAGAAGGAGTACTGGGAGGCGTGCGCGGTCGCCGCGGAACTGCAGACCTGCTCCCCCGACGACATCCCCGGCAGCCGGGACGGCGTCCGGGCCTACTTCGAAGAGATGCGTCCGCGGCTGTCCGCCAGCCCGATCGCCCGGCAGGCCATGAACCACCTGCTGAGGAGCGAGCTCGTACTGCCGCCGACGCCGCGCTGGGCGAAGCCGGCGAGCCTGGCCGTCGCCAAGGCGCAGCGGATCGCCACGGTCGCCACCATGCCGCGCTGGATGCGTGAGATGGCCGGGATCCGGCAGTCCCGCCTCCTCGACCTGCTCATCGTGCCCGTGATGAAGACGGCGTTCGCGCTCGCCCACCTCAGCCCCAAGGCCGAACTGCGCCTGATAGCGCGGCTGTCGCCCTCCACGGTTGCGGTGATCGCGCCGATGAAGCTCGGCATCCCTCCCCGCACAGAGGAAGTACTGACGCCCGCGGAAGCCCGCGCCCGCCACGGCTACGCCAAGCCCGCCGAAGCCCACGTCGAATTCCGGGCCCGACAGGCCGCCCGCGTCTTCGACGACGGCAAGGCGCCCAGCGAACAGGGGCTCATCGAGTCCCAGGAGATCTTGGGGCCGCTTTCGTAGCCTGGGCGAGATGCCTGGTCTGTGAATTACGCGAAATTCGCCCGATGTAACAGGCGTGACCTAAGTAAGAAATCGTCAAGGACTTGCCTTCGCCTGGGTAATTCGCTATTGCGTACGCATGTCCCCGCTGGTAGCGTCCCCCTCGTAATGATCAAGCAATTGCCTGACCAGTGATTGCTGAATGTAGGGGGAATGACTTCGTGAGCATGCGAAGCAAGGTAATTTCTGCCGTGACTGCCACCGCTATTGCCGGCACGATGTGCGGCATCGGTGTGAACACCGCCTATGCGGCTTCGCCGGCAGGTGCGGGGCAGGCCCGCGTCGGAGCCAATGAAATCTGCACGCTCATGGGTATTGGCACCGGTGCCGCAGGTTTCCGCAAGGCCCTGGCCAGGGGCGCGGGATACGCAGGGATTGGCGCCAGCGTTGGGTGCTATTTGTACTCGTGGGCGAAGGAAGCCACGCCTGCGCAAAGGCGGGACGCCATGATCGCGTCGTACAAGAAGTACCAGGCGATGAGCGATATCAAGAAGCTTGATGCGCTCGGTTACTACTGCCGGAAGCAGGACACGGGTGGCGGCGGCGGTGGCACCGATGTCGCCCCCCTTAACACGAGGATAGGGTCGACGACTATCAGGATGAAGGGCGTGGCATACACATGCACGGCCACCAGGGACTGACCGGACGTCGCGACCGGAGCTATGGGGAGCGATTTCTGTCCGCCGTAGCGCTGGTCGGTGTGAGTTTGCTCTGGCTCACGGCAGAAATAGCCCCATGGGCAGTCGCACTGTGTTGGGCCGGTGTGGCTGGCGGAGTGGTGGGAATGCTCTACTTCGGGCGGCATTACATGCGCGAGCGCAAAGATTCGCGCTGAGATTTTCTCTGGGGGTGTTTCCGGGTATGCCGGAGACACCCCCAGCCGCATCATTCGTGGGAGTGGTGTCCCTTCCCCGGTAGCGGGCTCGGGGTCCCGGCTTCGGGCGCGGGCGACGAGTGGGGCGTCGGGGTGTTCTCGTCGTGGCCGGAGGCCAGGGACGTGCCGAGGGCGGCCGCCGCTGCGGCGAACAGGGCCAGACCGGTGCCGGAGAAGATGGCTTTGGAGGCCAGTCTGCGGTGGCCTCGCGGGCGGGAGTGGGCCGCGTGGCGGGACCTGCGTGAGGGCGAGACCGGGGCGGGGGCCGGATCCAGGACCGGAGTCGGAGCCGGAACCGGAGCCGGAACCGTGGGCGGGTGCGGCGTCCGGTGGTACTCGGTGAGCCAGGCTGCCGTCTCCTCGGCGGTGGGGCGTCGGGACGGGTCCTTGGACAGAAGGCGCAGGACGTAGTCGGAGAGGGGCTGCGGTATCCCGGGGCGGAGCCGGACGGGTGGGAGCGGGGTGTCGTCGACGTGCTGGCGCACCACGGCCAGTGAGGTGGCGCCGTTGAACGGGGGCTGTCCGGTGAGCAGTTCGTGCAGGACGCAGCCGAGGGAGTAGACGTCGGAGGCGGGTTGGGCGGGGCGGCCGAGGGCACGTTCGGGGGCGAGGTAGTCGGCGGTGCCGACGATCTTGCCGGTGAGGGTCAGCCCGCTGGCGATGTCGGCGAAGCGCGCGATCCCGAAGTCGGCGATCTTCGCCGTGCGGTCGGCCGTCAGGATCACGTTCGCCGGCTTCACATCCCGGTGGATCACTCCCTGCCGGTGCGCCGCGGCCAGACCGGCGGCCGCCTGGGCGGCGATGGCCACGGCGTCTCGCGGGAGCAGGGCGCCGTACCGGGACCGCTCCTGGGCGAGGGTCCAGCCGTCGACGAGTTCCATGACTAGGTACAGCTGGTCGCGGTCGGAGCCGAAGTCGTACATGCCCACGACGTTGGGGTGGTCGAGCCGGCCCGCGGTCTGTGCCTCCAGGCGGAAACGGTCCGCGTCCGCAGGCCCCTCGGCGCGCAGCAGCTTCACCGCCACGGGTCGCCCGAGGAACTGGTCGGCCGCTCGCCACACTTCGCCCATCGCACCGCGGCCCAGGCGCTCAAGCAACTGATAACGGTCCGCCAGCAGCTCTTGCACGCCCACCTCGATCACGACGACGTTCGTACTTCCTCGGCCCAGGATGTCAGCGACGCCCTGACCGCCTGACCCGCTGGCAGGCAGGTGTCGGGGGATCACCTGCCTGCCCTTGTGCGCGACTGCTCGCTCAATGAAGAGGGGTGAGCGGGCACCACGGGGGCCCTGGGTCCTGGCCCACCCCCTACAGCGCAGGTGGGTTCGGGGGTGTCACATCCGGCACGGTCCGCAGTTTCGGCGCGGAGTGCCGCGAGCAGGGGCAGGCCCAGTCACGGGGGGAACCGAGCCTGCCCTGCATGTCGGCGCCCGCTTACCTCCCCCCGGAGGGTGAGCGCCGTGACCCCGCCCGGGGTCACTTTCCTCAGCGCTGCGGATGCCGGGCCTGTCACGGGTGGAGCGGGATGGTCGCGAGAACCGCACCGTCGTGGAGGCGCGCGCTTGCGGCGACTACGTCGTGCTCACAGTCGGCGCACATGTCGAGCGGGAAGGCAACGAGCCATTCTCACGGTATTGATTGCATCTATCCGTGAGAAACGGCTAGCCTTCATCTCACGGATAGAACCCCTATCAACCGTGAGGTCTGACGATGGACGCCACCACCAGCACGACCACCAGCACCAGCATCACCACCACCGAGCAGGTCCCCGTGCCCGTCCCCGTCCGTGTCTTCGGCGGTCCCACCGCGCTCATCGAGTACGGCGGGCTGCGGCTGCTCACCGACCCCACCTTCGACGCCCCCGGCGAGTACCCCATCGGCGACGGCCGCGGCCTGACCAAGACCGCGGCCGCCGCCGTCTCGCCCGCCGAACTCGGCCGTATCGACGTGGTGTTGCTCTCGCACGACGAGCACCCCGACAACCTCGACGTCTCCGGCCGGGCCCTGCTGGCCGACGTGCCGCTCACCCTCACCACGCCGAGCGGTGCGGGGCGTCTGGGCGGTACGGCTCGGGGGCTGCGGGACTGGGAGTCCGTGGAGGTGGGGCGGCCCGGCGGGGGTGTGATCACCGTGACCGGGGTGCCCGCGCTGCACGGGCCGGGGGAGCGGGAGGGGCTCGAAGCGGTGGTCGGACAGGTCGTCGGGTTCGTGCTGACCGGCGACGGTCTGCCCACGGTGTACGTCAGCGGCGACAACGCCCAGCTCGGGCCGGTCCAGGAGATCGCCGAGCGGTTCGGGCCGGTCGACACGGCCGTGCTCTTCGCCGGGGCCGCCCGTATCGCCGTCCTCGACCGGCAGTTGCTCACCCTCGACAGCGCGCGTGCCGCGGAGGCCGCCCGGATACTCGGGGCCCGACGGATCGTTCCCGTCCACTTCGACAGCTGGGCCCACTTCACCGAGGGGCGGGAGGAGTTGGCGTCCGCGTTCACCGCGGCGGGGCTGATCGACCGGGTCCAGCTGGGCTGACGGGCCGGGGGAGGGCCGCTCGGGGATGCACCCATGGGTGACCCATGAGTCACCCATGGGGTTGCCCTCGTCGCCCTCCCCTCGCAGCAATGTCACAGCTCACAGCAATGTCACAGCCTGCCCCACTAAGTCCCCACTGACGCATGGCGACTATGCGCCACTCCCCCATCTCCCCACCCTGAACTATCAACAGAAATCGGTCCCTTGAGGAAAGCTTGGCGATCATCCGGGATCACATTCCGGACCGCGGCGGTCGAAGGTGCTCGATCCGGCCGCCGATGCCTACGTTCGCGTTCCTTCAGCACCAGGGATCACCATGCCCCCCACCCCCCACCCGGCCCGGATACCGGGCGCGCCACGCGCCGCCCGTATCGCCGTGGCCGCAGGCCTCGTCGCGGCACTCTCCGCGGCCGGCCCCATACCCCTCGCCTTCGCCGCGGACGGCCCCACCGGCGGCGCCACGGCCGACCGGGGCGTCAAGTCCGCCCACGACAAGCTCGGTTCCGATGACGCCGACCTCCTCGCGGAGGCCAAGGCGCAGCGCGACAAGACCGTCACGATGATGATCGCCACGGCGCCCGGCCAGACCGAGAAGGTCGCCGCGGAGCTGGACGCGGTCAAGGGCGGCTCCGTCGGCCGGACGTACGACAAGCTCGGTTACGTACGGGCCACCGTGCCGACCGGCAAGGCGGACTCGGCCATCGCCGCCGCAGCGAAGCTGTCCTCCGTGCAGGCCATCGACCTGCGGGACGAGATACCCCTCGAAGAGCCCCGCCTCGACAGCGGCGGCAAGTCCGGTGCCTCCGCGGCCACTTACCCCGGCCCGGACAAGAACACCCCCGCGAAGAACCCGTACAACCCGTCCTTCGAGACGGGCGCCGTCGACTTCGTGAAGCAGAACCCGAAGGCGGACGGGCGCGGCGTCACCATCGGTGTCCTCGACACCGGCGTCGACCTCGCCAGTCCCGCGCTGCAGAAGACCACGACCGGCGAGCGCAAGATCGTCGACTGGGTCACCGCCACCGACCCGATCGCCGACGGCGACGGCACCTGGCAGGCGATGACCACCACAGTCTCCGGCCCGTCCTTCACCTACGGCGGCAAGAGCTGGAAGGCCCCCCAGGGCTCGTACGGGATCAGCACCTTCCGTGAGGCCGTCACCGACCAGGGCGAGGTCAAGGACGGCGACGCCGACGGCGACGTGAACCGCGACGGCGACAAGACCGACGACTGGGGCGTCCTGTACGACCCGGCGGCCGGCACGGTCACCGTCGACGTCGACGACAACGGCGACTTCACCGACGACACCCCGATGAAGCCGTACAAGAACGGCTTCCAGGTGGGCCACTTCGGCACGGACGACCCGGCGACCGACATCCCGGAGAGCCAGGACTTCGTCGTGGAGATCCGCAAGGACGTCCCGATGGATCCGCTGGGCGGCGACTGGGTCGGCAAGAAGTCCGACTTCGTCAACATCGGCCTCACCGCCGGTGCGCACGGCAGCCACGTGGCCGGCATCACCGCCGCCAACGGCATGCTCGGCAGCAAGCACATGAACGGCGCCGCCCCCGGCGCGAAGATCGTGTCGTCCCGGGCCTGTATCTTCGGCCCCGGCTGCTCCAGCGTCGCGCTCACCGAGGGCATGATCGACCTCGTCGCCAACCGCGGCGTCGACGTCGTCAACATGTCCATCGGCGGTCTGCCCCCGCTGAACGACGGCAACAACGCCCGCGCCGAGCTCTACACCCGGCTCATCGACACCTACGGCGTCCAGCTCGTCATCTCCGCCGGCAACTCCGGCCCCGGCGCCAACACCATCGGCGACCCCGGCCTCGCCGACAAGGTCGTCTCGGTCGGCGCGGGCGTCTCCAAGGAGACCTTCGCCGCCAACTACGGCACCGGCGTGCGCAACAAGTACCAGCTGTTCAACTTCTCCTCGCGCGGCCCGCGTGAGGACGGCGGCTTCACCCCGGCCATCGTCGCCCCCGGCTCCGCGGTCAGCACCATCCCGGCCTGGATGCCCGGCGCGCCGATCGCCGAGGCGGGCTGGAAGCTGCCCGCCGGGTACGCCATGTACAACGGCACCTCGATGGCGTCCCCGCAGGCCGCGGGCGCGAGCGCGCTGCTGCTGAGCGCCGCGAAGCAGCAGAACATCAAGCTGACGCCCCAGAAGCTGCGCACCGCGCTGACCTCGACGGCCAAGCACATCGAGGGACTTCAGGCGTACGAGGAGGGCCCGGGCCGTATCGACATCGTGGACGCCTGGAAGGCCGTGAAGGCCGGAGCCACCGCCCACGACTACGCCGTCAAGGCCCCGGTCGACACCGCGCTCGACCAGGCGCTGAAGACACCGGGCTTCGGCACGGGCGTCTACGACCGTGAGGGCGGCCTCAAGGCAGGTCAGAAGCGGACGTACGACGTCACGATCACCCGCACCTCCGGCCCGGCCGGCTCGCTCCCGCACACCCTGCGCCTGGCGAACAACAAGGCCCGCACCTTCTCCATCGCCGGCCCGAAGGTGGTCGACCTGCCGCTGAACAAGCCGGTGACCGTCAAGGTCCAGGCGGCTCCCAGGAACGCGGGCATCAAGAGCGCGATCCTGCAGGCCGACGACCCGCGGACGGTCGGCGTCGACCAGCAGATCCTGACGACGGTCGTGGTCTCCACGCCGGTCAGGCACACCTTCACCGCGTCCGGCTCGGTGGAGCGCAACGCCTTCAAGTCCTACTTCGTCACCGTCCCCGAGGGCGCCAAGTCCCTCCAGGTCACGCTCGGCGGCCTGAAGGAGGGCAGCCTGACGAAGTTCAGCGCCATCAGCCCGTACGGCGTCACCGCCCCCGACAACGACCCGAAGACGACGGACATCGCCTCCTACGAGGACCCGCTGCCCGGCGTCTGGGAGATCGAGGTCGACTCGCGCCGTACGTCGCCCCTGCTGGACAACCCCTACAAGCTGAACGCCACCGTCTACGGCGCGTCCTTCGACCCGGAGGCCGTGACCGTGCCGGAGGCCGAGGTGGGCACGCCGGTCGCCGCCTCCTGGACGGTGACCAACAGGCTGGAGGCCGTCGAGGGCAACCTCAAGGGCGGCGCGCTCGGCTCCTCGAAGACCGCGCGGCCGACCATCGCCGACGGTGAGACGCAGACCAGCAAGATCGAGGTGCCCGAGGGCACGACCTCGCTGGACGTCGCCATCGGCAACGTCTCCGACCTGGGCGCCGACCTCGACCTGAACGTGTACGACGCCGCTGGCAAGCTCGTCGGCCAGTCCGCGGACGGCGACGCCGAGGAGTCCGTCTCCGTCGCCGACCCGGCCGCCGGTACGTACACCGTGGAGGTCGTCGGCTTCGAGGCACCGTCCGGCAAGACCGCGTACGACTACCGGGACGCCTTCTTCTCCTCCGCGCTCGGCTCGGTCAAGGTCGACGAGTCGGCGCCTGTGAAGCTCGGCACGGGCGACTCCGCGAAGGTCTCGGCGGACGTCACCGTGACCCGCACCGTGCCCGAGGGCCGGCAGCTCTTCGGTGAGCTACGGCTGGTCAACACGCGCGGGACGACCGCGGGTGTGGGCGGGGTGACGATCCAGAAGGTCACGCCGTAGCACCGTAGGAACAGCGGTCACCGTAGGAACAGCAGTCGAGGGGGGGGGGGGGGGGGGGGGGAGGCGCCCCCCACCCTGATTCATGATTTAGTAGGGTTGGTTGTGCACACCACACAGACCCCAAGGGGGCCGCAGCGGGCGGGGGGGGGCCTCTAAAAACGTCAAGACCCGGCTAAACACGATACCCACCCCCCACGACCTATCAACCAGGTCCGCGGGGGGGGGGCAGCCCCCCGCCCCCCCCCCCCCTTCGTTCTGCCGTTCGTTCTGCCGTTCGTTCAGCCCACGCCGAGCTCCGCGAGGGCGCCCAGCGGCAGGGTGTGCTGGGTCTGGAGGACCTTGGCGCGCAGGTAGCGGACGTTGTCGGGGGTGGCGAAGACGCCGGTCGGCACCCGGTCGCGGACCTCGATGCCGAGGCCGCGCAGCTGGTCTGCCTTGTCGGGGTTGTTGGAGAGCAGGTCCAGTTCGCCGAGGCCGAGGGCGGTGAGCATCTGGGCGGCGGCCGTGTAGTCGCGGGCGTCCTCGGGCAGGCCCAGGGCGGCGTTCGCGGCGTAGGTGTCGAGGCCCTGGTCCTGGAGGGCGTACGCGTCGAGCTTGTTGTAGAGGCCGATGCCGCGGCCCTCCTGACGCAGGTACAGCAGGACGCCGCCGCGCTCGGCGATGCGCTCGACGGCCTCGCGCAGCTGGGGGCCGCAGTCGCAGCGGGCCGAGCCGAAGACGTCGCCGGTCAGGCACTCGGAGTGCAGACGGACCAGCGGGGTGGTGCCGGGGGCCGGGTCGCCGAGGACGACGGCCACGTGCTCCAGGCCGTCGGCCAGGCCGTGGAAGGTGACCAGTTCGGCGTCGACGCGGTAACCGTCCTGGAAGCGCAGCGGGACCCGGACACGGGCGCGCTGGGTGGCGGCGGCGGTGAAGTCGGGCATGCGGGATCTCCGGGTTCCGTACGTGGTGACCTGCTTCAGATTTGAAGCAGCTCCTCGGGTCAGGACCCTACCCCATGCTTTAAATTTGAAGCAACAAAATTGTCGTGCACGTCACGAACATGACTTGCCGGACCGTCGCCGCCAGGGCACGTCGTCCGCGGTGGGGTGGGCGCTGTCCCCCTGGAACCCCTCGCCGACCGCCGTGAAGATCTCCTCCAACTGCCCGACCTGCTCCGGGGTCAGCCGGTCGAAGAGCAGTGACCGTACGGTCTCCACATGCCCCGGGGCCGCGCGCTCCAGGACCCGCATCCCTTCCTCGGTGATCGTCGCGATGCTGCCCCGCTTGTCCCAGCGGCAGTCCTCGCGCCGCACCAGCCCGTCCTTCTCCAGCCGCGTCACGGCGTACGTCAGCCGGCTACGGGTGATCTTCAGCCCCTCCGCGAGGTCGGTCATCCGCAGCCGGCGCTCCGGAGACTCGGACAGCGTGGCGAGGATGGAGTAATACAGGTGGGGCATGCCGGCCTCCTGCTGGAGCTGCCGGTCCAGCGCGTCCTCCACGAGTGCGGCGGCGCCGATGTACGCGCGCCAGGCGCGCTGCTCCTCGGGGGTGAGCCAGCGAGTCGTCATGCGACCAGTGTAAGTTTGTTTCAAACTTGAACCAAGCCCATGAGTGCCCTGACCGTCCGCACCGCCCTGACCACCGAGAACGCCGAGCCGGAGAGCGCGCCGATGCCGTCGTACCCCTACGTCCTGCTGTCCGCCGCCGTCTCCCTGGACGGCTGTCTCGACGACACCACCCCCGAGCGGCTGCTCCTGTCCAGCCCGGCCGACTTCGACCGGGTCGACGAGGTACGGGCCTCCGTGGACGCCATCCTCATCGGCGCCGGCACCATCCGGGCCGACAACCCGCGGCTGCTGGTGAACTCGGCCGAGCGCCGCGCCGCGCGGGTGGCCGCCGGCCGGCCGGAGTACCCGCTGAAGGTCACGGTCAGCGCGTCCGGCGAACTGGATCCGATGGCGAACTTCTGGCACACGGGCGGCGAGAAGATCGTCTATACGACGGAGAAGGGCGCGGAGCGGCTGCGGCGGACGCCGGTCGCGGCGGACGTGGTCGCACTGGGCGCGGAGCTGGACTGGCGGGCCCTGTTGCAGCACCTGCGCGAGGTGCGCGGTGTGGACCGGCTGATGGTCGAGGGCGGCGGCACCATCCACACGCAGCTGCTCCAGCAGGGGCTGGCGGACGAGCTGCAGCTGGTGCTGGCGCCGCTGTTCGTGGGGGACGCGAAGGCGCCGAAGCTGTTCGGGCCCGGCGGATACCAGGGCGGGCGACTGCGGCTGGTCGAGACACGGCGGATCGAGGACGTGGTGCTGATGCGCTACGAGCCCACGGCCCCGGGTGCCGGACCCCTTCCCTCCGCCGCGGACCGGCACTGGCTGGCGCTGGCGTGCGAGCTGGCGGCCCAGTGCCCGCCGTCGGAGACGGCCTTCAGCGTCGGGGCGGTGGTGGTGGCCGCCGACGGGACCGAGCTGGCGCGCGGACACTCCCGGGAGGGCGGCGACCCCGTGGTCCACGCGGAGGAGGCCGCGCTCGCCAAGATCACACCGGGCGATCCGAGGCTGGCCTCCGCGACGGTGTACAGCAGCCTGGAGCCATGCACCCGGCGCGCGTCGCGACCCGCGCCGTGCGCGCGGCTGATCCTGGAGGCCGGGGTGCGCCGAGTGGTCACGGCCTGGCGGGAGCCGGACACGTTCGTGGCGGGGGCCGACGGGAGTGGGGCACTGGCGGGGGAGGGCGTGGAGGTGCTCGTCCTGACGGAGTACGAGGACCGGGCGAAGGCACCGAACAGGCATCTGTCGGCCTAGGGCCGGCTAGTGATCCAGCTCTCATCGGCGGCGTCGAGGGAAAGCCGTGTGCGTTCGGTCCTGCGGATGGCGTACTATTGAGTCATCGCCGCGGGGTGGAGCAGCTCGGTAGCTCGCTGGGCTCATAACCCAGAGGTCGCAGGTTCAAATCCTGTCCCCGCTACTGATTGCTCAGGGCCGGAACTGATTCAGTTCCGGCCCTGAGTGTTTTCCAGGCTCCCCCGACCCTCGGTCGGCCTCCAGCACTCGCCCCTCGCCCCCGCTTCCGCAACCCTGGTGACGTGGAGGAACGGCGGATCTCATACGCACGCCGGTTCGTCCGGCTGCTCCCCGCCCTGCTGATCGCGGCCGGAGCCGTCTACGACTTCGTCACGCCCACCGACTTCACCGGCGCCCCTTTCTTCACCGCCGCGCCCCTGGTGGCCGCCCCCCTCTACTCACGGCGCGGCACGGTGGCCACGGGCGTCGTGGCCGTCGCCGTCCTGCTCGCCCTCCGTATCCCGCGCGGCGACCCCTCCCGGGCCGAGACGATCACCGAGCTGGTCACCGTGGTGGTCGTCTCCGTCCTGGCCGTCCTCATCAATCTCCTCGTCCGCCGCAGCGACGAGCGCCTCGCCTCCGTGCGCGAGATCGCCGAGGCCGCCCAGCGTGCCGTACTGCCCGAACCCGCCGAGCGGATCGGCGGTTTCCAGATCGCGGCACGCTACGAGGCCGCGCAGGAGGGCGCCTCCATCGGCGGTGATCTGTACGCCGTGCAGGACAGCCCGCACGGTGTGCGGGTCGTCGTGGGGGACGTGCGCGGCAAGGGGATGGGGGCGGTCGGGGCCGTCGCCGTCGTCATCGGGGCCTTCCGTGAGGCCGCCGAGCAGGAGGCCACGCTGGAGGCGGTCGCCCAGCGACTGGAGCGGGCCCTGGCGCGCGAGCGCACCCGGCGCGACGGCGTCGACTCCCGCGAGGGCTTCACCACCGTCGTCCTCACCGAACTGCCGCACGGCGACAGCGTCGTCCGCATCGTCAACCGGGGGCACCCCCCACCGCTCCTCCTCTACGCCGACGGCACCGTGCGCTCGCTGCACGCCACCGAGCCCGCGCTGCCGCTCGGCATGGCCGAACTCGGCACCTGGCCCGACCGTGCCGAGGAGGCCGGCTTCCCGAGCGGTGCCACGCTGCTCCTGCACACCGACGGCCTCTCCGAGGCACGGGACGAGACCGGACGGTTCTACGACCCCGAGGCCGGCCTCGCGGGCCGGGCCAACGTCGAGCGCGAGCCGGCCGCGCTGCTCGACGTGCTCTCGGCCGAGGTGCGCCGGCACTCCGGGGGCGGGATGGCGGACGACATGGCCCTCATCGCCGTACGCCGTCCCTGACCGTCGTGACAGTCCCCTGATCGTTGTCACCGGACGTGATCGAGTGACCCCCCTCCGCATAACAACTGACATACCGTCAATACCTGTGTGGCCCCTGAGCCTTGGCCAACTCGCCCGATTTGGCCCGCTCGTGCCCCGTAAGTCCAGGCGAAAATCGTTAATGATCAAGCGGAACAGCTTGGAATCCGCACCCCGGGTCTATTAACGTTCGATAACGCAGCGCGGTAGTCCCAGCCGTCACAAGAGGCGGCTCCGTGCGCACGCGCCGAGTCCCGCAAGGGAGCCGGGGAACCACCACCCTGGGGTGAATCGCGCGAATATCGCCGGGAAGTCACGGTTGGTATACGCGCGTAGGAGACCTTCCTGCTCCGAACCCGTCAGCTAACCCGGTAGGCGAGAAGGAAGGAAAGGAGCACGCCCACGTGGCGTCCAACAGGCCTGCTACGCAAGCCCCGTTTGTGCCGAGTCAGCGCAGTAACGACACCTTCGGCTACGACCGCTACCGCACCGACGAGGGCCCGTTCGAGGAGTGGAACCCCACCGCGGAGTCCATTCGTCCCGTTCGTGGCAGGCACCGCGTCTCCAAGCAGCGGGGCGGGGGACTCGCCCGCAGCTCCACGGTTCTCGGCGTCGGTGTCATAGCCGCCGTCGGCGCGGGCGGCATGGCCAGCGCGCAGAGCGGCAAGCCGCCCGTCGCCATCACCATGCCCGACCTGCCCCTGATCTCCGACGACGACTCCGCCGCGGCCGCCGAGGACACCACGACCGCGCTGAGCACCATGGGCGAGGCGACCGAGGAGACCGCTCAGGGCTCCGGTGACGCCGGCGAGGCCCTGCGGGCCCGGATCATCGCCCAGGTCGAGCAGCAGCAGGACCAGATCGACAGCAAGGCCGCCGCCGACGCCGTCGCCGCCGCCGAGAAGGAGGCCGCCGCCGCGGCCGCCAAGGCGGAGAAGCAGGCCGAGGAGAAGGCCGCCGCCGCGAAGGCCAAGGCCGAGGAGGAGGCCCGCAAGAAGGCCGAGGCCGAGCGCCTCGCCGAGCTGGCCAAGCAGTTCACGCTGCCGACCTCCTCGTACACCATCACCTCGACCTTCGGTCAGGCCGGCGCCTACTGGTCCTCCGGCTACCACACCGGCCTCGACTTCGCCGCGCCCACCGGCACGCTGATCAAGGCGATCCACTCCGGCACGGTCACCTTCGCGGGCTGGGACGGCTCGTACGGCTACAAGACGGAGATCACCCTCGACGACGGCACCGAGCTCTGGTTCGCGCACCAGTCCTCGATCAGCGTCAGCGTCGGCCAGAAGGTCAACACGGGCGACGTCATCGGCCGCGTGGGCGCCACCGGCAACGTGACCGGCGCCCACCTGCACCTTGAGGTGCACCCCGGCGGCAGCAGCAGCGGCATCGACCCGATGGCGTGGCTGCGCGGCAAGGGCCTCACGCCCTGAGGTTCCTCCACAGCTGATCACCGGCGGCCCTGATGACACCCCCGACGTCAGGGCCGCCGGTTTCCGTTGCATTCCGTTGCCTTCCGATGCATATGGAATACAGGTGCATGTGGAATACATGCTTCCAGTGCGGGTGTTGGCGAGGGACATGACTTCCCTTCGCAAGCTCGGCTCCTCCGCCCTTGAGGTCTCCCCGCTCTCGCTCGGCGGCAACGTCTTCGGCTGGACCGCCGACGAGGCCCAGTCCTTCGCCGTGCTCGACGACTACACGGCGGCGGGCGGCAACTTCATCGACACCGCCGACTCCTACTCGGCCTGGGTCGAGGGCAATACGGGCGGCGAGTCCGAGACCATCATCGGCAACTGGCTGACGGCACGCGGCAACCGGGACGACGTCGTGATCGCCACCAAGGTCAGCCAGCACCCCGACTTCCAGGGCCTGACCGCGGCCAACATCAAGGCCGCAGCGGACGCCTCCCTGCGCCGCCTCGGCACCGACCGCATCGACCTCTACTACACCCACTTCGACAAGCCGGACGTGCCGGTCGAGGAGATCATCGGCGCGCTGGACGAGCTGGTGAAGGCGGGCAAGGTGCGGCACATCGCCGCGTCCAACATCTCGGCGAAGCGCCTGGAGGCCTCCCTCGCCTTCTCCGACCGCGAGGGCCTCGCCCGGTACGTCGCCCTGCAGCCCCACTACAACCTGGTCTCACGCGACACCTACGAGGGCGAACTCCAGGACCTCGCCGAGCGCGAAGGCCTCTCGGCGGTCCCGTACTACGCCCTCGCGTCCGGCTTCCTCACCGGCAAGTACCGCGCCGGTACGACGGTGGGCAGCCCGCGCGCCCAGGGCGCCGGCAAGCACCTGGAGACCGAGCGGGGGCGCGGGGTGCTGGCCGCCCTGGACGAGATCGCCGAGGCCCACGAGGTGCCGGTGGCCACGGTGGCCCTGTCCTGGCTCGCCTCCCGCCCGACGGTCGCGGCCCCGATCGCCTCGGCCCGCACCCTCGACCAGCTGCCGGCACTGCTGGGAGTGGCGGACCTGACGCTGACGGAGGAGGAGCTGCGGAGGCTGACAGAGGCGTCGGCCTGACGCTCACTTCCTTTCAGCCCGTCCGGCGTTTGAGGACGAGGCCGTTCAGGCCGATGGGGGTCCAGGGGGCGGAGCCCCCTGGCGGGGTCGAAGGGGCAGCGCCCCTGGGGATGGGACGGGTAGGGGCGGCGGGGGCGAGAAAACGACGCCGACCCACCCGCGCCGCCCCACCACGGTCACGTCCGGTACGGGTTGTACACCGGATACGGCGCGGTCGTCGGCCCGTACTGCTGCTGATGCGGCTGAGGCTGCGCCTGCCAATAGACCGGCACCGGCGCCCCGTACCCGTACGTCGCCCAAGCCTGCGCAGCCCCCGCGTGCTCCAGCGCCGGCCGCGCGAACTCCCGCCGCACCCACAGCTCGTGCAGCAACTCCCCTTCCCGTACGACGAAGTCGGCCCCGGCCCGCCCGCGGCGCCCCCGGTGCCGTAGGAACGCCAGGGACGTGGCGTACGCCTCGTACTGCGCGACCGCCCGGGCCGCGGCTCGCCCTCCGCGGTCGCGCGCGTACTGCCGGGCCACCCGCCGTGCCCGCATCGAGCCCAGCACGAACGGTTCGCCCGGGGTCAGCCACCCGGCGACGACATAGGCCGGCAGCTCCTCACGCACGGTCCGCAGCTCACGCTGCCGGGTCCAGATCACCAGCCAGGTCAGCAGCCCGAACGCGGGCACCATGAAGGCGGCGTACACGGCGAAGAACCCGTACTCGCCGAAGGCCGACGAGCCGTTCCACATGGCGTGCATGCCCATGGCCAGCAGCAGCCCGCAGAGCGGGAGGAGAACGCGGCGCACATGCTGTCGCGGGCCCGAGAGCGCCGCGATACCGAAGCCGATGCCGGTGAGGACGGTGAAGAGCGGGTGCGCGAAGGGCGACATGATGACGCGGACGAAGAAGGTCGCCGCCGTGACGGAGGCGATGCCGCGGTCGCCGGAGAGCTGGTCGGTACCGAAGGCGGTACCCAGGTAGAGGATGTTCTCGGTGAAGGCGAAGCCGGTGGCGGTGACCCCGGCTATCACCACGCCGTCGACGATTCCGGTGAAGTCCTGTCTGCGGAAGAGGAAGACGAGCAGGACGGCGACCGCCTTGGCCGTCTCCTCCACTATGGGCGCTATCACGGTCGCGCCGAGGGCGTCCGCGTGCGACGGATCGGCGGTCGCTATCGCTATCCACCTGGTCGCGAAGCTGTTGGCGATGATCGCTATCAGTGCCGCCGCGCAGGCGCCCCAGGCGAAGGAGAACAGCAGATTGCGCCAGGGGCCCGGCTCGACCCGGTCCAGCCAGCGGAAGGACGCGACCAGCAGCGGCACGGGCAGGACGGCGAGCCCGAGCCCGACCAGGAACCCTTCGGTGCCGGTCTGCTCCCGCACCAGGGCGAGGATGACCAGCCCGGAGAGCGCGAGCAGGGTGCTGAGCGCGCCGTAACGGACCCACCGCTTCTGCCACCAGTGCGCGTGCCGCAGTGCGCCGCCGGCGGGACCGGTGGGGTACGTCGGGTACGGGGGACAGGTGGCCACGGCATTGAACCCTAACGAGACAGGGGCGCCGCCCGCAGCAGCGCGAGGGGCTCTGGCGCCGGTGGGGGTTGCTGGCGTTCCTTGCTGTTGTCACCGCTGTTGTCGCGGTTGTTGCTACGGCTGTTCTTCCCACAGCTCCTATGGCTGTACGCGGCGGAAGAGCAGGTCGTTCACCACATGACCCTTGTCCAGTCCCTGCCCCTCGAAACGGGTCAGCGGCCGGAACTGCGGACGGGGCGCGAAACCGCCGTCGGCCTGGGTGTTCTCGAAGTCGGGGTGCGCGGTCAGAACTTCGAGCATCTGTTCGGCATACGGCTCCCAGTCGGTGGCGCAGTGCACGAGGGCACCGGGCTTCAGCCGGGTCGCGGCGAGGCTGAGGAACTCGGGCTGGATCAGGCGCCGCTTGTGGTGCCGCTTCTTGGGCCAGGGGTCGGGGAAGTAGACGCGCAGTCCGTCGAGGGAGTCGGCGGTGAGCATCTCGCGCAGCAGGATGATGGCGTCGCCGTTGGCCACCCGGACGTTGCTGAGCCCGTCCTGGTCGGCGAGATTGAGCAGATTGCCCTGCCCCGGGGTGTGGACGTCGACGGCGAGGATGTTGGTGCCTGGGTCTCCGGCGGCCATCTGCGCGGTCGCCTCCCCCATCCCGAAGCCGATCTCCAGCACGACCGGATTGTCGTTCCCGAACAGCTCGCCGACGTCGACGACGCTCTGCCCGTCGATGTCCAGCCCCCACTTGGGCCACAGCCGCTGCAATGCGTCGGCCTGCCCCGCGGTCACCCGGCTCCGCCGCGGCTGAAAACTCCGGATCCGCCGCTCGAAGTGGGACCCGGCCGGATCGGCCTTGGGCCCGTCCGGGAACCGGGGCTCCCCCTTGGCCCGGGTATGCCGAAGGGACACACCGGGAACATGACGGGACTGCGCCCCGGAGCCGCCGGGCTGCTCGGGGACGCCGGCCGAACCGGCTGCGGGGGCGTTGAGAGAGTCAGACACAGTGAGACCGATTTTACGGGGAGGGCGACGCACTGACGCCGACCGGCACCGTGCCGGGCTCACACCGCCGCCCCACTCACCCCGCTCCCAGCACTCCCAATGCCCTGCGAGCGACCTCCCGCCCGATCGGCAGGGAGGCCGTCGCCGCCGGGCTCGGTGCGTTCAGCACATGCACGGTCCGGTCCCCCTCCTGTATCAGGAAGTCATCCACCAGCGACCCGTCCCGCAGCACCGCCTGCGCCCGCACCCCCGCCGCGGCGGGCACCAGGTCATCGGCCGTCACCGCGGGCAACAACCGCCGCACCGCCTCCGTGAACGCCCCCTTGGACACCGACCGCCGCAGCTCCCCGACCCCGTACCGCCAGTGCTGCCGAGCCATCCGCCACACCCCGGGCCAGGCCACCGTCCCCCCGACCTCCCGCGGCCGTACGACCCCCCACCGGTACCCCTCCCGGGCCAGCGCCGGCACCGCGTTGGGCCCGATGTGCACATCCCCGTCGATCCCGCGCGTGAGATGCACCCCGAGGAACGGGAACGCCGGATCCGGCACCGGATAGACCAGCCCCCGGACCAGCCCGGGCCGCGCCAGCGAGTAGTACTCCCCCCGGAACGGCACGATCCGCACCCCCGGCTCGTCCCCCGTCATCCGGGCCACCTCGTCGCAGTACAGCCCGGCGCAGTTCACCAGTACCCGCCCCCGCACGACGTCCCCGCGCGTGGTCCGCACGGCGACCCCCAGGTCCGCCCGCCGGTCCACCCGCTCGACCTGCGCGCCGTAGCGGATCTCCGCCCCGGACGCCTCGGCCAGCTGCCGTGCGACCCCGACGAAGTCGCACACGCCCGTCGTCCCGACGTGTATCGCGGCGAGCCCCCGCACCTCCGGTTCGTACTCCGCGATCTGCGAGGCGCCCAGCTCCCGTACCGGAATGCCGTTCTCCCGGCCGCGCTGCACCAGTGCGTGCAGCCGCGGCAGCTCCTCCCGCTCGGTCGCGACGATCAGCTTGCCGGTGACGGCGTGCGCGATGCCGTACTCCGCGCAGAACTTGACCATCTCGGCGGCGCCCCGCACCGCGTACCGCGCCTTCAGGGACCCCGGCCGGTAGTAGACCCCGCTGTGGATGACCCCGCTGTTGCGCCCCGTCTGATGCCGGGCGGGTCCGGGCTCCTTCTCCAGCACGGTCACCCGCGTCCCCGGCGCCGCACGCGTGATCGCGAACGCCGTGGACAGCCCGACGATGCCACCGCCGATGACGAGCACGTCACAGTCGTAAGCGAGCGTCCGCACCTGTCCCACCTCCCGGTTTCGATAATGCACTGCGCCACTGACAACGCCCTCAAACCCCGCACGGGACTCCCGCGCCACGACGCCGGGCCGACGAGGTGATTCCCAGGGGGAACCTTTGGCAAGGGCGGGACTTCCGGCCATTCATCGGCCGTGATCCGGCCATGACGTGTTCATGTACCGCTCCGACGATGCGGCGGATCCCCCGGCCGCCGCACAGGTCCGGCGCAGCGGCACTGAACGAAACGGCACACCCATGAGACGCCTCACCCCGGCCCTGGCACTCGGTCTCGCCGCCCTCCTGGCCGGTACCCCGGCCTCCGCGGCCACCGGCACCGCCGCCCGGAACAGCTACGGCACCAAGGCGACGTACACCCCCGGCCAGAACCCCCGCACCTACCAGCGGCCCCCCGCCGGCTTCACCCCCGTCTTCACCGAGAACGTCTCCCGCCACGGCGCCCGTGCCGCCACCGACGGCGAGGACGGGGACCTGGTCCTGGCCCTGTGGAAGAAGGCCGAGGCGGCCGGTCAGCTCACCGCGAAGGGCAGGGAACTCGGGCCCAGGGTGCAGGCGCTCCAGGACGCCATGAGCACCGTGGGCCACGGCGATCTCAGCGGGCGCGGCAAGCGGGAGATCCGGGACACGGCCGTACGGATGGAGCAGCGGCTGCCGGGGCTGTTCCGGCGGATCGCCGGCGCCGAGGAGCGGATCGACGTCGTCAGCTCGGGGCAGGGCCGCGCCGTCGACAGCGCGAACCTGTACGCCGCCGGGCTCGCCGACACCGACCCGGCGCTGAAGCCGCTCATCGGCCCGACCCGCGCGGACGTCGACCTCCTCTACTTCCACAAGGCGGCCGGCGGCGCGGCCTACCGCGACTACCTCGCGCACGACCAGCGGCTCGCGAGCACCCTGAAGTCGATCACCGACCGGCCCACCACCCACCGCGCCGCCCGCGACGTACTGAAGAAGCTCTTCAAGGGCGCCTTCGTGGACCGGCTCTCCGACGCCGACCGCGTGGCCGCCGCCACGGCCGTCTACAACCTGTACGCCATCGCGCCCGCCATGAGCGACGAGAGCCCCGGCGGCAAGGGCTGGGGTATGGAGCGGTTCATCTCCGAGCGGGACGCGGCCTGGTTCGGGTATCTGAGCGACGCCGAGGACTTCTACGAGAAGGGCCCGGGCTTCGCCGGCAGCGACATCACGTACAGGATGGCGGGCGTCCTGCTCGACGACTTCTTCAAGAAGGTCGAGGCCAAGCGGGACGGCACCGGCGACCTGGGCGCCGAGCTGCGCTTCACGCACGCCGAGGAGATCATCCCGCTGGCCGCGCTGATGGGCCTGCCCGGCAGCACGCGGGGCGCCACGGCCGAGCGGCCGTACACCTACGCCGACAACCCGTGGCGGGGTGCGTTCGTCGCGCCGCTCGGCTCGAACATCCAGTGGGACGTCTTCCGCAAGGGCGACACCTACCTGGTGCGGATGCTCTACAACGAGAAGGAGACCGCCTTCAGGGCCGGCTGCCGCCCGATCGGCAAGAACAGCTCCTTCTATGACCTCGACGAGCTGGAGCGCTGCTTCGGGCGTGCCGACAGCGCGTCCTGACCGCAGCGCGGTCGGGGCAGGAGGGAGACGGCGGCGGCTCAGGCCGGTCGAGCCGCCGCGCTCCGCACACTCTCCACGCGCGCGTGGGGGCACGCTCAGGCCGGTGTCATGAGCAGCGGTCGAGCCCGCTCCCGTAGTTCCACGACCCGTGGTTCGTCGCCGTACGGCTCCAGGCGGTGCAACAGGTCCTTCACGTACTCCGTGGTGCGCGCGGACGATATGCGCCCCGCGACCTCCACCGCCCGCACGCCCTGCTCGCACGCCGCATCGAGGTTGCCCGACTCCAGCTCGGCGACCGCCGAGACGACGAGCCGCAGCCCGTGCGAGCGCACGAACTCCTCCGTCGGCTTCGACAGCGCCTGCTCGGTGAACCGCCGTACCTGACGCGGTGCCTTGAGGTCCCGGTAGCACTCCGCGGCGTCCGCGGCGAAGCGGTCGTAGGAGTAGAAGCCGAGCCAGGACGGGTCGTTGTCGCCCTCTCTGGACCGCTCCAGCCAGCCCTCCGACGCCTTCAGTGCGGCGCCGGCCGCCTGCGCGTCACTCGCGCGTGCGTGCGCGCGTGCCTCGACGAGACGGAAGAAGCTCATGGTGCGGGCCGTGGCGAGGCCCCGGTTGCGTTCCAGTGCGGCCTGGGCGAGGTCGACGCCCTCGTCGCCGAAGCCCCGGTAGGTCGCCTGGAGCGACATCGACGCCAGTACATACCCGCCGAGGGGTACGTCCGCCGCCGCGCGGGCGAGCCGCAGCGCCTGGATGTAGTAGCGCTGGGCGGCCTCCTGCTGCCCGGTGTCGAAGGCCATCCACCCGGCGAGACGGGTGAGTTCGGCGCTCGCCCCGAACAGGGCGCGTCCCACTTCGTCGGAGTACGCGCCGAGCAGCAGCGGTGCCGCCTCCACCCGTAAACACTCCGGCACCATGGACGAACGCCAGTCGCCGCCTCCGTACTTGGAGTCCCAGCGCCTGGCGTCCTCGGCGGCCTCCCGCAGCTTCTGCACGTCGCTGTGGCCGACTTTGAGCGGTGCGCCGGAGCCCTCGGACGGGTTCGCGTCGCGCGCGACCGAACTGTCGGCCGGGGTTATCAGCCACCGTGAGGCAGGCGTTGCGTATGCGCTTACTGCGAATGATCCGGCCAGCGACTGCCAGATGCCGCCGGAGCCGGCGCGGCGCCCGGCGAGGTCGAGACGGTAGAGCTCCGTCGCCGACTTCACCGCCTGTCCGACGTCCCTGGGGAAGGCGAGGCCCACTTCGGGTGCGGGGTCCGCGTCCGCCAGGCCGATCTCGTGGAGCGGCACCGGGCGGCCCAGCTTCTGGCCGATCGCGGCGGCGATGAGGTGCGGCGCGGCACCCTGCGGCACCATGCCTTTCGACACCCAGCGCGCCACCGACGTCTTGTCGTAGCGAAGAGTCAGGCCCCGTTGAGCGCCAAGGTCGTTGACGCGTCGAGCGAGTCCTGCGTTGCTGATTCCCGCGAGGGCGAGAACGGCGCCGAGCTTTTCGTTCGGCCCGCGTTGCTCCCTGGACATGCGCCACCCCTCGACACAGACGGCTGCCGCGCTGGCATAACCACGCGGCATTCGTAAACCCAGCGTAGTTCGCCGCATCCCAAGCGTTAAGGGGCATTGTTCCGGATGGCGGGATTGTGGTCCGCACTCAAGTGCGCACCCCCTACACACAGTTGTGGCGTGCTCCCGCTGTGTGGCTGTGCGCCCGTCCGTGCGCTCTTCTCCGGCCACCGGGGGAGCGGTTCCATGGCTCTTGCGTGGGTCGGCCCGCTGTACTGGATCCAGTGGGCTGGGGGATTCCGCCGCCTCCATCCCCGCGGGCGGCGGAACGGTCCGGGGGGCGCACTCCGTTCCCCGGACTGCGCGCGAGTCGAGCACGGCGTCGAGTACGGCGAGTAGTGCGCAGGGCTTGTACGGAGCGTGCGCGAGCCTGTCGTCGCGGCGCTGATTTGGCTGAAAATCGACCCTGCTCGTCTCGGGTAATTACCGCTCCGACCACGGCACTTGAGGGCGCGAAGGGCGTTTTAGGGGAGCGTATCGGGGGCGCATTCACGTCGCAGCCGCCCAGCCACACCTTGCCCCACCCTCCACGGATCCCCTCGCCCGGCCCGCTGGATTCCTCCGTCCCGCCCGCATGGATCCGCTTGCCGGGCCCGGGTGTTCGGGTGGCGCTCCGTCCGCCACGCAGGCGCGGGCAAGGGCGCATTCCCGGACCTCAAGCGGCTACGTCGCCGCTCCGGCGCGCGTCCTTCATGGCAGCATGGTGAACCGGTTCGTACGGTGCACTGGTTGTCCACAGCCTGTGGAGGCGGCGATGCGGTGGTTGGTGGGATGGAGCAGCACCGCCGCGGTGGCCGCCGGGATCGATTCCGCGGGGGCCACCGGCAGCGACGGCGAGACGGTGCACCCGGTGGGGTCCCAACTCCTGTGGGGTGACCCCGATCCGCTGTGGGCGGTCGGCGACTGGCGCCCCGACGAGGTGCGTGTGGTGAAGGCCGACGCGCAGACCCGGATCGCGGTGCTCGGCACCTGCGGGGCGAGCGACGAACAGCTGCGGGTCGGACTGTTCGCCGCGCGCGGAGGGGCACTTCGGCATCTGACGGCGTGGTCCGGCAGCTACACGGCCGTCGTCCAGGTCGGCCGCAGGGTCACGGTGAGCGGCGATCTGGCGGGTGCCCGGCCGGTGTTCTACACCCCCTGGGCCGGCGGCACGGCCTATGCGACCGCCGCGCTCCCCCTGGCCGACCTCATCGAGGCCAACCTCGACTTCGGGCACCTCGCCGCCCTGCTCGCCGCCCCGGACGTACCGGCGGCCCTGCACGACTCCACCCCGTACGACGGCGTACGGCGCATTCCGCCGGGGCATGCGCTGATCCTGCGCGCCGGAGCACGCGAGATCGCCGGGTACGAGCCGGTCGCCTCGCTGGCGGTGGCGGCGCCCACGGCCGACCCGGACAGCGCGGTGGACGCCGTACGCGACGCCCTGGTGGAGGCGGTACGCGCGCGTCTGTCCGCGCCCCGCCATGTCCCCGGCGCCGACATAGACCCCGGCCCGGTGCCCGGGATGGGCCCCGCCGAACGACGTGCCGCGCGCGGGATGCCGGTACCGGGCATCGGCGCGGACCTGTCCGGCGGCCCCGCGTCGGGCACCCTCGCCCTCCTGGCCGCCGGCCTCCCGGGCATGCCGGGCACGGTGCTGGGCCACGGCACGGGCGCGGGGGAGCGGTTGCTGGCGGTCACGTTCAACGACCTGGCGGTGGGCGGCCGCGAGGCGGAGCTGGAGCGCGCGGGCAATCTGGCGGCCAACCCCCGCCTGCACCACGTGGTGGTCACCGGCGGCGAGGAGACCCTGCCGTACGCCGACCTGGAAGGCCCGCTGACGGACGAGCCGGGCCCGAGCCTGGTGACGGCGGCGAGGCACCGCGCACGCCTGGCGTCGGGCAGCGCGGACCACTTCACCGGCTACGGCGCCCGCCAGGTCCTGGACGCCCACCCGGCCCGCCTCGCGGACCTCCTGATGGACCGCAAACGCCGCCATCTGGTCCGTCCGGTCGCGGCCCTGGCGAAGGCGGACGGCTCGGTCCTGGTCCCCGCGCGCGTGTACGGCGCGGCACGCAAGCTGGCCCGCACCCCGTACCGGACGGGCCTGGAGTCCCTGGCCGACCGGCTGATGGACCGCCGCTTCGACGAACCCGGAGGTGCCGTAGGGGCGTCGCTCGCCGCGCTCACCTGGGCCAGACCGGGGCCTGCGGCACGCTGGCTGACCGGCGAGGCGCTCGCTGAAGTATCGGTTCGCCTGCAGGCGGCGACGAACCGCAACGGCGTAGGCCCCGGCCAGCGCCCCGGCGACCACCGCGCGCGTGCGGCCCTGGCCCGCCACGCCGCCGACATCCGCGTCCTCGAACAGGCCGCCGAGATCCGCTCCCAACGCCTGCACACCCCCTTCCTCGACAACCAGGTCGTCCGCGCCTGCCGAGCCCTCCCCGAGGCCCTGCGCGTCCAGCCCGGCGCACGCGCCGCCATACTCCGTACGGTCCTGGAAGGCGCCGGCGTCGCCGACCTCCCGCTCGGCTGGGGCGCCCCCTCGCACGCCTCCACGGCGGTCGCCGCCCGCACGGGCATGAGGGTGGCCGCGGACTCCCTGATGGCCCTCTTCGGCACCCCACTCCTGGCCCAGGCGGGCCTAGTGGAAGCCCGGGTCGTCCGCAAGGCCCTGCGCGCGGCAGCCGAGGGCGAGCCCCTCCCCCTGGACGGCCTGGCCGACCTCGTCTCCCTCGAACTCTGGCTCCGCCGCCTACTCTCCCGCCGAGGCACCTGCTGGACGGGAACCCCGGCGAGACAACGCGCGGTACCGGAGGGGATCACCCCTCAGCGGGGGGCGCTGGGGGCGGGGGCCGGGGTGCGGCGGGGGTAGGGGGCATCTCTCGGCCCCGGGCAACCCGCCGCCCGACAAAACCCGTGCCCCCGAAACCGCCCCCCGCGACAATGACCCGGTGCGGTACAGAATCCTGGGCGTCACCCAGGCAGAGGACGACCACGGCACCGTCGTACCCGTCGGCGGCCCCCGCCTGCGCGCCCTCCTGACGGCCCTGGCCCTACGCCCCGGCCACATCACCACCCCCGACACCCTGATCGACGAGGTCTGGTCCGGCACCCCGCCCCAGGACGCCCCCGCCGCCCTCCAGGCCCTGATCGCCCGCCTACGCCGCACCCTCGGCAAGGACACCGTCACCTCCGCCCCCGGCGGCTACCGCCTCACGGCGACGCGAGACGACGTGGACCTGTTCGTCTTCGAACACCTCGTACACGAGGGAACCGCGGCCCTCGACAGAGACGACCCGTCGACCGCCGCCGAGACCCTGACCACCGCCCTCGCCCTGTGGCGCGGCCCGGCCCTGGCCGACCTCCCCGACCGCGCCACCACGGCGACCCACCCGGAGGCCCTGCGCCTGGAGGCGACCCGAGCCCGCATCGAGGCCGACGTACGACTCGGCCGCGCCCACAACGCCGTACCCGAACTGAGGCAACTGACCAAGGCGCACCCGTACGACGAACCGCTGCACGCCCTCCTCATCCGCGCCCTCCGCGACACGGCCCGCCCCGCGGACGCCCTCGCCGCCTACGAAACCGCCCGCCACACCCTGGCCGACGGCCTCGGCACAGACCCCGGCCCAGAACTCCGCGCCCTGCACACCGAACTGCTGACGGGCGAAACGACCGGCGAGGCCATCGGCGCAACGACCGGCGAGGCGTCCGGCGAGGCGAGCCTCGAAGCACAGCCCCAGCCCCAGCTCCACCCACACCAATCCACCCCGTACCGCCCCCACCACCCCCAGCGCCCCGAACGCACCGGCAACCTCCGTCCCCGCCTTACCTCTTTCGTGGGCAGGGAACTCGAACTCGATGCCATCCGTTCCGAATTGCACAGGGCACGACTGGTCACGCTCACCGGACCGGGCGGCTCTGGCAAGACCCGCCTCGCCGAGGAAGCCGCCGCCCGGCACCCCCAGGCATGGCTGGTCGAGCTCGCCCCGCTCGACCGACCAGAGGCGGTACCAGGCGCGGTGGTCAACGCGCTCGGTCTGCGCGAGACCGTGCTCATGACCAACGACCTGACAGGCCCGCAGGACGACCCGACCGCCCTGCTGATCGAGTACTGCGCCCCACGCAGCCAACTCCTGATCCTTGACAACTGCGAACATGTCATCGACGCGGCCGCCACCCTCGCCGAGACCCTCCTCACCCGCTGCCCAGAGCTCACCGTCCTCGCCACCAGCCGCGAACCCCTGGGCGTCCCCGGCGAGTGGGTGCGCCCGGTCGAGCCCCTGCTCCCCGACCAGGCGCACCGCCTCTTCGCGGAGCGCGCTGCGGCCGCCCGCCCCGACACCGACGCGGTGCTGCGCGACCGCCGCGACGAGGAGGCCGTCGCGGAGATCTGCCGCCGGCTCGACGGACTGCCGCTCGCCATCGAACTGGCGGCGGCCCGGCTACGGCTGCTCACCCCCCGCCAGATCGCCGACCGCCTCGACGACCGCTTCCGCCTCCTCACCTCCGGAAGCCGCACGGTCCTGCCCCGCCAGCAGACCCTGCGCGCCGTGGTCGACTGGTCCTGGGAACTGCTCGACGAGCGGGAGCGGACGGTACTGCGCGAGGTGTCCGTCTTCGCGGGCGGCTGGGACCTCGCGGCGGCGGAGGCGGTGTGCACGGGACCGACGACCGCGGACCTCATCGGCGCGCTGGTCGACAAGTCCCTCGTCGTGGCCACCCCGTACGAGCGGGACGGCTCCGACGGCATGCGGTACCGCATGCTGGAGACCATCCACGAGTACGCCGTCGAGCGCGCCGCAGAGGCCCCCGAACTGCGCCTTGCGGCCGAGCACCGGCACCGCGCGTGGGTGCGCGGACTGGTCGAGGAGGCCGATCCACGGCTGCGTTCCGGCGGGCAACTCCCCTGGATCTCCCGCCTGGAGACCGAGCTCGACAACATCCGGGCGGCCCTCGACCGTGCCCTCGCAGCAGGCGACGAACCGAACGCGACGTCCATCGGCCTCGCCATGGGCTGGTTCTGGTGGCTGCGCAACTACCGCCGCGAGGGCACGAACTGGATCGAGCGCATTCTGCGACTGGGGGCGACATCGGACGCTGCCGCGACGCCCACCCCCGATCCGCCCACCCCCGATCCGCCCACCCCCGATCCGATCGACCGCGATCCGATCGACGCCTTCCTCGCCGCCCCGGAGGCGGAGCCCCACCCCCTGCGTGCCTCGCGCATGGACCTCCGGCTGCTGCACCTCTTCCTCAGGTTCGAGACCGAACCGATCGACGCGCTGCTGGACGAGCGGATGGAGCGCTATCTGACGCGTGTGCGGGACTTCTTCCAGCGGGGAGGCCCGTCGGCGGCACGGCTGCCGGGGCTCGTCTGGCCGTTGATCGCCCTCTTCCTGAGCAGTTCGCGGGACATCAGGGCGGACATGGACATCGCCCTCGCCAACTGCCGTACTCACGGCGGTGACTGGGAGGTCGGCGTCCTGCTGATGTTCCGTACGCACCAGGTCGTCGACTCACCGGGCGACCTGGCGGGCATCGACGACGACCTCGCCGAGCTCCGGGTCCTCAGCCGCCGCGTCGGCGACCGCTGGATGCGGGCCCAGGTGTGCAGCGCGGTCGCTGAGGCGGCCATGTCGCGCAGCCGCTTCCAGGAGGCCAAGGGCGAGTACGAGGAGGCGCTGCGCCTCGCCCACGAGGTGGGCGCCTACGCCGAGAAGCCGTTCCTCATCGCCCGGCTCGCCGAGATCGCCTACCGCTCGGGCGACCGCAGTGCCGCGCTGACCGCACTGGACGAGGCGAGTGCAGCCGCCGACCGGTACGGCGTGGCGGACTCCCGGGCGTTCGTCCTGCTGATGCGGGCCCAGATCGCGTTGGACGGCGACGACGCCGCACACGCGCGTGAGCTGTGTGAGGCGGCCCGCGCGGAGATCGCCCTCGGCACGCCACCGCCGCAGTTCATGGCGATGCTGAACGCGATCGACGCCCTGGTGGTGACGGCCGAGTCGGGTCCGGAGCGGGGGCTGCCCCTCCTGGCCGACACGCTGCGCCTGGCCGTGGAGAGCGGGTGTGCCGACGTGATCACGGCGACCCTCGCGGACGCCGCGGCCGATCTGCTGAGCAGCCTCGGTGACCATGCGCGCGCGGTCCGTATGCTCGGCGCCTCCGAGCACTGGCGCCGCGGCCATCCACGTCCGCAGCCGGAGCGCAAGCACGCCGAGCGCGCCGGGGCCGGCGCCCGCACCGCCCTGGGCGCCGACCGGTTCGCCGCGGAGCACGCCCGGGGCGCCTCCCTCACCAAGGACGACGTCCTGCGCGACCTGGCCGAGGCGGTGCGTGCCGTGAACCACCCCGCGGAACAGACGCCGTAGGCCCGATCCCGGCAGCACGGCAGGCTGAATGGCCCTACACGCAGCTGAACTTCGACTCAGCCCAGTCCGCCAGAAGCACGGTGTCGAAGGCGCCGTGCGGTTCGACCACCAGCCGTACGGTCTCGCGTCCGGCGATGTTCACCTGGACGGGCACTGCCGGGTCCCCGCCCGCCAGCAGGCCGGACCGCCACAGCCGGACGCCGTCGGCGTAGACGGCGAAGGAGAACTTGCCGAGCCCCAGGTTGGTGTCGTCGACGCCGACCATCGCCTTGTAGGCGGAGCACTCCCGGTTGAGGTCGATGGTGACGGAGGACCGGCCGTGCACGCTGACGCCGTGCGCGTACCGCTGGTCGGAGATCGAGACGCCGTGCCGCTGCCACACCCAGCTGCTCTCACCGATCCGCATCTCCGGCTCGGTGCCGTCGCCGACGATGTTGTACGACAGCTCGCTCCACCGGTAGTCGGCCGGTGCGGGCGGGGGAGGCGGAGTCGGGGTGGGCGTCGGTGTCGGAGTGGGGGGCGGGGTGGGCGTAGGCGTGGGCGCCGGGCCGGGTGTCCGGGTGGGGGACGGCGTCGGGGTGGGTGTCGGAGTGGGTGTCGGGGTCGGCTTCGGGTTCTGGGCCGGGACGATCGCCGGGGGCCGCGGCGTGGGCTTCTTCTCCGGCGGGGTGGGCGTCGGCGTCTCCTCGACGATGGGGGAGGGGACGGGCGGTTGCTTGGCGTCGTCCTTGTGGGGCGGCTGGTCGTTGCCGGCCAGCGCGAGCACGATCGCCGCCGTTACGCCCACGGCGACCACACCGGCCGCGATACCGGCCTTCAAGGGCGCGCCCAGCCCCTCGGACGCCGCCGCACCGCCCCCGGCACCCCCGCCCCCGGACGAACCGCCACCGGCAGCCCCGGCCCCGCCCGCGGCACCCGCACCGGCACCGCTCGACGAACCACCGCCCGCCGCGGCGGCCGCCCCCGCGGCCCCGGCCGCACCCGCCCCGGCACCGCCGGCGATGAGCCCGGCCGCCTTGGCGTACCCGGCGGCACCGAACCAGCCGATGACCGCGACCGGCACGACCGCGGGGATACCGCTGGCGACTTCCTTGATCTGGCCCGCGGCCAGCCGGCACTTGGCGCATTCCTCCAGGTGCTTGCGCAGGCCCCGCTCGGCACGGGTGCGCAGGCCGCCGCGCGCGTAGGCGCCGAGCCGGTCGGCATAGCGGGAGCACGCCTCGTCACTGGCGAGGCTGGCGCTGACGTGGGCCTGGAGATAGGCCTGTTTGAGACCCTCGCGGGCGCGGCTGGCGAGCACGCGCGTGCCGTTGGCGTCGAGCCCGAAGAGCGTGGCGACCTCGCTCGGCGACTCGTCCTCGACCTCGGTGTGCCACAGCACCGCCTGCCAGCGCTCCGGCAGCGACCGGAAGGCCTGCATGGCCATGGACTGCTCGGCCTCGTGCATCGCCCGCACGTCCGCGCCCAGGTCCGTGCCCGCTCCGAAGGAGCCAAGGGACGCGGTGTCGTCGGACACCGCCGCCACGCGCGAGGAGTGTGCGGCGAACACCGCGAAGTCGTCGACGAGTTGCTCACGCCGCGCCGACCTCGTCCAGTCCGCGGCGGCCCGCCGGATCGAGGTGAGCAGATACGCGCGTACGGCGTGCTCGGGACCGGAGCCGCCGCGCACCGCCTGGAGCATGCGGGCGAAGACCTCGGCGGTCAGGTCGTCCGCGGTGTGGGCGTCACGGCAGCAGGTGCGCGCGTACCGGCGCACCGCGCCCGCGTGGCGCCGGTACAGCTCCTCGTAGGCGCTGTCGTCGCCCGAGCGCATCCGACCGATGAGATCGGCGTCCGACGGCGGCAGCTCGCGCGGCGGAGGCAGCGCGCCGTCCTCACGCCGGTCGCGCTGAGCCGGGACACTGCCCTCACCACGGCTGTCCACCCGCCCCTGAGTACGGCCGTCCACGGGGCCGCCCGGCGGCAGATCCGCCCGTCCGCCCTGACTCGGTACCTGAGGAGTCGCCGAGTCACCGTCACCGCGCGACTCGTCCCACCCGTCAACGCTCATCGCGGAAAGCCCCCGCCGCCAGCTCCACCAGTCCCGGACACCGGGTCAGGGTGCCACATTGGCTTTTGGTCAGGACCTACGCGTACGGACATCCACTCGTCCGTGGGGACTTCCCGCAACGCGGTACCGGCCTTCGCCCGTACGGGGAAGACTCAACCAGTCCTTGCCGGGCGGGAATTGAGCATCCCGCCCGAAATGCCGGGCATGTTCCATGGCGGCGTTCGAGGCGAGGGCGGCGCAGCACCCCGCCTCTCGGTCACCCCGGCACAGGCCACGGCCGTCGCATCGACCTGAGGCGTCGGCTCACACCTGAGGCGCAGACTCACGCCTGAGGCCGCGACCGCAACCCCTCCAGCAGGATGTCGAGCAGTCGCGCCGAGGCCGCCGCCTGCTGAGCCGCGTCCGGCAGCGAGGGCGCCGCCGTCGCGATCACCAGCAGAACGTCCGACACCGACACATCGGCCCGCAGCTCACCCGCCGCGCGCGCCCGCTCCACGAGCTGGCCCACCACGTCGAGCAGCGCCGCCGCCCCCGCGTCGTCCACGGGGTCGACCGAAGCCGCCGGAGCCTGCTCGGGCACCAGCCGCAGTTCGCCGGTGCCCGGCTGGATCCGCTGCTGCGGCACCCGGGCCTCGTCGAGCGTGGTGCCGTCCTCGGCGACGCCGACCTTCAGCACCTGCGGCGGCAGCAGCCGGCCCGCGCCCGAGGCCACCGATGTGCGCAGGAAGCGCGACAGCGCCGACCACGGCTCGTCCTCCTGTCCGAGCGCCGCACGCGCCTGGTCGGTCAGCCGGGAGGTCTCCTCCTCGGCTATCCGCCGCACCAGGACGTCCTTGCTCGGGAAGCGCCGGTACACCGTCCCGACACCCACCCGCGCGCGCCGCGCCACGTCCTCCATCGGCGCGCCGTATCCCAGCTCGCCGAAGACCTCACGCGCCGCACGCAGTACGTGCTCCAGATTGCGCTGTGCGTCCACGCGCAGCGGCGTCGTACGCGGTCCGTCACCGCGTCCGTTGCTCGCGGCCGCGCTCATCGTGCCGCCCACCACGCCGCCGCCCGATGTGAGAGCGGACGCGGAAGACCATCGAGAATCCTGAACATGCATAAGCGATCCCCCGGTAATGACGTCTCCCCCCGGAGACACTCCCCGTCATTGCAAAGCCGGAGCGTCGCGGAACTGGCCCGGACAACGAGTCCGCCGTGTGTGGCTCGCGGACCCGCAGAGCGCATCCCCCTACACCCCGTCGACAGAAGAACATAGTTGAGCGAGGGTCAATTCAGAAGGGGCACGTTCCGCACAGAGGGCCCCTCGATCGGAGTACGGGTCGTTTACGTCCCGATTGAGCCACCTACGATCCCCCGGCGCACACCCACTGACCTGCGAAGTTTCCGCGGACTCCGGCAATTCGGCCAAATCGCGGCGCCGACGACTTCCGGTCACACAAATTGTCGAGCCTGTGGACAAACGCAAGCGCCGGGTGCGTCATGGGATGGTGAAGGAACGTGCGCGCATTCTCGTTGTCGGCGGCGGCTACGTCGGGATGTACACGGCCCTGCGCCTTCAGCGGAGGCTGAAACAGGAACTGGCGCGGGGCGAAGCCGAGATCACGGTCGTCACTCCCGACCCGTACATGACGTATCAGCCGTTCCTCCCCGAAGCGGCCGCCGGCTCCATCTCGCCACGCCATGTGGTCGTCCCACTGCGCCGCGTCCTGCCCCAGTGCCGGGTCATCATCGGCGAGGCCATCGCCATCGATCACGCCAAACGCACCGCGACCCTCACCACCCTCGCCACCGAGGAGGAGGGCACGGGCACCGAACAGCTGTCGTACGACGAACTCGTCCTCGCCCCCGGCTCCGTCTCGCGCACCCTCCCCGTCCCCGGTCTCGCCGAGCACGCCATCGGCTTCAAGACCGTCGAGGAGGCCATCGGCCTGCGCAACCACGTCATCGAGCAGATGGACATCGCCTCCTCCACCCGCGACCCCGCGATCCGCGACGCGGCTCTCACCTTCGTCTTCGTGGGGGGCGGCTACGCGGGCGTGGAGGCGCTCGGCGAACTGGAGGACATGGCCCGCTACGCCACGCGCTACTACCACAACGTCCGCCCCGAGGACATGAAATGGATCCTGGTCGAGGCCTCCGACCGCATCCTCCCCGAGGTCGGCGAGGACATGGGCCGCTACACGGTCACCGAACTGCGCCGCCGCAACATCGACGTACGCCTGCACACCCGCCTGGAGTCCTGCGTGGACCGCGTCGCCGTCCTCAGCGACGGCGCCCGCTTCCCGACCCGTACGGTCGTCTGGACTGCCGGCGTCAAACCCCACCCGATCCTCGCCGCGACCGACCTGCCACTTAATGCGCGCGGCAGGCTGAAGTGCACCCCGGAGCTGACGATCGACGGCGCCACGCACGCGTGGGCAGCGGGAGACGCCGCATCCGTCCCCGACGTCACCGGCGACGATCCCGGCAAGGAATGCGCCCCCAACGCCCAGCACGCCCTGCGCCAGGCGAAGGTGCTCGGCGACAACATCGCCCACGCCCTGCGCGGCGAACCCCTGGAGACATACGCCCACCAGTACGCGGGCTCGGTCGCCTCCCTCGGCTTCCACAAGGGCGTCGCACAGGTCTACGGACGCAAGCTGAAGGGCTACCCTGCCTGGTTCATGCACCGCGTCTACCACCTCAGCAGGGTGCCGACCTTCAACCGCAAGGCCCGTGTCCTGGCCGAATGGACGCTTTCGGGACTCTTCAAGAGGGAGATCGTCTCGCTCGGTTCACTCGAACATCCCCGAGCGGAGTTCGAACTCGCGGCCGGTGGAAAGCCTCCCCACAACCCGGAAGGCGACCCGAAGGGGTCGTCCTGACCGGACCCAGGAACTCCACCGACGAGGCAGGCGTCTGACGGGTGTCGGCCAGGTCGGCCGCACTGCCAGACTGATCCCGAACCGATCCCGACCCCACGAAGCTCTCCCCACAGTGCTGCAACGCCGGGGTGCCACCCCTCAGCCCCCCGGCCGGGTCCGGAGCTGGCCGAAGACGACGACACGAGGCAAGGATTCGTGAACTTCACGCGCTGGAGCGCCCGGCTCCCCGGAACGCAGCGCCGCGCGGCAGCGCGGACCGAAACCGCGGCGGCGGTCTCCCCTGACCGCCGGGGAGAGAGCCCGGGCGCCGTCCCCGCGGCCCGCGCCGAACAACTCACCGACGAGGCCAAGCCGATCCCGGCCCTGGACGAACTGCCGGCCCGCGAGGTCCTGGACCGCGTCCCGTCCCTGGTCGCCCTCGTCCACGGCTCCGACCACCGCCTCGCCTACGTCAACGACGCCTATGTGACGGCCTTCGGCGTACGCCCCCCGGGTGAACCCGCGCGCGAGACCCTCCCCGAACTGGCCGAACTGGGTCTGCTCCCGCTCCTCGACCAGGTCCTGCGCAGCGGCAAGCCCCGCACCCTCAAGTCCCGCAAGGCCCCGGACGGCCGCTCCTACACCTTCACCTGCACCCCCGTGACCGAGGGCGACGGCGGCGTCCTCATCTTCGCCACCGACGTCACCGACCACGCGGAGGCCGCCGAACGCCTCCGCGCCAGCGAACGCCGCCAACGCGAAACAGCCGTCACCCTCCAGCGCTCCCTCCTCCCCCAGGAGCTCGAAGAACCCGACGACCTGCGCATCGCCGCCACCTACCACCCCGGCGGCACCGAGGCCGCGGTCGGCGGCGACTGGTACGACGTGATCACCCTGGGCGGCGGCCGCACGGCCCTGGTGATCGGCGACGTGATGGGCAGAGGCGTACGCGCAGCAGCGGTAATGGGCCAACTTCGTACGGCGGTGAGGGCCTACGCCCGCCTGGACCTCCCCCCGCACGAGGTGCTCCAGCTGCTGGACGGCCTGGCGACGGAAATCGACGCCAACCAGATCGCCACCTGCGTCTACGCCGTCCACGACCCGAACGAGGGCCGCCTGGTCTACGCCTCCGCTGGCCACCTCCCGATCCTCGTCCGCGACGAGAACGGCACGGTCCAGCGCGCCGACGAACCCACCGGCCCACCCCTGGGCACGGGCGGCTGGATGCACGCCTCCGGCTCGATCGGCCTCAGCCCCGGCTCCACCGCGGTCCTCTACACCGACGGTCTGGTCGAACGCCGAGACGAGGACCTCGACGAGGGAATCGCCTCCCTGGAGCGCGCCCTCGCCGGCGCGACCGGCACCCCCCAGGTCGTCTGCGACCGCCTGGTCCGCACGGCAGGCGTCACCGCCGACCACGACGACGACGTGGCCGTCCTGGTCCTCCAGCACCCGGCCCGCACGGGCCCCGACGGCGACCTCTTCCGCAACGCCGCCCTGGAACTCCTGGGCGGCGTGGAAGCAGCGCCCCGGGCCCGAGCCTTCGCCTCCGGCGTCCTGACGAGCTGGCGCTTCCCGACGGACCTCCACGACCTGGGCGTCCTGGCAGCCAGCGAACTGGTCGCCAACTCCCTCCAGCACGGCACCCCACCCATGCGCCTACGTCTCCGCCGCACCGACCGCCGCCTGATCATCGAGGTCACCGACGGCGACGACCACCTCCCCCGCCGCCGCCGAGCCGAACCGGCCGACGAATCAGGCCGAGGCATCGCCATCGTCGCCACCATCGCCTCCTCCTGGGGCTCCCGCCGAACCCCGGGCGGCGGAAAGGCAGTGTGGTGCGAGTTCGTACTACCAAAGGGAAACCGCTAACACCCTTCTCCCAGCCCGTCCAGCACCCGGGAACGGGCCCACACCATCTGCGGCCCCCACCGGGTGGATGGGGGCTGCAGATGGCGTCTTCCAGTCTGTCCGGCGCCCGAGAACAGGCCCGCACCGTCCCGAGCCCCCACCCACCCGGAGGGGGCTGCACCCCGCATCATTCAGCCCGTCCGGCGTTTGAGGACAAGGCCCTTATAGGGGCCGATGCGGGGGTTCTGGGGGCGGCAGCCCCCAGAAGGCCTCGGGGTCGAAGGGGCAGCGCCCCTGGGGATGGGACGGGTAGGGGCGGCGGGGGCGAGAAAACTCAGGCGTGCGCCCGAGACTGCCCCGAAGACGAGCCAACCCCCTGCGTCACCACCCGACTCCTCCCCAACCACGGCTGGTCCTGCACCGCAGTGAGCCGACGCCCCAACCGCAACGCCAGATACGTGATCCCCAACGAGAACACCAAGAACGTCACGACATACGGCCCATGCAGCGCCGCCCCCATGGGCCCACCCACAGCCGGCCCAACCGCCAACGCAAGCTGCTTCACCAGGGCAAAAGCGGAGTTGTACTGCCCCGCCATCCCCTCAGGCGCCAAATCCGCCACCAACGGAGCAACAGTCGGCGACAACATCGCCTCCCCCAGCCCGAACAGCGCATACGTCGAGACGAAGGCAGCCGTAGCCATCTCCTGACTCCCGTGCCCCATCCCCGCATACCCCGCCGCAACCCACGCCACGGCCCAGATCAACCCCACAGCCGCGATCACCCGCGACCGCCTCCGCCGCTCGACGAACCGCAACACGACGAACTGCGCCACCACGATCATCGCGGTGTTCGCCGCCAACGCGGTCCCGAGCGCGGACGTCGAAACCCCGGCCGCCTCGACCCCGTACGCACTGAGCCCGGACTCGAACTGCCCGTAACAGGCGAAGAACAGCACAAAGCCCAGCACACACAGCTGCACCATCGCCCGGTTCCCGAGCAACTGCTTCCAGCTCCCCTTGCCGGCCCCAGCCCCCGGCGCCCCCTCGATCCGAGGCGCACGCGGCATCCGCACCGTCGCCATCACCACGACGAGCAGCAGGAACATCGCCGCCTCGATCGCGAACAGCAGAGTGAACGACGAGACGCTCGACGTGTCGACGAGATGCCCCCCGATCAGCCCACCGACGCCCAGCCCCAGGTTCTGCAGAAAGAACTGCATCGCGAACGCCCGAGACCGGGTTTCCGTGGCAGAGCAGTCCACGATCATCGTCGCGAGCGCCGGCTGCATCACGGCCTGCCCCGCCCCGAGCGCGGCCGAGGACAGCAGCACGGCCGCTGCACTCCCCGCGAGCCCCAGGCTCAGCGCCCCGACCGCGGCAGTGACCAGAGCGGCGAGCAGCACCGGCAGCGGGCCACGCCGGACGATCGCCCGCCCGGCGAACGGCAGCACGACCAACGCGGCCACGGCGAAGACGGCAAGGACGAGCCCCGCCGTCATCGAACCCAGCCCCCGCACCTGCGCCACATAGACGTACAGGTAGGGGACCGTGAAACCGAGCCCGAACGCGCTGAGTGCATTGCCCACGTGGATCCGGCGCATCGCTGCGCCCATCGCCCTGGTCACGTTCACCTCTCCTCGTATGCAGACCTGAAGACTTCAAAGCTAAACTTCGAAGCTAAACAGTACATACCGAAGGACTTCAACGCCAAGCGGGCCCGTGCCATACTCGGCCCATGGGCGACACCCCGGACATCAGTGAGCCGACACTCGAAGAACAGATCGCCGCTTACCAGCGCGAGTTCCAGGGCCTCGACCCCCAGGTCGAGAAGATCGTCTCGGCGCTCTCCCGCCTGAACCGCCGCATGAATGTCGCTTACGGCCGCCAGACCGCCGCCCTCGGCATCAGCAACGCCGAGTGGGAGGTCCTCAAGGCCCTGGTCCTCTCCGGCGCCCCGTACCGCATGGGCCCCAGTGACCTCGCCAAGCGCCTCGGCCTCACCCCGGCCGCGATGACCCACCGGATCGACCGCATGGTCGCCGAGGGCCTGGCCACCCGAGAGCGCGACGAGTCCAACCGCGTCCGCGTCATCGTCGAGCTGACCGCGGAGGGCCGCGAGAAGTGGCTGGAGGCGATGCGCCTCGCGTCGGTCTTCGAGGAGGACCTCCTCCAGGACCTCTCGGCAGCGGAGCGCACGGCCCTAGGCGAGGTCCTCACCCGTCTGCTCCGCAGGGTGGAGCACGCCCAGCCGGACGCCGGCGGACGCCTCAGCGACCTGGACTGACCCGAGCCGGGCCCGCCTCAAAAGATGTTGACAGGGGAGGCTTGACACCCCCCTGCCCGATCCGTAAAGTTCTTCGGGTTGCCGCGGAGCCGTAACGGTTCTGCGACAGCACCTCCGCTGCGAGAGCGGCACCCAAACCACCAGCACGATCTCCCATCGGGGTTGATTTCGGCATGCCCGAATTCAATTCGAATTGGGACTCGGCGGCCCGATTAGGAATCGCCGAGCGGATCCGCTAAGGTTTGAGACGTCGGAACGGCCCAACGGCCGTGAAGACAAGCCCCGCTGACTGGGGGTCAGGCCCGAAAGGATCTGATAAAGTCGGAACCGCCGGAAAGGGAAACGCGAGAGCGGGAACCTGGAAAGCACCGAGGAAATCGGATCGGAAAAGGATCTGATAGAGTCGGAAACGCAAGACCGAAG
>NZ_JBHYJA010000062.1:0-10197 GCF_042740355.1 Streptomyces sp. NPDC059010
CGGCTCCCGGGGTCTCTGTTTCTTTCCCCCCCCGCCCCCCCCCCCACCCCCCCCTGGTGGGGGGTGTGGTTTTTGTTGTCTCCTTGTTCGGTGTTCTTGGTTCTGTGCCCCCCCCTTTTTGCCCCCGCCGCGCCGCCGGAACTGCTGGCCGTCGCTCGACGTGGGCTTGCGGTCCTCGGTCGCCCAGAGGACGACCGCCACAGGGAGACTACCTGGCCGACGATCTGCCGCGCGGAGTTGCGATCCCCGGCCGCTCCAAACGACGACCGCCGCCCGCGTCCGCTTCCGCAGCGTATTGCCGGACGACTTGTTGCGGCCCTCGGCCGCCCCGCAGGGCGATCGCCACCTGACCTCCTGCTGGCGTTCTTCACCTCGGACAACCAGTTGCGATCCTCGATCGCCCCGAAGGACTACCGCCACAAGGACCGCGTCATGCAGGGGTGGGCGCCGACGCTATTGCGATCCTCGGTCGCCCCAGAGGGTGACCGCCACGGGCTGGCTCTACAAGGTCTCCGTCCCGGCCTGGATGTTGCGATGCTCGGTCGCCCCGGGAGAGCGACCGCCACTTCCGTGGCCGCACCGTAGTCCAGGGCGAGGATGTACGAGTTGCGATCCTCGGTCACTCCGGAGGGCGACTGCCACTGCTCCACCCGGAGTCCGACGGTGGAGACGACCTCATGTTGCAATCCTCGGCCCCCCCGGAGGACAACCGCCACGGCCGTCATCCTCACGCCGTGTCTGCATCGTCGCGACGTTGCGGTCCTCGGTCACCCCCGAAGGATGACCGCCACGTCCTCGGTCGCCCCGGAGGGCAGCCGCCACCGGCGTCGGTCGGGTTGCCGCCCTCGCCGGGCTTGGGGTTGCGACCCTCGGTCGCCGCCGAGGGCGACCGCCACCAGGCCCTCACCAGGGAAGCGAGCGCAGGTCGCCACGTTGCGATCCTCGATCGCCCCGGGGGGGACCAGGGTCCTTGCGGGCCAGCGTGGTCAGCCGGAACTCGTCGTTGCGATCCTCGATCGCCCCGGAGGGCGACCGCCACCACCGCGCCGGGGGCCTGGTTGTTGCCGAACTCGGGGTTGCGATCCTCGATCCTCCCCGAGGACGACCGCCACCTCGACCGCGATCCACAGCAGGCCGATTGCCCCACTGCCGCGATCCTCAGCCGCCCTGGATGACGATCGCGACCTGCTCGGCGCGCGCCTCCTTCAACAGCAGCAACTCGTTGCGATCCCCGGTCGTCCTGGAGGGCGACCGCCACTCGGGTCGCTGAGTTGGAGGCTGAGCGGCACGTCACGTTGCGATCCTCGGTCGCCCAGGAAGACGACCGCCGCCAGTCGACGACTGGGACAAGGCCGAGGTTGTGGGTGTTGCGATCCTCGGTCCCCCACAAGGCGACCGCCACCGATATAGCCCAGGCCGCCTGTTCCGGCGCCGTTGGGGTTGCGATCCTAGGGCGCCCCGGAGAGCGACCGCCACCCCCACCACTCCGCTCAAAGTCGCCCTCGTCACGGCGTTGCGATCCTTGGTCACCCGGGAGAGCGACCGCCACCCGTTCACACCCACGATCGCTTCGATGATCTTGCGGTTGCGATCCTCGGTCGCCCCGCAGGACGTCCGCCGCTACCGACGATGCCGCCGGGACGGCCGTCGTTGTCGATGTTGCGATCCTCGGTCGCGCCCGAGGGCGACCGGCACACGCTCGATGAAGCACATCGCGGTGACATGCGTCTGGTTGCGATCCTCGGCCGCCGGGAGGGCGACCGCCACCAGCAGGCCCATGGACTTGTTAGCGACCTCGATGTCGTTGCGATCCTCAGTCGCCCCAGAGGGCGACCGCCACTGCGTGGCGCCGACGTTGGGCCACGCGTTGTAGATGTTGCGATCCTCGGTCACCCCGGAAGGCGACCGCCACCAGACCGCTCCGGCCAGGCTCGCCGCCGCAGGCATGATTGCGATCCTCGGCCGCCCGCTGGACGACCGCCGCTGCTGGGCTGCCCGAACAGGTCGGAGGTGCAGTACCAGTTGCGATCCACGGTCAACCCGAGAGACGACCGCCACCAGCTTGGCCTCGGGCTTGTACGCCTCCATCTCCGCATTGCGATTCTCGGTGGCCCCGGAGAGCGACCGCCATTCGGCCTCAGCCTGCCGATCGTCGCCCTGCCATACATGTTGCGAGCCTCGGTCGCCCCGGAAGGCGACCCGCCACAGCAGCTCCTCCGAGTCGTCGACGCCGGAGATGTCGTTGCGAGCCTCGGTCGCCTCGAAAGGCGACCGCCACTTCTCGATCTCGGCGCGGATGTACGGCCGGTCGTTGTTGCGATCCTCAGTCGCCCGGAGGACGACCGCCACACGCACGAGCTGCACCGGCAAGGGCGGCCGTGGGCCGTTGCGATCCTCGGTCGCCTTGGAAGACGACCGCCACCGCAACGCCCGCGGGCGGCCTCGCACCACCTGAAGGAGTTGCGATACTCGGTCGCCCGGAGGGGCGACCGCCACGTGGTGATTTACCAGCTCGGCGTGCACGCCGGAGCCGTTGCGATCCTCGGTAACTCCGAAGGGCGTCCGCCACACGTATGCGCGGCACGGCCGCGGGCATGTACTGCCGTTACGATCCTCGGTTGGCCCAGAGGGCGACCGCCACCTTGACTCCGTCCTCGGCGGCAGACGACACGGCCGGTTGCGATCCGGTCGCCCCGGAGGACGACCGCCACTGGGTCTGATCCTTCGCATCGTCACGGACACCCGGTTGCGATCCTCGGTCACCCCGGAGGGCGGCCACCACGGCTCGGCTACCGGTACGCCGGCCCCTACGCAACGTTGCGATCCTCGGTCGCGCCGGAGGGCGACCACCACCATCGCGCGCCCCCCTTATAGTCGGTGTAGCCGTCGTTGCGATCCTCAGTCACCCCGGAGAGCGACTGCCACAGGGCCTCGTCGGCCGCGCCGAGCGTCTCGGTGTCGTTGCGATCCTCGGTCGCCCCGGAGGACAACCGCCACTGCTCCCTCCGACAGCTGCACGTGCGCCGCGACTCGGTAGTTGCGATCCTCGGCCGCCCCAGTGGGCGACCGCCACCCCGCAGCACCGTCAGGTACTGCTTGGCCCACATGACGTCGCGATCCTCGGTCACCCCAGAGGACGACCGCCACAACTATCGCCGTGACGTCCATGGCGGACCCGACGAAGTTGCGATCCGCGGTCGCCCCGGAAGACGACCGCCCCCGCACCACACCCGGCCGCAGCCCAACGACGTGTGGTTGCGGTCCTCGGTCACCCCGTAGGGCGACCGCCACGCAGATCGCGCGTATGCGCGGGCCGCCAGCATCGCACGTTGCGATCCTCGATTGCCCCGGAGGACGACCGCCACCAGGGTGTAGTTCGTCTCAAGCTGTTCACTGGTGCTGTTGCGAAGCACAGTCACCCTGGAGGGCGACCGCCACCGCTGTCCGTCAGCTTCACGGGAGTCACCTCCCATATTGCGATCCTCGATCGCTCCGGAGGACGACCGCTACTCCCCACGTATCCGCCCGCCGGACACACGTACCCGAGGTTGCGATCCTCGATCGCCCCGGAGAGCGACCGCCGCCCTTGCCGACTTGGTGGATCACACGCGGCGATTGAGGTTGCGATTCTCGATCGCCCTAAAGGACGACCGCCCCCACGACCAAGGCCCTGACCACTCGGCATGCTGAGGTGTTGCGATCCTCGGACGCCGACAGACAGCAACTCGCCGACGTGCAGGGCGACGTGGGAGAAGTACTTGCAGGCCGGTGGCGGTCGCCCTCCGGGGTGACCGGATGGAGTTTGCCGGAGCCTAAGTGGGGTGCGATCCTCGGCCGCTGTTCGGGCCAGCGGGGTACGTCAGCCGTTGTGATCCTGGGATGGCATCAGTCGATGAGGCTGGTGAGTGTCACGCCCTCAGGCATCCCGTCTCGGTCGATGGTGATCCGGTCGGCGTATTCGTCCCAGGATCGTGCCTCGCTGTGGCCCAGCGGCTTGATGCGGATCCGGTCGAACAGCTTGTGTGCGGGTACCTTCCCGTACGCGTCGTCGTGGGAGAAGACGTACAGGCCGCGGATGGCCATCTCGCCGCGGGAGGCGGCGCGGTCGTGGTCGAACATCATGGTCATGGCTTGCCAGTAGGCGGCCATGTCCTGCGAGGTGACGCTGGCTTTTGCGCCGAGGGCTCCAGAGTAGAAGCCGTGGCCGCGGTAGAGCCCGTAGGGCACGTAGTGCTTGTTGCCCATCTCGGTGACCTTGCCCTTTGCGATGTCTTCGGGCTTGTTCGGGGCGACTCGGGTGATGCCTGCCTCAAGGGGGGTGACAGGGTCGATGGAGCGGGAGAAGGTGAGCTGCATGGGTCCGCGGGCTTTGCCGGCGTGCTTCTTCTGGTCGCCGACGGACATGACGGCGCCGAACAAGCGTACGTCGTAGAAGTTGCGGATCATCCACTGCTGGGCGGTGGCGGTGTCGCCTTCCTTGGCGCCGCCTTCGTGGTAGGCGCGCTGGATCTGCGGGTTGAGTGCGACGCCTTCCTCGACGTACATCTCGAAGCCGGGCTGCCCCTGGTGGGCGAGTGTGACGGCGTTGCGGATCTTTCGCTTGAGGGCGACGTCGGTGATGAAGCCCTGGCTAGTAATGGGGTCGATGCGGGGCATGCCGCCGGCATCGGGGTCGCCGTTGGGGTTGCCGTCCTTGACATCGATGAGGAAGACGTAGTCGTGCTTGCGGGTGGGGTCCAGGTGTGCGTCGGTCATGACTGCGCTGGTGTCCTTATCCGTGTTGGGTGATGTGGCTGTGTGCTGTTGGACGCGTGCTAGACGGTGCTGTCCATGACGCTGGCGTCCTCGGCGGCTTCGGGCAGGGCGTCCGCCGCCTGCTCGCCGGAGAGTTCCTTGCCGGCTTCGCGGGCCTTGATGGCTTCGGCGGCGGCCCGTGCGGAGTGGGCGCGCTGGTGTTCGTAGCCGAGGATGAACAGGGCCTGCTGCTCGGCGTTCAGGTGGGCCGGGAGGGCGTCTAGCAGGTCGAAGGCGTCCCGCATGCGGTTTTCCATGGCCTTGGCGGCGGGTTCGCTCGTGCGGGCGATGGTACGCAGGTGGGGGCGTGCGCCGATGCGGAGCCGGGTGAGGGCGGCTCGGGGCGAGACGACCACGGTGGTGAGGTACTTGTCGGTGATGGTGGTGTTGACCTTGGGCATGGCCTTGCGCTGGATTGCTTCGAGCATGGCCATGATCCGCCCGCAGACGTATCCGGGCTCAGTCGACGTGGTGTTCAGCTGGGGCACGCACAGCTCCTTGTGACGGGTGGTCGTACGGGTCATAGCGAGGCGCAGTAGCGCGATGCGGGGTCGGTCGATGTGGTGGTCGGCGCGGATGCGCTGCATGAGGACCGGCAGGAGGTGGGCCGGCGGTGGAGTGCCGTGGAGTGCGGCTTTGGCCAGGTCGGCTTGCAGATGCACAGGGACGGTGGTGTCGATGTACTTGTTTTTCCGCTTGTCCCAGCGGGCGGCGGCCAGGGCGAGGCGCCAGACCGACCAGTAGAGGTAGGTGTCGTTCCAGCCGTCCCAGGTCTGCTGGTCGGCGAACCAGCTTCCGAGCCGCTGCTTGAGGTCGGGGACGGGGATGTTGATCCAGTCGGCGACGATGACCCGGTTGGTGTTCACTCGCAGGGTGACGGCGTGGAAGGCGTCCTCATCGAGGGCGGCCCGCGCATCGCGTCCCTTGTGCGGGTGGCTGAGCCCGTCGACGAGTTGGGCAACCTCCGTGGGGTCGGGGTTGTCCAGGGTCCACATGTCGGTTTCGGTGGCGGGGTTGCGGGTCCACCACACGATGGCCGAGTCGCCGGCGAAGGTGCGGTGTTCGGGGTCGGCCAGCAGCGTGTTCAGGGCGGTGGTGGCCTTGGTTCCGCACGTCACGCAGACGGGTGTGGCGCCGAGCTGCTTGACGCCGGCCCGGTAGTGGGCGGGCTGGTTGAGGCAGATCAGCTGCGTGTTCATCCCGGAGTTGGGCAGTCCCTTGACGGGAACCGGGAGCGTCGACAGCAAGGATCCCGTCTCACCGCAGACGAGACAGATGCCTTCCTGACTCTTGCCCGCTGTCCCGCTCTTGGCGCTCTTGACCTTCTGGGCCCACCAGTCCTGGGCTTGCGGCAGGTCGTGGATCCATGCGCCGTCCACGCTGATGGCCACGAGGTGCGCCTGGTCCATCCCCTCCGGCCAGTGGCCCGGCGTGTAGCTGTCCAGCCACTCGGCCAGTGTGCGGGCCTGAGGAAGGTCGGGGTGTTCGTTGCACCAAGAGGTCACCATGGCGCGGTATGCGGCGTGCCGCTGCCGGGCCTTGGTGATGTCCTTCGGGCTGGTCGACGGAACCTTCTCTTCGTCCGGCTGCTTGACCAGGCCGGGATGAGCCAGGACGTACAGTGCGCTGTCGGTGATCAGGAACGGCGGCGGGGTCGTACCGGAGCGGCCGGTGTAGGGGGCGGTGACCTGCCGTGGCTTGTCCCCTTTCGCGGGGCGCAGATCGATGATCAGCGGCTCGCTGTCGCCGCTGCTGGACAGGTCGATCTGCCACATGACCGGCCGGCGCTGGTAATAGTCGGGGACAGCGTCCTCGCGGCCGTCGGCGTGCTGGACGAGGCTATGCAGCAGCACGTCAGGCCGCCCCCTCGGCAGAAACGCGGCCCTCAGCCCCGGGCATCCCGCCCGCCTGGGCGGGATCGAGCGGGCGGTCGGGCACGTGCAGGACACCGCGTTCGAGGCGGGCGCGGAACCAGTGGTAGCGCTCCTGGCCCTTGGGCAGGTACTCGATGTGGTGGAGCATCAGTCCGATCTCGTCGATCGGGGGGATGCCTGCGCGGTCGGCGGGGGTGACGACGCCGGCCTCCTCGGCTGATCCGCGGGGGCCGAAGAAGGCGGCGAACTCGCGGCAGCCGAAGTGGGGTTGCTCGAAGCAGGCACCCCGCTGGAGGCGGCGGTCGAACTGGTCGCGGTACTTCGGCAGCGGCGCGCTGCAGCGGTCGGTGGCGTTGATCGTGGCGTGGATGCGGTAGGCGACGTCACGCAGGGCAACGGTGACGCGCTGCCCGCGGTCCTCGGCGACGTCGTAGCGGTAGCCGGTGTTGGCGCTCAGGTCCTCGTAGGTCTTCTTGGTGATGACCGAGTTGTTGACCTCGTTTCGCCGGAAGGTTGTCCACTGCACCGGTTTGAGCTGTTCGATCCGCTCGATGCGGTAGGCGATTTCCGGCTTCCACAGGATCGCCTCCAGCAGTCCGCTGGCTGCCGAGGGGGTCATGGTCGGGTAGGAGACCCGTTCGACCTTGAGTTCCGGGCGGGTGAAGCAGGCCAGCGGGCCCCACGCCTCCACCTGCACGTGAAGGGGCCGGTCAGCCCTCTCCCCGCGCTGCCGTTTATGCCCCGTCATCATGCATCTTCCTCCCTTATGCACCGGCCGACCCGGCCCGTTGTCAGTGCTGGCCGCTAGCGTCGTGGCGCCATCACGGTCCACGACACACGCAAGACAGATCGCGGCAAATGTCGTGGTGTGCTGGGATCTCAGCGTATAACCGATAGAAAGTCAAATATGCCTGAAAACAAGGTAGTTGACCCGTTAGGTGGCCTAGTGCCGGTTCCGGAGGGCAGGCTCGTGGCCCACTCACCCGGCCGTCGGGGCGTCTGGCACTGGTACGAAGACCACGCCCGTGGCACTGGCGAGCTGGCACGCGGTTTCGCCGACGTTTGGGGAGGCGGAGACCTCGCCTGCCGGCTGGGGCGTGACCACGACACCGGTAAGGGCGCGTGCGCCTGGCAGGACGGGCTGATCGAGGAGGCCACGACCGGCCGCAAGGTCCGCCGCCCTCCACACCATGACGCCGGCGCGTTCCTGTTCGCCCAGGCGGCCAGGCGCCATCCGGTGCTGACACCGTTCGCCGGAGTGATCGAGGGACATCACACCGGCCTGCCCGCCTGGTCGGACCTCAAGGTCCGGCTCAAGGCCCTCATGCGGAGCTCCGCAGAGGTGGACGAGGCGATCAGCCGCGTCGCCAGGGTCATGCCGGAGGTCCTGGACGGAACTTGTCCGCCGGCCCCCAACTGGCTTGACCTGCAGGACCGGACGAGTGTGGAGATGCTGGTCCGCATGACGTACTCGGCCGTGGTCGACGCGGACCGGCTCGACACCGCCGCCCACTTCAGACCCGGCAGGCACTCCCAAAGGGCCGTGGGCATGGCGGAGTTGTGGGAGCGGTACGAGAACCGCCGCCGGGAGATGATTGCCGAGCGCCGACGCCGCACCCCTCCCTCATGGCTGGACGGGCTCCGCGAGGACATCTACGGGGAGGCCGTCGAGGCAGCCGCCAGCAAGCCGGGGGTCTACCGGCTGCACCTGCCGACCGGCGCGGGAAAGACGTTCACCGGCGGAGGCTTCGCGCTCCGCCATGCCGCCCTGCACGGGCTGCGGCGCGTCATCGTCGCGGTCCCGTTCATTTCGATCACGGAACAGAACGCGGCGGTCTACCGCGGCCTGCTGGATCCCGAGCACGGGCCGCGGACGGTTCTGGAGCACCACTCCGCCGTGAACTTCGAGACGTCCCGCCGCCCCAACCCGTGGGCGAAGCTGGCCGCGGAGAACTGGGACGCCCCGTTCATCGTGACCACCACGGTCCGCTTGATTGAGAGCCTCTTCGGCGACAGCCCCTCGGCCACCCGCCGACTGCACCGGATCGCGAACTCCGTCCTCGTCCTGGACGAGGTCCAGTCCCTCCCTGATGCTCTGCTGACACCCATCCTGTCCGGGCTGCGCGAGCTCGTGGAGCACTACGGCGTGACCCTGGTGCTGTCCTCGGCAACCCAGCCGGAACTCTCCGCGCTCAACCCCTGGCAGACCGGACTGCCGCAGCGCGAGATCGTCGCGAACCCCGCGCCCCTGTTCGAGCGACTGCGCCGGGTCCGGTACGAGTGGCGCACCGGCTCAGCCGTGACGCTTGGGAGCATCGCTGCCGAGGCTGCAGAGCACACCGACGCCCTGGTCGTGGTCAATGGCACCAAGGATGCCCGCCACGTGCACAAAACGTGGCTCGACGGCCGCGGGGAGAGTCCTGGCGTGCTGCACCTGTCGACCCGCATGACCGGCGGTCACCGCCGGGAGACCATCCAGACGGCCAAACAACGGCTGGAGGCCGGCCTGGGCACGCTGCTGGTGTCGACGTCGTTGATCGAGGCCGGCGTCGACCTCGACTTCCCGCACGGATTCCGCGCCAGGTCGCTGCCGGAGTCCGAACAGCAGGCCGCCGGACGCATCAACCGCGAAGGCCACCGCCAAACCGAAGACAGCGTCCTGACCGTCTTCGAACCGACCGACGGACTCCAGCCACAAGTGATCTACAACCGGTCCGGCATCGCCGCAGCATCCCGCCGATTCGGCAAGGACCTGGCAGCCCCCGACGACCTGGACACCCTGCGCTCCTACTACCAGCACCGCTACCAGCTCCAGGCCGGACGCTCTTCCACAGATCCCGACGGAGCCACCGGAGAAGTCATCGAGGCACTGCGAGAGAAGCTGGACTATCCGGAAGTCGCCCGCAGAATGCGCATGATCGACAACGAGCACTCCGTGGCCGTCGTCGTCATCCGCTCCCAGCTCACCCACAAAGAGCAGCAGGCCGCCCGGGACGCCATCAGGCAACTCCGCGACGGAGTACCGACCCCAGAGACCTACCGCGCCCTCCAGGACCACATGGCATCGATCCCTCACAAAGAACTGGAGACAGCGATCAGTGCCGGTCACGCGGTCGAAATCGCCGGTGACCTGTACGAGTGGACAGGCCCCTACCACCCGCAACGAGGAATCGAGCCACCCAAGTAGAGCGCGCAACCCCAAGTGAAACCGCGACACGCAAGTCGCAATCAAGGGAAACGTCCGCTTCACCCTATCCCCGTCGTCCCCGTAACCCTCTAGCAGAGCCTCGATACAGTGGCCTTGCGGCCTCGGTGTGGGCAACCGCAAGCCCGGCGTTTGAGCGAACTGGCCTTCATCTCCACCGGAACTCCGACCGCCGGACTACCGTGCCGGAGGGAGGCGCGCAATATAGCTGTGGGGGGGCGCGTGGAGGAACAAAGGCCGCCCCCCCGGAAGAGTTTTGTAACCCCCCAAAACACTCACACCCACCCCAGGGGATCCGCAACCACAGAGACCTCTAAACAGAAA
>NZ_JBHYJA010000062.1:10207-54950 GCF_042740355.1 Streptomyces sp. NPDC059010
CAATACAACAACACCTCAACCCCCACCGCCTTAATTCCGTCCCGCTGGGTGCGCACAACTATACGCGAGGTTTCCGTGTAACCTAACCCCCCACTCCACCGGATCATTAGTGGTCCACCGCCAATTACCTGACCGTCCTACCGGAAGGACAGCACACGAAGACCTCTCATAACTGCATAGCCCGTGCCGTTTTCCTCCGGTCAAGGTGCTACGCCGCGGCGTAGCTCAGGCGGAACAGGTCCTGGGCGCGCTCCAGATCCCGCTCGGTGCGCAGCTGAACCTCCAGGTCTCCCGTGCCATGGTGGCCGAGCCCAGTCACGTCGCGGGTAAACCCGGACACCAGATCCACCGCCGTCGGATCCGCCTTCAGGTAGACCAGCACCTTGGTCTGCTGGGGCGGGATGAGGCAGGCGAAGTTCCGCAACCGCTGGTAGGCGCGGTACTGCTTACGCTGCACCCGGGTGACGCCGTCACCCAGCCCGACGAGGACCTCGTCGACCGCCGCCGCCAGCTCGGCCATCGCACCGCCCTGCTGCACCACCAGCGGCGCCCCGGGCGCGCTGCGGCGTACCCGCTTGGCCTCTGCCGAGTGCCCGGTGACCGAGGCCACGGTCTCAAGACCGATGTGGTCGCTGCCGAAGTACCGGTAGCGGACCAGGTCGATCGAGCGCCGGTGCTCGCGTACAGCGTGCGCGTCGTAGCGGGTGAAGTCGCCGGCCACGCAGATCAGCCGCGGTGCGCTCCAAAGGATCTGGGACGCGGCCATCGCCCCGAGCCGGTCGCGGACCAGACTCCGGAGAGCGTCCTTGTGGTTCGTCAGCCAGGCCATGTAAAAGAGGCCCTGGTTGATCACCCCTGCGTCGGTGCCGCGCTTGTACTCGACAATCACGGGCGCACCGTTCTCGTCGAGACCCAGCGAATCGATCCGCCCGCCATCGACACAGTCGATGACGTACTCGCTCGCCAGGAAGGTGACACCCAGCATCGTCTCCATGTGCGCCTCGACGAGGGCCTGCACATCCGCCTCGACCTCCGCAAGACGCGGCAGGACCTCGACCACGCCGCCTGCCGTGTTGAACAGCTTCAGACCGACCACCCCCTCGACTCACGATCACGATGCCAGAGGGGAACGCCCATCCGCGCAGGGATATTTCCGCTGTCACCGCATTTCGAGAAGGGACCAGCCAGCACGATGCACCGACAGGACAGCCCGCCGCAGGACGCCCCCTACAGCCCGGCTCACATCCGCGCTACCTGGGGCGGAACGGGAAGCGTAGAAGACGCCTCCAAGGCTTTCGGGTTCTCCCGGGCCAAGGGCTACGACCTGGTCCGCCGCGGGGAATTCCCGTGCCGGGTACTGCGCATTGGCCGCAGCACTCGCGTCGTCACCGCATCGCTGCTCCGCGTCCTCGACAGCGGCGAACCCGAGTACAGCGGTGTCGGTGTCTGACCTTCAGGCCGGGTACCAGAGTCCGTTGCCGGATACTCGCAGGTCCTCAAGCCACATTTGCACGGCCGCTCGGTTCACCTCTGTGACCGCGTAGTTCCTGGTGTGGACGACCTCCCGTGCCCCCGGCGACCAGTCAGCCGTCGCCACGAGCAACCCTTGCTGCGCCCCCTCCCATGCGACGTCGGCAGCCAGGGCCTTCACCACCACCTTGTCGATCTCTCGCCTCACGCGCTTGCACTGAATGAGCATCGTGGGCGGCGAGGTGTCGGCAAACGAGTCGTCCTCCCAGACCCGAATATCCACGCCGTTGTCGTTTCTTCCGGGGCCGATCTCCACACGAAACCCTTGCCGGTCAAAGTACTCGGCGACAAGTCCTTCGAACTTCCTCCAGTGAATTGCCCCGATCGCCTCATAGTTGGCAGCCAGATAGTTGACGAATCGCTGGTCAAAGAATCTTCCATACGAAGCCAACACCGACTCCGACGAGAAGAGTTCAGTAAGGCCGAGGACATCATCCCAACTTTGGCGCTCACCCAAGACAATGGGATTGCGCGCCGCCCTGTACCGCATCTCGTCGACGACGATGGCAACAGCGTCAGCGAAGGCCCGGCCGTAGAGACGTAGGGCTTCTGCCACGCACTCGGTGGCGTCTGTGTCCCGTATCCCGTATTCAAGTTGCGGGATGTGCACGCCACCGAGAGGCAAGCCTGCACGGAACATGTCTACGAGGTCGGACCCGGCGCCCGGCATCGCGCACTGCTTGGACGCCTCGCCAGGTCTGACGACGCGTTCCATCATGAAGGCGATGGCGCGTACCGCCAGTTCGCCGTCTCCGACTCCTGCGCAGATGCGAGGGATCACCCCGTCGCCAGCAGCGATCGCACCACGCAGGCCGAGACGCTCGAGCGCGCGACGCCCGAAGACTTCATTTGCTTGTTTGTAGTCAGAGATCGGGGAATCCCGCGTCGCCTCGCGGACGATGCGGGCCACCTCATCCTCCGTGACGGATAGCCCGATCCGGACTCCAACGAGTTCCCCGAGCCATTCGAGCAGCGACCGGTCGCCAGACCAATCCCGGGTCGTACACCTGGAACACATCGCCCCGCCCCTCCCGTACTGGTGCCGGCACGCCAGCGTCACCACCTGCCCGTGCTTCACCCAGTAAATACTCGCTCGGCCGGGGAGTTTCGGCTGTTTTCGCTGCAAGCGACTGGCACAAGTGACCTGTTCTGGCAGGATTGTTGATGCCTGCCAGCTTCCCTCCGCCGGAGGTCCAACGTCATGCAACCGCCGCCCGTGGACCATCGTCGGATACAGACGGCTGTCATCGGTAGCCGCGATTCGGACCTGGCAATCATCCTCCCCATGAAGGCAAGAGAGCTGACGCAATGGCGGCAACGCCATCCTCAGTACACCTACTGGTGCGGCACTCTGCTCGGTGGATGCGGAGAACGGCTCACCGACCGCCTCTATGAATCGAAGGTCTGTCACTTCGCGCACCATCCTCATCACACCTGCACGCGGACCGCCAATGGTGAAGACAGCGCCGACCATCTCTTCATGAGGCGGGCTCTGCGCAGCTGGATGGGCAGTCGTGGCCTCAAAGCGACGGTCCGGATGCCCGGCAACGCCGCCGCTTCCGGTGGCTCGATCGACGTCGACCCACAGGGCATGGCCCGGCGGCTGCACTTCCGCCTGTGGCCCGACCTCAACGGCTCGTGGGGTCCAGCGCCTGGCGAGACCCTACCTCTACGAGAAGAGGCAGACTGGATCTTCGGGCTCGGCGGCGCGGTGCCCGATGTGTTCTGGAACGAGTCCGGGTACGTCTTCCGGATCCGGTTCGAGACCAGGGGAGCCGAGCGATGCCCTTATCTCGGTGTGCAACAACGCGGTCAGGCAACCGAATGGACTCCGTTCTCAGCCGCAGACCTGACCCACGACGGACTAGCGACGCCGGCAGTCGACAAGATCCGGGCGGCCAGCCGGCGCGCGAGGGCCGACGACAAGAGGCGCAGCGGCACAGAGCGATCGCCTGAGGTCCCGCCGCCGCCCGTCCGCGAGCTGGGCTGGGACGAACTGATCGTCGCGCTTCGAGACGCCTTGGAGCTCGATGCGCGCTGGGCAACCAAACCGACCCTGAAGCGCCTCGGGCAGACGATCGGCGTGGACTTCACCCGATACGACGACGCGGACCTCGTCGATCTGCTCACCGAGGTCGACATCCCGTTCCCTGCGCGCGACCCCGTACTGTCCGCGCTCATGCGGACAGATGAGGGTGCGCCGTTGCCGTACCTGGCCAGGGTTATCGAAGGTATCGGGCTGGGGAAGCCGTCGTCGGCGCCCCATCTGAAGCGGTGGGCTCAGCGAGAGGCCGATCGCGCGTTCGCCAAGTACGGCGTCCCGGCGCGCACCATGCCCCCGGAACTGCCGCTTAATGCGGCGGTGCCCCAACGCCGTACTCGTACCCCGCTCAGCCCGCGCCGCGTCGAACTTCAAGGCAGCCACCAGGCGGCTGGGCAGGGCAGCCAGACGCCCGGCGCCGACGAATGGATGCGGCTGCAAGATCTGCTCGCCGAAGGCCAGCAATTGGCTGGCGGCGCAGGCGGCGGGACTGCCGCCCGTTTGACGCAGGAACTGCGAGCAGCGCGCAGGCTGCTGGAGGGCACCCGCCGCACGCAGCTCAACAGCCGTGGGCTCCGGGTTCTACGCAAAACGAGCGCTCAGCTGGAGGCCGCAATCACCGCGGCCCGACAGGCGGCGCAGCGTAGCCAGAAGGCTTCCAACGCCACCTCGCACGAGCGCCCCGTCGAGGAACCGAACGAGCGGGATCGGCGCCCACGCGACGCTCAACTCGCCAAGGCAAAAAGGCCAGCTGTCCCCGCTCCGGACGAGCTGCGGCAGCAGCTGATCGCTGTGGCGCAGGCAGGAAGCACCACACACTGGCTGTTGCTGTCCGGCGGCAAGAACACCGCTCAGGATGTGCGCCTCACCCTGCTGACCCAGATCGAAAATCGTTCCGGGAGCGATGCCCCGCTCTTGTCGTCCTTGGTCGTGGCACCTGACGGCGGCCCCGTCCCCTTCTTTCGAGAGATCCTCAGGGACCTGGGCCTCGCTGTGCCGCGGTCAGACGAAGCCCTCCAGCGGATCTGGCATCGCGAGCAGGAACGCGCGCACGCGGCCTACGCGAACCCTCCTCGGACCATGCCAGCTAGGCTTGTCCCGCGGCAGTCGTCCACCAATCCGGCCCACGAGTCGACCTGAAGCCGCTCGCGGCACTCGCCGGTCAGCCCAACAGACTGCCGCGAGAGGCGCATCGTGTGCAGTTCTCCAGACGCGGCGCGAAGGGAGCCCCCGGTCCAACCCCGCGTCACCGCAGTCCGGGTGGGGATGGGCGGATCGCGTCAGCCTGCGCTGGCGCGGGACGCGCGTCGCCAAGCTGTGTCAGGGCGGCTCGGATCCGGTGGTCGACATCGACGTCGTCGGCGACGTGACTGAAGTGTTGTGCACAGGTGGGGTGTTGGCGAAGCATCGAGGCGACTGAGCTGGCACTGTCGCCCTGCAAGGTGCGTAGCCATGCCGCGATGTCCTTCTGAGGTCCCCACTGATCCCAGTGAGCGTCCCATTCGAATGCCCCGTCACAGCACTCCTCGAGAAGGTCGAGTGCACCGATCTCTGCTGCCCGCTGCGCAATGCGAATCAGCCACATGATGGTGGCATCGACTTCCCCCCGCTCAGGAGACCGGTGCGTGCCCAGGAGTGCGGCCATCGCGCGGACGATGTTGATGGCTCGCTGAGCATCGGCCAGCAGCGCCGGCAAGAGTGGCCGCAGGGGCAGTTTGACCAGCAGGTCGCAGTAGAGCGACGCGTCATCGATATGTCGCGCGGCCAACGCGATCAACTCGTGTGCAGCGGTGCCAGAGCCTGATTCCACATCACGCTGAAGGGCCTGCGCCTTCACAAAGGCTGACTGCGTTGGGGCTTGCGTCTCCTGGATGACCAGCTGGCGCAGTGCCTGGACAGTGGGGGACCGGCGAGCGGGATCGGTCTGTGTGGCCTGCCGCACGATGCTTCTCCACGGCCCTGCCTGGGGCAGGAGCGGCACGTTGATCGCGGGCATCTTTCCGGTCACGGCCCAGCCAATCAGCTGACCGATGCTGTACACGTCGGCGGCGCCTGTGGCGCTGTGTGCGTCCATGGAAAGTTCTGGAGCGGCAAAACCGTCCGAGCCGAAAGGTACGCCGACGCGGGTACGTTGCGGGTCCGTGGTCTGTCCACGCGGACGCCGGGCAATGCCCCAGTCTGCGAGGACCCAACGGCCGTCGTACATGAGCACATTGGCGGGCTTGATGTCCCGGTGGATCCACCCAGCCTGGTGGGTGGCGGACAACACCGAGCACAGGGCATCGACGAGCTTCCTCAGCTCCGACGGCTCGGCGAGCTGGTCTCTGCGTTGCTCCGCCGTGAAGGGGGCGTAGGGCATGACGAACCAGGTGTGGCCTGGATCCGCGTCCAAGATCGGCATGGCATGCGGGTGCCCATCGAGCCAGCGGCCCAGGGTGATCTCGCGCCGCATGCGGGCGCGTTTACGTTCGGGCGGGTTCCGGTCACGGAGCTTCTTGAGCACCACCCTGGCGCCCGTCGGTTTATGTATCGCGCGAAAGACGTCTGCTTGACCGCCGTCGGCGAACGGCAGGCGTTCGCAGGAATAGTCCTTCCGATCTCCGCGGGCCAGACGTCGCACCCGCGCCGCGTCATCGGCCACCGCCGAAGAGGTCGAGGTCCCCGGCGCAGAACTGTGCCGGGAGCCGGGCATCGGATCCAAGTCCTCGCGCGCGGCAACGTCTCCGTCCGACTGGCCGGATGCCGTCCTCTCTGCCAAGCGCCCGGCTCGATAGGCCGGGTATCCGCTGATCACAGTCGCCGGTTCCAGAACATAACCATCCGGAGCCAGCACCCTATTGAGCACAGTCACGAGACGTGCAACCTCCTCCTCGTCCGTGCGTACAGCGGGGTGAAGGGTCTCACTGAGAAATCGAAGCAACGTCTCGTCCGGGCCGCGCCCCAGGCCAAACCGGTCGTCGCTGAAGATCCAGTCGTTTTCCCAGTCGTCGTTGGCGTAGCGGTGTTTGGCGATGTCTTCTCGTGCCGTCGCGAAGCGGGAGTCATGGCTCGGCAAGGCATCGAGGTCATAGAGGCGCTCGAGGAACGGGAGGTCGCCCAGCCCGCCCGTCCAATCGGTCGTGCCAAGGGCTTCGGCGATGCGACGCCGCGTCACCTCGGTGAGCGCCACACTGCGGTTGTCCCTGCGCGTCGAGCTCTGGGTAGGGACTGCCGGTGTCCAGGTGCCCGGAATCTCGGTGATGCGGTCGCGTTCATCGATCTGCAGGCCGTCTTGCCGCAGGCGCTCGGTCAGATCGTCCAGCCAGGGCCCACTCCACCCCTCCCGCCGTCCGGTCCGAATCATGTCCTCGAACACACGCAGCGCCCTGGTCACGTGGCTGCGGTCGGACCAGTCAACGGCTGCGGCGTAGGACTCGAAGGTGGTGCGGCGGACGCTGGAGTCCGTGTACCGAAGTTCGTCGTCGGGGATGGGGGCGAAGTTGTGGCTCTGCCACGCCTCGGCAATCGTGCGAACAGTCAAGTTCGTCGCCAGTGAGCGGAACTTCATCCGAGTGCCGGGGCTGACCAGTTCTTTGTGACGCGGCGGCATGAACACAAAGATACGACTGCTCACGCCAACTGCGGAGCGTAACCTCCGCTGCACCTCCTGCATGGCACAATGGCGCTCAGCCTCGCCATCAACACAGGCCGCAGACACCGATGCCCCGGCTGGGCGCAATGGGCTACGGGGCGGACAGGTAGCTGAGCCCGTTCGCATTTCCCTGACGGCTGGTGGTGATCAGCCGGTAGATCTCGCGCGCCACGTACCGCTTCAAACAACGGATGATCTCTCGCCGGGTCTTCCCCTCAGCCACACGTCGCTCGTAGTACACCTGCGTACGCAGATCCCAGCGTAGCCGGGACAGCACAATGCGGTGGAGGGCCGCGTTCGCCTGCCGGTGGCCGCCGCGGTTGAGCCGGCGGTGCTGCCGGCTGCCCGAGGAGTATTCGACCGGGCTTGCCCCGCATAACGCCGCAAACGACGCCTCGCCTCGCATGCGCTCTCTGTTGTCACCCATGGCCGTCAACAACACCGCCGCACTGTGGGGTCCGATTCCGACAGAGTTGACCAGGCAGGGGTAGTGCGTCCTGATCAACGCGGACAGGCGCTGCTCCAGCACTCGAGCCTGCCGATCAAGGTGCTCGATGCGTTCAGCCAGCATCCGCACCGTAAACCTGGTGGCCCGCACGATCGGATCTACCTCCTCGCCGCCTTCACGCAACTGCAGGCAGGAGAGAGTCAGACGACGGCGCGACAGACTCCGCAGCTCTTCTCTGAGGGCCGGATCGGCCGTGACCAGGATGGCCTTGATCTGGTTCACGGCCTGCCGCTTAGCTTTCACCGCGGAGTCCTTGGCCATCAGGTATATGCGCGCGCTCTCGACCGGGCCGTCGGCCGCCTTCACTGGGGAACGCGCACGGCCACTGAGTACAGAACGGGCGGCGGCGACTGCATCGCCCTCGTCGGACTTGCTCCGTCGACGGCGAGCCGAGCGCCCCGGGCCGGGAGCTTCGACAACCGCGATGCCTTGAGACAGCAGATATCGAGACAGCGCCGCACCGTAGTTGCCGGAGCACTCAACCCCAGCACGGCAGACAGCACCCCACCGGCCGGCCCACTCGGCAAGTTGTCGATAGCCACTCGCCGTAGTCAGGAAGCGCTCAACAGCCAAGACGTTGCCTGTCATCGAGACCACAGCCGCAACGTGCACATCTCGATGGGTGTCGACCCCGAGGATCACCTCATCCGCGTTCACAGAGCGGTCCACGGCTGGGAGCGGGCTGACGACTCGATAGTTCATCCCCCTGTCGGAGGTCAGGCAACAGTGCGCCGCCGGCCCGGAGAGCGGTCACCAGTGACACGGTGCAGAGGTCGTCCGCATTGCAGTGCTCCAGACACGCTCGCCCGGCCCAGCGTCCGAGCACACTGCCTCGCCCCGCGTCGACACAGGATGGTCAGGACACGTCGGTCAGAGATGTCAGGAGCCAGTCCACGGTACTGCAGCAGTGTTCGCTGGCATGCTCCCCAACCGCCGCCCGTCCTCACACAGATGTCATCTACCGACCGAAGACCCTTGGAAGCTCCCTAGTCGCTGCGCGCCGCAAGGTCTTCTCCGGCGCATCTCAAAGCGCCCCGCGCGAACGACTGGCAACGGCTCGCAGGCGCCATCCCGATGCCGGAGCAAACCCCCGGATCAGGTCGAACCCGTACGCCATCTCCATGGACGCAACCGGCCAGTCCGACTGCGGCAACCAACTCTGTTGTCAGAGGTAGGACTTACTCTCAAATTATGACCCACAACGTGCTGCATCGCGGTTACGGGATCACTATCGACTTGAGTGCATCAGACCTGGGTAACCCCGACCGCCCGGGGCTCCTGCAGGAGATTCACCGCAACTACAAGCCCGACCTTCTCTACTGCCTCGGGGCCCACGAATACGGCACCGTCTGCCCCGGGTTCATGACCATCGTCGAGAAGAACGGCCGCTACCACGCCCGGCACGTGACCAGGGGCGAGGTCAACGAGACAGCGGGCGAGAGCGAGCTGCACAAGGCGCTCAAGAACCACACCGCCGAAGCAGCCAGCCGGGAGGGCTTCAGCGTCTCCGTCGAAGACCGAGCCGTACATGGTCGCCGCCGTACGGATGTAACGGTCGCCGGGGCCAGCGGAAAGAAGATCGGCTATGAGATCCAGATCTCGCCGATCGCGAGTGGTTCTGTGGACAACAGGACGCGCACCGCGGTGGGCGACGGCCTGACACCGCTGTGGCTCGTGACAAACGAGAACTCGCTGGCCATCGATCGGGCGCCTTGGGCCAGGCTGAACGTCCAGCGATGGCAGGACGTGGGCAGTGGTGACGCTTTGCGCGTGCGAGGAGGCGTGAAGGCGTTGCGCATGGTCCGCTGCGACTGGACCACTCAACGCGAATGCCCCAAGACGGGTACGCGCTGTGCCGGTTGGCACGCCACATGGGAATCGACGCAGGCGCACTACGACGAAATGGTGCGCATGACGGCCACGGGTGAGCTCGTGACACTGTTCATGCAAGCGCGCACCGGGCCGCGGCGTGGCTGGCACATGTGCACTGCCACTACGGCGAGGACACCGGGATTCGCTCGGAACTCGCGCGCCCCCGCGACAACGGCGACCCCATCGACGCCTCCGACTGGCTATCGAAGGAACCTCCGCCGGAATACAGGTCCACGTGGAACATGGACGGCTGGGAGATTCCCGGCGACGTGGTAGCGGCGAGGGTGACGTTGGACTCCGCCCTTCAGCACCTTGGCGCACTCGCCGACGCCCTCCCGGCGGGAGCCGACATCGCGGCAGGACGAGCCGACATCACACGCGCAGAACGCGAGCGGTGGCTCACAGCCCAGGAAGAGTGCAGGCGGCTGGCCGCCGCTCTCGGTACCCACCCCTGGCTGCGCTCGGCCCACGACCCGTTCAGTGCCCGCCGGGCTGTCTTCGCCGCCGCGCGCCAGGCTCAGGCCGTGGCACTCGCCAACTCGTCGCAGCAGCCCTAAAGAGCTCGCCCTATCCAGGTTTGTCGGCGGCGCGCTACATGCATGGCTTACCTTGCATTTCAAGGCGTCCATCGTCGCCAGACACGAATCGCCGACCGCTTGCTGATCTTTAAGGAGTGGAGTTACGGAGGCTGAGGGTCAGGCCCGTCCCGGCGAGGCGGCCGATCAAGGCGGGAAGGCGACGCGTCCCGAGCTTGCCGCTTGAGATCGGCCGGTACGGGCAGCGGCTCGGAAAGCGCCGTCAAGCCCGTCACGGCCAGAGTGGTCTCGTCGAGATCACTGGAGCCATCCAGCTGCCGCCAATGGAGCAGGAGGCTGTCCTCGGTCGCCGTGCAGCGCATCGACGGGACGATCTCATCGAGCAAGGGGAGGAGACGGGCGCAGGTCTTCGGGACGTTCACGCCCTCGATGCCCAGGAGTACGTACAGGCGGTCTGTGTCGATCGTCAGTTCCACCGACATGGGACGGTTCACCGCTCTTGCCGCCTCCGCCGCCCAGACCAGGACCTCCCTCAGCGCGCCGGCCTCCACGGCGGTCAGCGGCAGGGCGCCGCGCTGGCCCGTGCCGTCGGACAGCCAGACGGGTGCCGCTTCCGTTGTCTGAGCCCACCATGCGGCCAGGAGGCCCCGCAGGTCCGCGGGGTGCTCCGCGGTCGCGGCGCGGAGGGCCGCCGTGGCCGCGAGATGCGTGGACACATCCGCTGCACCGCCAGCGACGCGCCGCAGTGCGGTGCGCAGGGAGGAGTCGTCGCCGTAACGGACCTGGGTCAGGCACTGGGTGTAGAAGCGGGTCAGGTGGTCGAGGGTGTCCTGGGGAAGGTCTCCCACCAGTGTCTGAGTTCGCTGCGCCCAGGCGCGGAAGCCCTCCGGGTCTGCGGACGCCAGAAGGTCCAGGCCCAGGACACCGTCACGGGCGCAGTTCAGGCACTCCTTCGGCGGCAAGTGGGGCGCCTGGTGGAGCTGTTGGCGCAGAACGCCACGCAGGACGCGTGTCTCCTCCGCGGACCACGTACCGGTGTTACCGGAAGCGTGGGCGTGCAGCAGAGCGAGGATCTCTTGTGCGGCGCGCTGCTTGGCCATGGCCTTGCCTCCCATGACCGGGGTTCCCGCCCAGCGGATGCTCTCCTCGCCGCAGGTGAGGACGAGCTCGCAGTACCGCTCCTCGGCGTGGTCCTCACCACGGACGTAGAACTCCGGCTCGTTCAGGCGGATACCGAAGCGGCTGCACACATTCTGCAGCTGCGTCACGGGGTCGAGGCCCTGGTCCAAAGTGGTGAGCCACGTGTGCAGCACGTATGGGCGCCGAGTGAGGAGGCGCGCGCCGAGCTGCCGCCAGGCGACGGCCAGTACTGCCTGGGCGGCGCCCTCTCCGGGATCGGAGCGCCGGCTGCGGCGTTCACCGGTGCCGATGAGCATGGCTGAGGTCAGGCGGAGTTCCTCGCCGAGACGGCCGCACTCCGTGTTGCCGACCGAACCGATCCGTGCTTCCTCGGGAGCAGGCCGCAAGCCCCGGGACGCCGCCTCGTGCGCCCTCTCGTAGGCCATGAGGGCTCTGGCCACGTGCGAACCCGCGTGCGCCAGCAGGGAGTTGCTCCGCTGGTGGGCCCTCTCGACAAGGCCAGGGTTCTCATAGGCCCAGGATTTGTGGGTGAGGGCCTGGGCCAGCCACGGCTCGGCCGCTACCGCCAAGCCGAATCCCTGCCGAAGGTCGCGTATCGCCTTCCCGTGGCCCGGCTCGTCAACGCCGTAGCCCGAGGGGCTGACAGGGGCAGGGTCGCGCCGGGGCGCCGGTACGGTGGAGGCGGCTGCTGGATCGTAACGGATCAAAAAGGCATAGGCCGCGGCCTGGCGCGCGGCCTTCTTCGAACCGCCAGTCGCACTCACCGTACGCCCGTCGTCCGTCTGAAGGGTTGCGGTGAACGTCCTGTCGTGGTCCGGGCCCTCGGTGTCGTACGACCACCGCATGCCGCGGACGTACGGCCGCTCCTGGACAAGCGTGATCCAATCGCGTTGCGGGACGCCAGCCCCCCAACCCCGTCCCGCGTCGCTGGTCTTCGCCGCGACCAGCCTGCGCGCCGACTCATCCGCGCCGATCAAGACGAGCGCTCCAACGACCTGCAGGGCCAACGTCTCGGCAACGCTCGCCGTCTCGCTCTGCGCTTGCCCGCGCCCCAGGTGAGCGAATCCGGCAGCCGCCGCCCAGGCTCCGAGCTGCCGCACTGCTTCCTTGCGATGGTGGGCCAGGCGAGCCGACTGCGTACCCTCGTCCTTGTCGTGGACTGTCGGATCCGCTGCGAGGGCGTCCAGGACAAGGAGGTCCAGCCACGCTCCGCCCAGCGAGCCAAGCATGTTCAGGGTGTGCAGCGTGAGCAGGCCCGCAGGGCCATGCACGTCCTCGTAGACGTAACTCGTGTGCAGGGTCGCGATCCGCAGCCACCGCGCGTGCACGGGATCGTCGGCCAAGCTCAGACCGGTCGACGCGAGATCCGCTTCCAACACGGCACCCAAGTCGATAACGTCGAACGGCGTCCCGGGGTCCGTCAACGGCGGACGTACAACGTCCATCGGATCCAGCCCAACCCGCTCGACGACGGACGTCGTGGAGGCCACGGACCCGGCCCGCCGCTGCGGCTTCCCTGTGACCGGCAGCTGCCGAGGGGGTCGGCGGGCCTGCACAGCGATGGCACTGCGCTGCACCGGCAGCGACGCCTCCAGTTCCCTGGCCAAGTCCTGCTGCAGCCACCACGGCAGATCCCGCCACGCATCCGTATGGTCTGGGAAGAAGCGCACTGCGCGGAACGAGGCAGCCGCCCGCGCCGAGTCGTTCGCCAAGGAGTAGCGCCGGCCGACAGCTCGCAGTGCATCGCGCAAGTCGGCGTGAAGCACCTTGCGCCCCGTGCCCAGGTTGTAGGTGCGGATCCGGCGGGCTGTCTCGATCGCCGTCGCCATCCTGTGTAGCGGCGTCGACACGGCACTCGGCGCGTCACGCAGCGCGACGATTCCAACCCAGTGGTTCATCTGCGGTCCCCGTGCATCGTGCGAGCCCTGTGTCGTCGGCACGCGGCCGGCTGCTCCAAGCCGCGCCCCCTGTTCCAGTGGATCACGGCATGGCAAGCAGTGATAGGCATTTACACAGTTGAGACCGATTTCGACGCCAGGGCTCTGGTGTAGCTGCGTCTGCTTCTTCGGAAGTCGCTAGGCGACGACTTCCAGGGTCACATCACGGCCATCACCGGCATCAACATCGGCGGGTCTCGATGTCACGCAGCCTCGGCGCCGAACGGTCGCCTGTACACCTCAAGGGCTCTGGCGGCCTGGCACAGTGCGATTGGGTCATTGAGGAAGTACCGCATCGCATTCACCGCAGCGTGCTCGTCGCCTCGCTCCCACATCCATGGGTTTCGGCCTGCTTTCAAGGGCTGCTCAAATAGCCTGATGGGCAGCGGTTTTCGTGTCGTCGGCAAGCCAGCCGTCGGCCAGTTGGGCGCATATCTGGGTGCGGAGGATCTGCCACCGCTTCTGCAGCTGGGTCCGCCAGAGCCTCACCTGCGACAACTCGTCGCTGCGTTGCACTAGCGCCCTGAAAGTGCGGCGGAGGCGTCCCGACGGGCTTGGCCGCATTGCGTCGAATTCGGCGAGGACGCTCACGATGGCTTCGTCTCGTGCGGGATCGTCGCGGCGCAGGGAACGGATCGCGTTGATCTGGTCGCCCAGGGATTCTGCCGTGGAGGTCAGGAGAGGCGAGGTCGGGACTGGTGAACAGCGAGCGCAGGGAGCTCTGGAAGGCCGCTCCTTCCGTTCCAGCTCGGGCCCAGGCACGTTTGGTCTGGCGGGCTTCGTCCTGGGCGCTGCTCAACTGGTGAACAGCAGTACGGCGATGGGACCGCCGAAGCAACGCCAGTCACGCTGGAGGCTACGGTCGAGGAGGAAGGCGTGTCGTGTCCACCAGTCGATGTGGCCGAACTAAAGGCCCGTGCAGAACGGCGATGCACGGAGGGATGCACATGCAGTTGAAGAGCCGGATACTCCGCGATCTCCCGCTCCACCAGTTGCGTGTCCGGGTGATCGGATGTGGCACGGTTCCCCCTTGATCGTGTGCGCTGGGGGGCGTTAACGCACATCCCGCCCGGTTCTCCGCGGCGCAACGCCACGGAGCCAAAGCAGGAAGGGAGAGCATGACCAAGCAGCTACTGATGCGTGGGCGTCACCGTCACAGAAGAGCGGCCACGACGCCCGCGCGGGTGCCGAGGAAGCTATCGCTCGACAGCTCGTGCCCGTACTCCTTGCGATCCACTCGGCCATTCGTTCGGCGTCTGGGTCCCCTGTGGACCGTGTGCAGTCTTCGATGAGCCACCAGTGGCGTTCTCGTTCGTGCGCAGAGCATGGCGGACGCCAGTGACAGCAGCAGGGCGCCTGCCGGGCGGGTGAGGCGACGGCCAGAGGCCGAACGGAATTTCCCATTGAAGTGTCGCTGGCGGCTGATGTCCGGGATAATCGTAAATAGGACATCGGTGGCCCATCACTGGGGGCTCGTGATGAACGGGAACCAAGACGTTGTCGAGTCTCTGCTCGCCCTGTCCGATGCCGTCGTTCGACACACCATCGGCCAGGACGAGGCCGAGCGGCGCGCAGCTCTCCTCGGCAGGATGGTCGATGGTGATCAAGTTTCCTCCGTCGCCGCGGAGGTCGACCTGGCCGTGGGCGACGATCACGCCGAGTTCGCCTACGCTCTGAGTCGCCTGCTCTTCACCTGTGTGGAGTCGTCCGGTGCACCGGTGGACGCGCCCTGGCGAGAGTGCGCCGCGGTACGAGTGCTGGCCGCGGCAACTGCTTGGCTGGTCTCGGTACCTGATCGTCGCGTTTTCGACCATGCCTGTGAACTTGCCGACAGGTTCGTCAACGACGCCCGCCGTGTCGAGGATCCGGTGCCATTGGCAACCTGGCTCTTGCAGGCCGGTCGGCTGCGCTTCACACCGTACGGGATGAACATGGTGGGCCGGGCTCGGAGCTTCGACGCCGCTTGGATTCCTTGGCAGTCGAGGTTGATCCGGCACTTGCGGGAGCGTGAGCCCGGCGTGGATGCGAACGCAGTGATGATGCCCCACCCGCGGGTGCCGGTGACAGAGTCGATCGACCTCCTACAGGAGGCTGCCGAACTCGCCGTCGGGCCAGACCGGATGCCTGTGTTGAAAGCATGGGCGCAGGCCCTGGACCTGGGGGCGTCTGTGGGGCTCCAGGTGTCCTCCGCGGACATCGTCCACGCGGCACGTCAAGCGGTGACAACCATGGGGGACGGTGCGCAGGACGCTTCCGGGTTTGTGAGCCTGCTCTACATACTGGCGCGCAACGGAGCGGCTGAAGACCTGACCAGTGAGCGCCTTCCACCGGTTCCATTAGCCGAATATCGCGCCTTAGAGGGGCGCGTCAAAGCGGACGATCTGGCGCGACTGTCGCTGGAAGCCGCGATCGCGGGCGGCCGTTCGAACCTCGTCTGCGGGATCCTCACCGAAGTAGAGGAGGCCCTCCAAGGGGGCACCACTCCGGCAGCGCGGGGCTTCTTCCTGGTGGCAGCCATGCACGGACTGCCGGATGACCCTTCCGGCTGCCCGCCGAAGAACTTCCCTCTCGAAAAAGAGGAACGCCGGCTGCGGCGGCAGGCCGGACGCGAGAAGTGGTCACCCCGGCAAAGAGCCTCCGGCTTGGCGCATCTGGCGGTGCACGCTGGCATGATCGATAGGCCGGGCGACGGGATGCGTTTGCTGCGCGAAGCGCACGAGATCGACACCGCATACCCCGGCCCGGCCGTCGCCGGGGTCCTCTTCGCCGAAAACCAGCTGCGGTATATGGTCGCTCGGACTGAATGGGCTCACGGAAACCACGGCCGTGCCCTGAGCCTGTTTGCCGAGGCGGCCTACTGGTATGCGGCACTCGACTTTGAGGACCAGACGCTGCACTGCCTGAATCTGGTCTTAGGTGCACTCGATGAAGACGGTGACCCCGACATGGCCAGAGAAGCCATCGGGTCCTTGGCCGCCGCGGTTGCGATGGCGGTGGCGGTCGTGAGGGAGAAAGCCGACCAGGTGCTCTTCGAGCTGGCTGTAGCGCTTGCGCGGAACCTTACCCAGGACTGCTTCAGCAGCCACCTCGTTCATCAGCTCGGCAAGGCCCAGCGCTTCACTGTGGCCCATCAAGACGCCGGCCCACTGGACCGCTTCCCTCATGAGGACGAACTGCTCGCCGAAGTTGTCGAACTCGAGTCGCAAGCGGTCACGGTCGGCGCCGGTCCGCTAAGGGAGGAAGTAGTACTCGGTGCATATCTCGGCGTGTCAGAAAGCGAACCCGGAGAAAGCGCCGACCAGCGGCTCCGCAATCTGCAGCGGAGGTACAACCGGGAGCTGAGTACCCATCTGGCGCGCACGCGCGCCGCTCTTGGCGAGTCGGTCTATCAGCGGCTGGACGAAACAGCAGGACTGCTTCCCCCACGGACGGTGCTGATCTCCCTGCAGTTCGGTGAAATCGACAGAGGTGACCTGGCAATCCACCTGTCCGCAATCACCTCGCGCGGTGTCGAGTGCACGTGGGTCTCTCGCCAGGCCCCGGCCCAGGACCTGTTGAGTCGGCCTGACGACGGGCCGGCACTGGTGGTGCGGTTTACCGCTCTCGAGGTGGCGCGGGTCCGTGAGGCAGTGTGCGCAGACCCCCTCTTCCGCGCCGTGTCCAGGGATGCGGAGCGACAGCTCACGGATTCTCTGGTCGATTTGTTCGGGCCGTTGGCCCAGCGATTCGATCAGTGGCGCGACGAAGGGTACGACCACTTGTGCCTGTGGCCTCACGGGCCACTGCACTTCATGCCATTTCATCTGATCCACGAAGGCGGAGCACCACTAGCCGATCACTGGACCGTCACCACCATTCCCGGCCTCTCGTCGCTGCGTCCGTCCCCAGTGGCTTCGGCAACCGAGCGCACGGTCGTCGCCTTCGGCTCTCCCGACGGGGGCGGCCGCTTCGGATTGGCCTGTGAGGAAGTGCTCGCCGAACAGGCCGACCGCATCGCCGAGGTGGCAGGAGGCACCTCATTCACCGGACCGGCAGCCACACGGAAGGCCCTGCGTGCGGCCCTGCCCCGGGCGCGATTCGTCCACATCGGTGCGCACGGGTCGCACAACGTTGCCGCGCCGGCCTTCCAATGCCTGTACCTCGCTTCCGACGGGGACGGCGAGGGCAGGGTGTTCGCCCACGACCTGTTGCGGTGCGATCTACGGGGGGTGGAGGTGGTGACGCTGGCTGCCTGCCAGTCGGCGCTCGGACGAGTGGATTACGGCGACAACCTGCAAGGTTTGCCGGCGGCGCTCCTGCTGGCTGGCGCCAGGTCGGTCATCGGCTGCCTGTGGCCGGTGCACCCCGATCCGACCACACTGTTCTTCACCACGCTCTACAGGGCGCTTGCCGAAGGCGAGTGCTGCCTGACCGCGTTCCGCGTCGCACAAGAGGCCACCCGAGAGGCACATCCTCAATACCGCCATTGGGGTGCGTTTTGCTACCTAGGCGGTTGGTGAGTCATAGAATGGAATGGAAGACGCATGATCGAGATCGCTGCTCCGCCGACCGAGACCGTCGACGTCGAATTGATCCCGGAACGGGTGCTGCTCGGTGAGCGGGACACCGCACCAGTGCGGCGGCTTGGTCTTGGTCGGCCGATCGTGGTTCCCCTAACGCCGGAACAGTGCCGTGAGGCCGCGCCCACACTGGCCGGCCTCGATGGAAACGGCGATGTCAGGTACTGCATCCTGCAACTCGACGTGTCGTTCTACCCGGCGGACGGAGAACCGCACGTGCGCGGAGCGGTGGGTGTGGCGCTCGTGGGCCGCCAGCCTGGCACATCAGCGGTGGCTCGTGCGCTTTCACCCCTCAGAGTTGCCTCCCCGATTCGACGTTCGACCACATTCGGACTCACCTTGAGCCTGGGATTCGTCGAGCCCGGGTTCGAGCGCGGCATCGAGGCCGAGCACGAGGAAGTGTTTGTTATCGCCCAGGGCGAAGGCGAGTCCGACCCGGAGTGGCGGTTCACCAGGACTAAGAGGTGGCAGCTCGAGGGAGTCCAGACGCTGCGCATGGTGGTGGAAATGCCCCATGGGGCTGAGGTCGATGCCTTGGTCGCTGTATCCTCCACCATCAACCGGAAGAAGTTCGGGCTCATCTCCTATCGGGCTGACCTACCTTCTGAACTCAGCGTCGTCCCCCTCGATCCCGCACGCCGGGCGTAGGCCGAGAGCGTCCATGAGTAGATCGGTGAGTCGCCCGCAAAGTAGCCTGCGGTTCGCAGGTCTGTTGCCCGGCGAGGCCAGGTGACGTGCTACTGGCTCCAAGCAACCACCTTCTACAGGGAGTTTGCCTTCGGCGCCGCCGTCCCGGAGCGGCAGTCCCCGGTCCCACTCTGGCCCAGGATCAGAGGGACTGGTGCCAGCAGGTCGGATCCGCTGCCACGACAGAGCACCACAGCCCTGGTCCCAGCCCCAGCCGGCCATGGGAGTGCATCCGGACTGGGGTCGGATTCCCCGCAGGGTAGCGCTGGCGATCCTGGCCAACCCCTGCAGGTCACGTCCCGCTGGGTGGTGTATTACGGCGGCTGTTTCAATTTCGGTTGCGGGGTGATCCGCAGTTCGGGCGGGGTTGGCTTGGTGGTGAAGAGGTCGGCCATGCGGGCTTCGGAGAGGTAGCGACCGTCGAAGACCTGCCATTCATCGTGGAGTTCGGCCAGGACGGCGCCAGCGAGTGGGTCCAGGGCGGCGAGGTTGGGGAAGACCTGGACGACGTCGGCCCGCCGTCTGATCTCCCGGTTCAGCCGTTCCAGCGGGTTCCGTGGACCAGAGGCACCGACAGCAGCCTGGCCACGCTTCGCCCCATCCGAGCCCCAGCGGTCATCTTCAACAACGACACGCCCATGCCTTCTGGGGCGGCGAATCATCACGGCCCGTCCAAAGGAGTCACGCTCGACCACGGCCTCACGAATCGGCCGCAATGAACGGTTCGGGCGGACGATCCGTCTGCGGGCCAAGTTCAACCGGCCCTGGCCAGCAAAACTACAGCCTCGCCTCATTCCTCCCGCCTGGTCTTGGAGGATTCACATCCAGCCTCGATCGCGCCAGCAGGGCGCTCCCAAACGACGCCAGCAGCAGGTCAGCCTGCGCCGCCAGCAATCTGCCCATCGGCTTCCAAACCATACTTGCGCAAGCGATCGCCTTCGTCATGACGCCCTAGTTCCTTCAACAGATCCACCATCTCGGCGATAGCAAACGGTTCTCCCGCCAAGATTGCCTTCCTATACCAGGAAACTGCCTCCTCGCCTTTGGCTTGTCGCGCAGTGAGGAATGCCGTGAGATGGAGCGCCGATGTGTGACCTTGTTTGGCGAGCTTCTTCGCGTGCGACACTGCCTCGTCAACTCGCCCGAGCTGTTCAGAAAGTCCTGCCATGCGCCAGAGGGCGAAGGCATGTCCTTGTTCAGCCAAGGAGCCCAGCCAACGCAGCGCCTCGTCCTCGCGCCTCGACGCGACCAGCAGCTCGGCGGCGGTGTGAAGCACTGCCATGTCCACGCGCCTATCGGGCTCCAGACACCAGCGCAGCGCGTCGTCAGAACGCTCTGCCTTCAGGAGGATGTCGAGATATGCGGCCGAGGCGAATGGCCTGCCGGCCGTCGCGAATGGCTCCAACCACGTTGCAGCTTGCTCGAGTCCTTCACATTTCACGGCCAGTTCAGCTCCGACACCGAAGGCCATGTCGTGGCCAGTGTCGGCCGCACGCTTGAAGGCCGAGAGCGCCTCGGCCGAACGACCGGCCTGAGCGAGTGTGTTGGCCGTGACCATCAGGTCGGTGGTGCCCCCTTGAGCCAGCTCGTTCAGCCAAGCGAGGGCCCTATCAGCACCATCGGTGTTCCACACCATGCCTACGGACTGCCGGATCGCGAGTGCGTCGCCAGAAAGTGCTGCCCGCCGGTAGAACTCAAGTGCCTCCGCTAAGCGGCCGTTCTGCTGAAGCATCTCACCGGCTTCGCGGGCGGCAGCGGCGTCACCGCGGTCGGCGAGACCGCCGAGCCAGAAAATTGTCTCACCCGTACTGCGCGAGTCCGCTGTCAGCTCGACGACCCAGGAGAGCGCGAGCTCATCATTGGCTTCGGCCAGTCGTGTCAGCTGTTCGACCACTTCATCCGTCTGACCGAAAGCCTCCGACAGCTCAACCAGGTTCGCATAGGCGTCCTCGTCCCTGGACTCGACTGCGCGCTGATACCAGCGCAAGGCTTCCTGGTGCTGCTCGGCTCGTTCCATCAGGTCACCCGCGAGCCAGGCAGTGCCTTCGATGCCCGCGGCGTCGGCACGCAGATGGAGCTGGAACGAGTATCGAAAGAGACCACGGTTTCGGGCTTCCCAGGCCAGCCCGACAAGATCATTCATCGCTGCATGTTCGGGAAGCGCACTCCAGAGCGAAGCCGCAGCAGGCCCGGCCGCCCGACTCGACCGTCCATGGTGATCGAGATAGTCAGCAAGACGAAAATGGGGTTCCGCGTGAACTGCTTGACCGGGACGGGGGAGCACCAGGCCGAGAGGACTGGTCGCGCCGCGGCAGGGCTGTTGAAGCGCGGAGAGGGTTTGGTCGAACCAACCCTCCCTCAGAGCAGACCATTCGTCATCGGTGAGATAGCCGACGGCAGCCAGTTCCAACAGCGTACGAGGCAGTGCTCCACTGCATCCGATCCGGCGGGCATCCATTGCTGCATGGATCACGGCCTGCGCGGGGGCCGGGGCAGTCGTATAGCGCTCCATGAGAGCGAAAGCGGCAGAGAGGTACTGGACAATCCGTCCGTCGCCGACTCGGTGAAGTGCCTCTGCCAACCGCCGGTCCTCGTGTGCTGCTCTGCGCGCTGCCAGCAGAGCTGGCTCATCGAACGAACGGGGGACGAGGACACTGTGGCCGGCAAGCAGCATGCGGGCTTCTCGGTGCCCATCAGGTGCGCCTGAAGCGGGCGGCAGGGTAAGCCTTTCCCAGTGCTCCGGCCAGGCTGTTCCCAAGACCACGACCGGGCCCCGGGTGGGATCCTTGAGTAGCTCCCTCAGCGCAGCGGCCACCTGCTCGCCCAGCTGAGGCGACGCCAGGTAGGGCTCGATTTCGTCGAGCCAGACCACCGTCCGCGGCCCGACGGACAGCACGCCATTGAGGAGTGCCTCCGCTGGGCTTGGAGCAATCGGATACCAGAGTCGCCAGTCGCCCGGTAGCGCCTGGATAGCCTCCCAGCATGCTCGTGTCTTGCCTGTGGAGGAGTCGCCAACAAGTACAGCGAGAGCGCTCTGTCCGGCGGTTACCCGTGCGACAAGCTGGCCCACCCGCCTGTCGTGTTCCCGGCTGATGTAGGCCGGTAGCGGGGGCAGCCGGTCACCGGGATCCCTTGATTCGACCTCGATGACACGGTGCACCTCCAGAGCGAACGGATCGGTGAAGTCCCGGATTGGCAAGCCCACCACGGTATGGGTGTGCTGCGTGACGGGATCCGGACCGTCTGCGCAGAACCCCTCTGCCGTCGCCCGCCCGAAGAAGCGGTCAACCAAGGCACGTTGTGGGAAGAGCAGGTCCGAGAGCTGCTGCCGGCCCCAGAGTTCGATGTCGAGTGGGTGATAGTCCTTACGCAGTTGATGGAGCCGATCCTCCACCGCAGTGTCACCGGCATAGGCAGTGGTGACCAGCACGAAGCGCGTGGCGTCGAACGGGCGGGTTCCTTCGACATACATCCGAACCGCATCCGAGAGGGCATCGGCGGTGAAACTCCGCCAGCGCTTCGCCTGATAGACCGTCAGGCTGCCATCGTCGAAGTACCCCACGACATCGATGCCGTGCTGCTTCTGCCCGTTCCTGCCGTACAGCCTGGACCGGACTGCACCCTCAACTTCACGGGCCAGCGCCACGATCAGATGCTCGAGGCTCTCCCAGGACAACTGCTCTACCTGAAGGAGCAGCGGGGCTGTCACCGTGAGCGGCGGAGGAAGATCTGGAGGTGGGGCCACGAGCCTGTGACCAGCACCGATCTCCTCCCAGAGTTGTTCCACGTCATCTTCCCCAGAGTCGGCTGCGGGAATCGGCTCGGGGGGATCGTGCTGCGGGTTCGTCGTCATGCGGACATGATGCATTCCGCCGCTGACAATGGGACCAGCTCCACGATTGGACGGCTCGATAGCCCTCGTGTGCACGCCAGTTGAACACGCCGAACTCTGAACTGAGCCCATAGAGACCTGCGCATGTGAACTTCCATCTCAGCACCCACCATCAACACCGCCAGCCCGGCTGATGGCTGCTCAACGCCTAGCGAAGCACGTTGACGACGTCCTCAACCAGGTGGAATCGCACGCGTTCTTGTTCGAGCAGGACGTTCGGGCCGAACTCGCCGTCCACGAGGTTGTCGTAGACATCGGCTTCGTCCGGTGAGTGTGCCGAACGGCCGGTGGGTGGGCGCATCTTCCTTCACCCACTGCCCGCGGTGCTCCAGGAAAGTAGGCCGGTTCATCAGGATCGACTGCGTGAGCGCGAGGGTCCGGCGCAGCCGGTCAAGGATGGTGAAGCCGTGGGTGTCCACATCGCCCCAGAGGGCCAGGCGTACGTCGTTGGCCCTGTCCCCCGCACCGTGCTGCGTCGCTACGACTGCCCTCGCACCGCTTAACCGGGCCCATCCCCGAACGCAGAGACCCCCGCCGGAACGAGCCGACAGGGTCCTCATCAGTCACTGCCCACGCCACGGCGCGTTGGCCCCGACGAAACTCTGTACGGTGCGCGCGGTGTAGTCAGACTTCACCGCCCTCGTCCCACCCACATTCGGCACAACGAACGCCCGCATACATGTCGTCTCGGACGTGATCAACGGCGCTCCAGCCTTCCAACTTCGAACTTGGAGCTCCGCACCGGGGACAGCCAACGATGACGCCGAACCCATGGAAGTACCTGTACTCCAGCCCGGACTCCTCAACGGTCCGCTGCATCGTCTTCACGAGTTCTGCTTGGGAGTCCACACCTACGAGTTCCCGAGCGGCTCGATCGACATCACCGTCAACCAGGGAAACCCACATGATCGGCTCAAGGAGCGGCGGAAGCGGAGTGTCGTCGAGGACAACCGGGATGACGCGGACAGAGTCATCCCGCAGTCGCCGTGTGAGGGCGGCCTCCCACTCTGTGTTCACCCAAGGGGACTTCGAAGAGTTGGCGGACCAGAAGACCATGACGGTGTCTACGAGCCCCAGCGCCTCGTTGACCTTGCCGGGGATCCGATCCCCAGGTCGGATCTTCCATGAATCGAGCCAGACGTCCACGCCGAGCAACCGCAAGCGGGCGGCAAGTGGGGTCACTTGGGGCTTGTCGCGGTGGTTGTGAGAGATGAAGGCGTGCATGAACACAGCTTCCCATCGGGGGCTCCACCAGATAGGGAAAATCGTCAAACTGACGAGATCGCGCGTCTGGCTCCTTGACCGCACAGTCGGCCTCACCGTCCGGGACGTGAAGGAACGCGAGCTGGACACCACCCGGCAGGCCAACCGCTGCCGTAGTGCCAGTCCCCCGGCTCGGCCAGTCTGAAGCTGCCAGTGGGCCCCCAAGAGATCTCCGCACCAGCCTCATGCCACGCATCCCGCGAAACCCGGTCTCAAGCAGCGGCAGCCGCTGCACAATCAGGTTCATAGGGTTGCGCCGTTCGGGCATCACCCAGATCGAAGCACCCCTGAGAGCGGCTCCCGCGCGGAAGGTGTAGATGACGAGTGGCCCACAACGACGCCTACCACTGGCCGCCTGAGCTTTTGGATTTGCTGATCGAACTGGTGCCCCGGCTTAATCGGAGCAAAGAGGGGGTCCTTGGGTTCTTGCGGGGCGCTGGCGTCAGCGAAGACCTTCTCGCGCCCCATCGACACCAGCTCGCCGCGGACAAGTCAGCAGTCAGCAAGTACAAGATCGTTCGTGCCGTACTCAGCCGGATCAATGAACAGGGCGACGCAGGCTTGGGCGTTCGCAGGGAGATCCTCAAACGAACGATCGAATTCGAGGACTTCTCCACACTGTGGCCGGACGACCGTCTCCCGGCCCAGGGGCTACAAGCAAGCGTGCGACGACTCGTGAACGTCAAGGACTCATTCACGCGGATGAGCCAGGCGCATGATGAAGAGCGAGCAGCTCGCATCAAAGCACGCACAAGCGAGCTTGAGCGCCTTGCTCGACGGAAGGCAAGGTTTCAAGCACTCCGAGACCGACTCAACGATCTGTTCAACGAAGACAACCCAAAAAAGCGAGGCACCGCCCTGGAAGGCGTGCTGAACGACCTGTTCGCGACCGAAGGCATCTTGATCAGGGAATCCTTCACGCTGCGCAGCGAGGAGGGGCATCCCGTTGAACAGATCGACGGCGCCCTCGAAGTCGACGGATCCGCGTACCTCGTAGAGATCAAGTGGTGGGGTGAGCCTGTCGAGATCAACGCGATGAGCCGCCACCTGGTACGGGTGTACGGGCGCTCGGAAGTCCGCGCCCTATTCATCTCTGCATCTGGCTTCACCGGGCCGGCCATCGAAGAGAGCGAACGCGCACTGAACCAGCGAGTGATCGTCCTGGCCGAACTCCGGGAACTCGTTCTCCTGCTCGAACGGCAAGGTGATGTTGTGGCCTGGCTGCGCGAAAAGGTCCGCTTCGCGCAGCTCGAACGTCGCCCTCTCGCCGTGCTGGGCTCCGATTTCTGAACACCCTACGCGCCATCAGATCACTCAAGCGCACAGCGTCCACCCGGGCAGTCGTTGGCCCAATGCCGATGGCAAGGTGCTCCCCCCATACCGTCGCTGCACACAGGGAATCCGCTGCGCATCTGTCACGTCGGTGTCACGAGCCCCATGGATGCTTGCGTGCCACAGGGCTCCGACCTGGACTTACGCGGCCGCCCTGGACCAGCTGGACGCCCAGAGACGGTTTCTACGACATGTGCCATGTGGTACCCAGTGAGGGACCGAGGATCAGGACCGGGGCGTCTTCTGGCCCGTCAAAGCGGTATTGCAGGGTGTTCATCGGTGTCTCACTCACCCGCCCGACCCTCTCATCTGTCACGACAGCCCCTATGAGTGGGGTCCTGACTGTAGCTGTTTGACTAGGTGGAAGACTGTGATCCGAGCAGTGAACTGGCCGGTACGCGGGTCGACTCCGCCTGCCACCACGCTGGCGAAGTTCCCGGCCTGGGTGAAGAAACTCGGCGAACTCATTGCGGACTCCCTGTGGAGGGGCCGGCACGCGGGTCCTACGAGGTGGGAGCTGATGGCCAAAACTGGGCTGCCGCGCCCACGCTGGGGCTGAGCGGGCTCAGCCGCCGCTGGCGAGCTCCCGGGCCCGGGCCACGGCCTCGGGCGTCGCCGTGGCCAAGGAGCCGCTGTCGTACGGCGGCTGGGGGTCGTACGCGGTGAGGAGCTGCATGGCCCGGGCGGTGAGTTCGTCGCTCAGCAACGCGCACAGCCCCAGGGCCAGGTCCATACCGGCGGAGATCCCGGCTGAGGTGATGATCTTGTCATGCCAGACGACGCGTTCCGCGGTGTAGGTGGCGCCGAACGTCTCCAGGTCGTCCATCGCGAGCCAGTGGGTGGTCGCGGTCTGCCCCTTGAGCAGCCCCGCTGCCCCGAGGATGAGCGCCCCGGTACAGACCCAGGTGGTGAAGCGGGTCGTCTCGTGAATCCGCCACACCCAGTCGATGAACTCCGTGTTGTTGAGCATCAGTCGCGCCCCCGCACCGCCCGGGACGAGCAGCACGTCGCAGGACTCGACCTCCGTGTACCGGGTGGGCACGTCCACCCACATGGCGCCCAGCACGTCGACGATCCGCCCCGGTTCGGGCGCGACGAAGCGCACCTGGGCGTCGGGGACGTTCGCCAGGAGCTCGTACGGACCGATGGCGTCGAGCGGCTCGAAGAGCTTGAAAAGCTTGCGCCGATCCGGCCCGCGGCTGCGCGAAGCCTCGTACCCGGTCAGGCGGGTGCGGCGTCGTCGACGAGGCGGACACGGAAGTGGCCTTGTGGCGGCTCCACCGGTAGCCGCCCGGCTCCCAGATCCGTCAGGAGCGCGGTGGGATCGGTGCGGAGATCGACGGTGCAGGGTGAGCCGTCGAGTCGCGCGCGGAGGAGGCCGAGGTCGAGCTGGACGACGTCCGTCAGCCAGGGTACGGGCGGCGGGGCCTCCAGCAGGTGGTCTGCGAACGCGAACGCTTCCTCGGAGGCGAAGAGGCGCGGCGTGCACGAACGCGTGTAGCCACTTAGCAACTCGCCCATACCGACCGGTCCCAGCGTCAGGAACAGCAGCCGCATCGTGTACCGGAGGGTGCCCGTGAGCGCGCTGCCCCTGAACTCGGCGACCAAGTCCCGGAGCAGCCCGATCGCCGGGTCGGTCACCAGCTCCTGGGCCAGCGGTGTTCCGGGATCGCGGCCGACGGCCAGACTGCCGAGCGCGAGTTCCCAGTCGCATGGGGCGGTCGTCTCCTGTCTGGTTGGGTGCGGAATGTCGGCCGGAGGCGGCGGCGACAGCCGTGCAAGGGCGGTCTGCAGGGGCCACATCTCCCTCATCACCACGAGCAGTTCGCGGACGGCGCCCACATCGAGATCCGGTACGGCCGAGGGAGTCACCTCAAACAGGACCGCGCGCAGGGCCGGCAGCCGCGGCAGGATCCGGTCGGCGAGCGCGAGCAGATCGTCGTCGGGTAGCCCGGAATGGGAGTCCAGCCAGTACCCGCGGTACTCGGAACCGCCGGCCAGGTGCACCTCCCACACCCGGTCGAGGGGCAGGTCGGCCAGCAGATCGTCCACCCTGCCGCGGCCGTTGCGTTCGTTGGCCAGGACGTTGTGCAGGTCCAGGAGCAGACCGCAGCCGCTCTCCTCGGCGACCCGCCTGACGAACGCGCCGTCGGACAGGTCGCCGGGCCGCGGCCGGAGGTAGTTCGCGCCGATCTCCACGGCGAGGGGCACCGGAAGCGCATCGGCCATGGTGCGAATGGACCGGGCGGCGGCGTGGGCGCCCGCCTCCGTTTGGCAGGGCGGCAGCATGAATCCGGTGTGGAACCAACTCCTCCGGTCCGCCACCCGGTTGAAGGCGAGATGCTCACTGGCCCACGGCGCGTGCAGCCTCTCGGCCAGCTCACCGAAGAGGGCCGTGTGCCGTGGGTCGGGAAGGCAGGAGCCGCCGACCGGATTACCGACCCCGTGCAGCAGCCGCGCGCCGGGAAGGTCCGAAAGCCGTCCCAGCACGTCCTCGTCGACCGAGATCTCGCCCTCTCCGCGGACCCGCCACAGGCTCTGCGGTTCGATCTCGACGACGTCGAGCAGGTCGGCAACCTCGTGGAGGATGTGGTCGAGACCGGGTACGTAGGTGAGCCCCACCCCTAGTCTCGTCACGGCGGGCCCTGGGTCAGCGGGTCAACGGGACAGTGACCGCCGGCTGGACCTGGCCGTCCGGATCCACCACGAAGTCGCGGGCGATAGTGATGCGGAGGTCTCTCCCTGAGTGGCACGTGGGGCACCCCAGCTGCGTCATCACGTCCTTGATCACACCCTGCATCTTGTCCAGGTCGTTGGCCACGGACACCGGCACCGTGACGTTGACCGCCGCCAGCCACGGGTCCGGCACCGGTCCAGCCAGCGTGTTGTTCGGCATGGGAGTCTCCTTGTAGTCGAGTCCTGTCGTGTGCGGCCGCCCTCGGCGCTTGGAGGGCCGCTCCGCATCATGCAGGGATGCCCCGACACCTCACGAGGAGGCGCGCAGGTGCACCCGGGTGAGGGTGCCCCAGGGCCCCCGGACGTGGTGCGGCCAGGGCCCGTACCGCCTTTCCCGGCGGGCCTGACTAGTGACGGCAGTCCAGGGAAGAGCCTGCGCGCCGAACGGAGGCGGCACGGTGGACCTGCAAGGGCTGCGGCGGTGACACCGGCTAAGAAGAAAGCCCGCCGGGGCTGGCGGTGAGGACACTGCCGCGGATGGTCGTGTCGCCGCCGTCCGCCATGTCCGCCCACGACAGGAACACGCTGCCCGGATTGCCGGCGCCGAACACGGCGGAGGCACTCAGGTGGAAGCGGTTGCCGTCGGTACCGGAGCTGGCCTGGACCTTGGGGCCGATCTCGAGTTCGGTGTCCGAGCAGAGCTGTGCCACTACGGTGGTTCGGGTTGCGGAAACTGGTCGATCCGGGTTCATAGCTCCTACCTGCGCTTTCCTGCGGATGTTCCCAGCGCGGGGCGCCGGGTGGTGCTCTGTCTGCGGGTCCGCCGCTTCGCCTGCCTGGTCGCTTCGTGCGGGCGACGGACGTTCGTTGAGCAGGTGCCGGGATTGACTCGGAGGTACGGCCGGTGGACCGAGCGTCTGCGTTCGACGCTGGCGGCGCTCGGCCTCGCCCTGGCCGGCCGGGCGGGAGCTCGGATAGCTGGCGTCTTTGGAGTGTCCGTCAGCCGCAGCACGGTGCTGCGGCTTGTCGAGGCGCTGCCCGAACCGGATCTGCCAGCCCCGAGAGTGGTTGGCGTCGACGAGTACGCGACGCGCAAAGGGCGGCACTACGGCACGGTGCTGGTCGACGTCGAAACACGACGGCCGGTTGACCTGCTGCCAAACCGGGAGGCATCGAGCCTGGCCGCCTGGCTTGCCAAGAGGCCAGGCATCGAGATCGTCTGCCGGGACCGGGCCCCGTTCTTCGCCGAAGGCGCCAACGTCGGGGCACCTCAAGCGGTGCAGGTCGCGGACCGCTGGCACCTGTGGCACAACCTCAGTGAAGCCGCCGAACGGTGCGTCGCCGACCATCGGGAGTGCCTGCGAGGCACCGCACCCGAGCCGCCCAGGCAGGTCAGGGAACCGGAAGAGCCGGCCGACCCTACTGGCTCACCGTGGCCGACGGGCCACCGGTTCGCCGACAGAACCCGGTCCAACCATGCCGCTGTCCACGCTTTGCTGGCGGCCGGCCACAGCCGCCGCGCGATCCAACGCCAGCTCGGCATGACCTACCGCACGGTCAAACTCCTCGCCGACGCCACTACCCCGGAGGACCTCTTTCACGGCCAGTGGCAGGGCCGCCCTTCCGTTCTCGACGAGTACAGGCCCTACCTGGACGACCGCTGGAACCAGGGCTGCACCAACGCCTGGAAGGCATGGGAGGAGATCGTGCCTCTCGGCTACAAAGGCAGCTACCAGCGAGTTCGCGCCTATTTCCGCACCAAGCGCCTCTCAGCCGACCCGGTTACCGCACCCCAGCCCTCACCCCGCACTGTCGCCAGCTGGATCCTGCGCCACCCCGACTCCCTCTCCGAGGTCGAACAGCTCCGGCTCAAAGCCGTCCTGGCCCACTGCCCCGACCTGGAAGCCCTCACCGGACATGTCCGCTCCTTCGCCCAGATCCTCACCAAGCGACAGGGCCACCGGCTGCCCGAGTGGCTCGATGCCGTCCGCCAAGATGACCTGCCCGGTCTCCACACCCTCGCCGCGGGCATCGACCGCGACCGTGACGCCGTCGCCGCCGGCCTCACCCTGCCCTGGAGCTCCGGAGTCGTAGAAGGGCACGTCAACCGCATCAAGATGCTCAAGCGCCAGATGTTCGGCCGCGCCGGCTTCAACCTCCTCCGGAAGCGCGTTCTCTTCGCGTGATGAGCCCCAGGAGAAACTGCGAAGCGGGCTGAACCGCACCAGGCGAGAATGACGCGGTGTTGATCGTGAATGCCGTCCTGGAAACCCCAGACACCGTTGACTTCTCTTTCTGGCCGGTGGCTGACCTGCCTCCGTACCAGTTCATGGCTCTGTCGAGCAGTATGTCCCCGCTCGAAGTCGGCAGCGCGCTGGCCATGCTGGCTGACTACAACTCGCGGACAGGTGACGACGATCGCCCTTTGATGGACGCCAGTGAGACGATTCGCTGCCTGCTGGAGACAGACAAAGTCATCGCACCAGGAGGGCTGCGCGTCCACGACACCCCTACCAACGTCACCGTCCGGCCAGGATGTTGTTGTGGGCTGGAGGACTGGCGCGAGTGGCTCCACGTCGCAGACGGAGAGCCCCTGTGGCTCGGCCATGACCCTTCACCAAGGCTTGAGCATGCCAACGAGGTCGTGCAGCTGTGGCCGGACAGCGTAGACGCTCAAGGAACCCCTTCCGGGCAGCCCATCGAGATCGTGGTGGGTGACCTACCGGGGATCCTGCATACCGTGCAGGAGGGACTGCAAGGCTTTCTCTCTCTGACCAAGCAGTGGGCCACACGCCATGTTCCGACTCTCGCCGAGGACCTGGTAGCCAGACTCGACGAAGATCTGACCATCAGTGCACCACTGCCGGGTACCAGTGGCCAACACGCACCGTAACCGATCACGAAATCTGTGCCAGAGCCCGACTTTGAGCAGCACCGGCGGCAGGCGATGTTCGGATGTGGCCACCAGGCGAAGGGGCCCAAGTCGATACCCGATCTGCCCAGGACCACACCGGTCACGAGGGGTGTTCACATCATTGTGCGAATTTTCTGATGGTATATGCCTTTAACAGCCCCTTCTGATGATCTTGGGTCTAGCTTCGGGGCGGGTGTGCCGATGCGCACCACCACATCCCTCCCACGAAAGGGCAATCATGGCGACCGCCACCACTGACCCGATCAGCATCAAGTTGGACCAGATGTTCGCCGCCACCGACACCGACGGTGACGGCTACGTCGACTGGAGCGACTACCAGCGCCTCGTCGACCGCTACCTCACCGGCTACAAGATCGACAAGCGCGACCTCCGGGCACAGGCGCTGCTGATCTCGTACCAGATGCAGTGGGCAGAGCTGCTGCGCCACGCGGACGGCGACAACCGCCTCTCCAAGGAGCAGTACCACTTCGCCAGCCGCGCGGCGAGCGTGGACACCAGCCGCTTCAACATGGTCGAGGGCATCCCGCACGCCATCTTCGACATCATGGACACCGACGGCGACAACACCATCAGCAAGGCCGAGTTCCAGAAGTACCTGGACGTCTGGAACATGACCGATCCCGCCGCGATGGACGTGTTCGCGCAGCTGGACACCGACGGTGACGGAGCGATCAGCCGGCAGGAGTTCATCCGCGCGGTCAGGGAGTTCTTCTACTCCTCGGACCTGGACGCCCCAGGCAGTCTGTTCTTCGGACGCCTGTCCGTCTGACACGCGGGGTTGCCGCCTGGCACGGCAGCAGGATGACGGCCTGACCCTCGCCTGGCAGCCCTTACGCGCGTGGTACCGGTAGGCGGTCCGGGTCCGGAACCGTGGTTGGTGCTCCGGACCCGGACCGCTCTGGGCAGTAAGGGCATCGTCGTCCGAGCCCGGTCCGCAGGCCGCGTTCGATTGCGATACGGCTTCAGCGCCTCCCAACCCGAGGTTCTCACTCAGGTTTTGTGGCGCCGTCACGCTGAGTGCCCCGTGGGCTTGGGCAAATTCAGAGCAGTGGAGGGCGGGTGCTCGTATGATCTTGGGCGGGCTGGGGCTCGTAGCGCAGTGGTTGTCGCGCCTTCACCGCATGTGGGAGGACGCCGGTTCGAATCCGGCCGGCCCCATCCCACCCCGCCAGTATTTCGGTCATGCCAGCAGGACACGTTTCCGTAGGAGTTGGAAGCCTGCGTGGCCCAACATTTGGCGTTTGAGCATCTTGATCCTGTTGACATGTCCTTCGACGACTCCGGAGTTCCAGGGCAGAGTCAGGCCAGCGATGACAGCGTCGCGGTCCCGGTCGATGCCTGCGGCGAGCGTGTGGAGGCTGGGAAGGTCGTCTTTGCGAACGGCGTCGAGCCAGGCTGGCAGGCGCTCGCCCTGGCGCTCGGTGAGCATGACCGCGAAGGAGCGGACGTGCCGGGTGAGGGCGTCGAGTTCGGGACAGTGAGTGCGGACAGTCTTGAGCTGGACTTGCTCGGGCTCGGAGAGGGTCTCCGGGCGGCTGAGGATCCACCGGGAGACCGTCCGGGGCGAGGGTGGCCGGGCGGTCACCGGCCGCGGCGAGGTGCGCTTGTTGCGCAGATAGGCGCGGACGCGCTGGTAGCTGCCTTTGTAACCGAGCGGCACGATCTCCTCCCACAGTTTCCAGGCGTTGGTGCAGCCCTCGTTCCAGCGGTCGTCGAGGTAGGTCTTGTAGTCGTCGAGGACGGAGGGCCGGCTTTGCCACTGGCCGGTGAAGAGTTCTTCAGGCCGGGCTGCGTCGGCGAGTTTCTTGACGGTCCGCCAGGTCATGCCGAGTTGTCGCTGGATCGAGCGGTGGCTGTGCCCGGCCTTCACCAGTGCGTGGACGGCGGCGTGCCGGGCCCGGGTGCGGTCGGCGAACCGGTGCCCGGTAGGCCAGGGTGAACTGGACGACTCTTGTTTCGGGCCTGGCTCCGGCTCCGGTTCGGGGGCGGCAGGGACAAGGGCACGGAGGCAGCGGCGGTGCTGGGCGACGGCCCGTTCGGCGGCTTCGCTCAGGTTGTGCCAGAGGTGCCACCTGTCCGCGACCTGGACGGCCTGCGTGGCGCCGGCGGCGGCGCCCTCGGCGAAGAACGGTGCCCGGTCCCGGCAGACGACCTCAATGCCTGGCCGTTCGGCGAGCCAGGCCGCCAGGCTGGATGCCTCCCGGTCAGGCAGCAGGTCCACGGGGCGGCGGGTCTCGATGTCGACCAGGACGGTCCCGTAGTGGCGGCCCTTGCGAGTGGCGTACTCGTCGACGCCGACCACACGCGGGGCGGCCACCTCGGGCTCTGGAAGAGCGTCGACCAGCCGGAGCACCGTGCTGCGGCTGACGGACACGCCGAGAACGCGGGCGATGCGGGCCCCGGCCCGGCCCGCGAGGGCCCAGACCGACCGCGGCCAGGGTCGAGCGCAGCCGCTCGGTTTTCTGACCGTGTCGGCGTGTCAGGCCGGGTATCTGCTCGACGAAGGTACGGCGTGCGCAGCCCGAGTTCTCGCAGGCGAACCGACGGACCCTCAGCCGGAGAACAACACTTCGTCCACCGCTCGGAACATCAGCGGGAAAGCGCAGGTAAGAGCCATGAGCCGCGCCCAAGAACCGCTGAAGGCGCAGGGGGCAACAACATCTGACCGCACGGACGCACAACGCCGCGGCGAACTGCGCGCCGGACACTCGCGTCGGGCAGTGGCAAACGGATCTGGACACCCGTGTCCGGCAATGGGAAACGGACGCCCTGGCTCGCGACCGGCAGTGGCAGATGGATGCCCTGGTCCGCGGGATGGGTTACCTGACGGGGGGCACGCAGAACCGCAGCGTAGGCATCGGATTGATCACTTCGCTGATCGCGACCGGTAGCCTGCCGAATGGAGTTCGTCCCGCGATCGACAGCGTGCTGTGGAACCAGCTCGTCTATGTCACCCAACACGGGCAGATCGAGAAAGCACACGAACGGGACAACGCACAGCGGTTGCTCACTCTCGTTGAGGAGTCCTCATACAAGAATGATCCAACCTTCGATGAAATCCGCCGTAGCGTCCAGGGAGAGGAAGCCCGGGCCCAGCACCGTTTCGCTGCCGCACAGCAGAGGCTGCGAGAGGCTGCAGCCCCCCTCGCCGAGGGCACCGAGGCCGCGCCATTCGTCGCCGCACTCACCAACCTCGTCCAGGCCCAGGCCGACAGGCTGAAGGCGGACGGCGGCCACATCACCTCGCACAGATGGGCGAAGATCTTGGAGCGACACTTCCCCGCCGCACCGGCCGGATCCACAGAGTGAGTGACCTGACCGCAACGTGCCGCGCGGGCCCTTCGTCTCCCAGATTTCTTTTCACGGCCTGGGAAAGACCGGCCGTGGCTGCCGCGTCGCCGTCCTCAGCGCGCCCGGCCATGGAGCCACAAGGGGTCGGTCAGCAAGCTGACGGACCTCATGAACGGGACGTTTCTGCGACTTGGGCTCCGGTCGAAAAGGCTTGCCTTTGATCAGTTGGAGTGGTCCCGGATGAATCGGCTGTTCCGTTCGAGCGAAACTCTGTGCCCGACAGATGCATAGGTGCTTTGCCAGGGCATGACCGGCGTTAAGACGTCTTACGTTGCCCTCATGGCCACCCCGACCAACCCTGTACTCGGACCCCGGCGCGAGACGCGCCTCGCCTTGGTGATGAACGGCGGCGTAAGCCTCGCGGTGTGGATGGGAGGGGTCACCCATGAACTCGATCTCCTGTGCCGGGCGTCAAGCGGTGTCCCCGAGGAGTCCGTGGCCGACGTTGACCGGCCGGTGTTCCGGATCTGGCGATCAATTACCGAGTCCGCCGACACGAAAGTGCTGATCGACATCGTGGCGGGAACCTCGGCAGGCGGACTCAATGGCTTGATCTTGGCTACCGCCCTCGGCCGCGGAGCCGGGCTGCCCGATCTGCGTAGCGTGTGGGAGAAGTCTGCAGCGCTGGAGGGGCTGCTGGAGCCGAAGTCAGAGACGAGCGTGTTGAGCGGGGAGTCGTTCAGAGAGAAGATCGATGATGTCCTGCAACACATTGGTGAGCGCACGAACCTGATGGATCAGCGGCAGGAGGTCACACTGTTCGTGACCGCCACCGCGTTGGACGGTCGCTCGCGTTCGTACACTGACGGCTACCGGAATGCGTTCGACGTACGCGACCATCGCCGTCTTTACCGCTTCCAGTATCAGCCAGCTGCTGTGACCTACACCAAGCAAGGCAGGGACTGGGGATTCAGGACCGAGCCGCTGGACGACTTCGCAGCGGACAACACCCCGGCACTGGTGCTGGCGGCACGTGCGACTGCCGGCTTTCCCGTGGCGTTCTCACCAGTGAATGAAGAGCCGTTGGTCAGGCACCGCCAGCTTCCGAAGCCTGGGTACAACGACCCCGCCAGCTGTGTCATCGATGGTGGTGTCCTCGATAATGCGCCGTTCCAGCCCGTCTTGGAGGCGATCAACAAGCGCAGGCTGAACGCGCCGGTCGACCGAGTGGTGGTCTTCATCGTCCCGTCTGTGGGACGCCTCGGCGCGGAGAGCACCACCGGGAACAAGTGCGACGAAATCTCCTGGTCCAAAGTGTTGTTGAACGCGGTCCGGTACCCGCAGGAGGCTGATTTCCGGTCAAGCACTGAGGAGCTATGCACCCGCCTGGGTAACAGCATCCGCGACACCCAGCAGGACCTGTTCGCTCGCGCGAGCAAGCACCCGGACCTGGCGCAACAACTGCAGACTAGAGCGTTGGAACTGCTGCCGGACTTCCGCCTCAACCGGGCACGGGCCGTGCTCTACGACGTCCGCAAGAAGCTCGCCGATACCGAGACGGTGATTCCCCTAGCAACTACACCAGAGGCGGACATCAACCGCATTGAGGCAGTCTTGTTCGGGCTGCAGCAGGAGGTCAACGAGGAGGCCAACTGGGTGCCCGAGATGGCCGCGAGGGAACTCACCAATCCGTACGGCGGCGGCGCGTGGCATTGGGGGTTGCTCACCTGTGAACGAGCCCTTCAGTGCATGAGCAGCCATCTCCACCACCGCCTGGCCGAAGTCTCGTCGTCGACGCATCGACGGCAGGCGCTGATCAGCGGTGCCGAGGCCATCAGCGAGCTTACCCGCCAGGTGCTCGCCCTGTTTGATGCGGTCGACGCTCAACTACAGCTCCGCCATCCGCCGGGCTCCGACACCGCTGACGAGGTGGCTGCCCGCCTCTTGCAGGAGGTATTTGCGGATCTACGGGTCCCGGAGAAACTCGCCGATGTCGCAAGGACAGGTGGCGACAGGTATGTGACGGCGCTGGAAGAAGCCGATCTGCCGGGCTGGCGGCGGGCTGCAGACGTCGTCACCGCCTGTCTGACGGTGGAAGTGGTCACCCGGGCCTACGCTCCGCCGTCGAAGATGGTCGAACGACTGATGCCGGACTTCCGCCTCCTGCGGCTAGGCCCCGACGCCATCAGTCCCCTGTTCAACGAGGACCGGTTCGCCAGCATCGGTGACCGCAAGCTCTACGGTGTGCGCTTCCAGCACTTTGGAGCATTCCTCAGCTCCGCCTGGCGCAGGTCGGACTTCGCGTGGGGACGCATGGACGCTGCCCATCACCTACTGAGCCTCTTCCCCATGACCATGAAAGGGAAGCGGGCCAGGGAAAGAGAGCTGCACGACGCCATCCTACGAGCTGAAGCCCCCCAGGACGGCCCCCCTCCGCGGGAGTGGATGCGCGGTCACCTGGAACAGCTCAAGCAACCACAGGACAATGTGCTACTCAGGGAGATCGCAGCCACGAATTCGGGGGCGCAGGCGCTTCACGGCGTGATGGATGCCGCGCTCGCCTTGCTGCGGCTCCCTTGGTGGGCCCGGTGGCTGACCCGCAGCACCCGCCGTGCCGCGTGGCGCGCCTACCTCGACGACCCGAAGACCGTGCAGAAGGAGGCGGCGAAAGCAGTCCGGGCTACATTGCGCTCTGTGCTGCTGCTGGTCCTTGCTGTCGGAGCCGTGCTCGGCTTCATGGTCATTGGCGTGGTCGGCACTGCCATTGCCTTGCTAACCCGGGTCTGAACCGGCACCCCCCGTTACCTTCTTCGCGGCTCCGCAGTGGAGCCTCCGGCCTTCGGGTCCGGCATGACTTCCCCCTCCTGTTGTTGATGATCCGGGGGGTGGTGTCACCGGGTCCGAAGGCATCGACGGACCGCTGATGAGGGGCTTGAGCACCGGCTTCACCCGAGCTGGAAGAGCTCTCCGTAACGTGGATGTGGCAGCTCGGTGCCCTGGCAAGGCCGGACGAAAGCGTGATGGAGGGGCCTGCGCGTGATCGACACCGGCGACATCGACGTCTTCCTCGGCCTGGACGTCGGCAAGGGCGAACACCACGCCACCGCCGTCACCCCAGGCGGAAAGAAGGCGTTCGACAAGCGCCTGCCCAACACCGAACCCAAGCTCCGCGAGCTGTTCGCGAAACTGAAGGCCAAGCACGGAACGGTGTTGGTCGTCGTCGACCAGCCGGCCTCAATCGGGGGCCTGCCGCTGGCGGTCGCGAGGGACATGAGCTGCCCGGTCGCCTATCTCCCGGGACTGACGATGCGGCGGATCGCCGACCTCTATCCGGGTGAGGCGAAGACGGACGCGAAGGACGCGTTCATCATCGCGGACGCGGCCCGCGCGATGCCGCACACGCTGCGGGCGATCGAGGGCGAGGACGAGACGATCGCCGAGCTGGAGATGATCGTCGGGTTCGATGACGACCTGGCCGGCGAGGCCACCCGGGTCGCGAACCGGCTACACGGCCTGCTGACCCAGATCCATCCCTCGCTGGAACGGGTGCTGGGGCCGCGGTTGCAGCACCCAGCCGTTCTCACACTGCTGGAACGGTTCGGGTCACCGGCCCAGATACGCAAGGCCGGCCGACGGCGGCTGGTCACGCTGCTGCGGCCGAAGGCGCCGAGGATGGCCGAGCGGCTGGTCGAGGAGATCTTCGCCGCCTTGGACGAGCAGACGGTGACGGTCCCCGGAACTGAAGCGGCCGCGCTGATCGTCCCGAGCCTCGCCACATCCCTGACTGCCGTCCTCGACCAACGCAAGCTGTTGGCCGGGCGGATCGAGGAACTGCTGGAGGCCCACCCTCTTTCCAACGTCCTGACCTCGATGCCAGGAGTCGGTGTCAGGACCGGAGCCCGCATCCTGATCGAGGTCGGCGACGGCAGCACCTTCCCGACGGCCGGCCACCTCGCCGCCTACGCGGGTCTCGCCCCGGCGACCCGGAGCTCGGGGTCCTCGATCCGCGGAGAACAGCCTTCCCGGAGGGGAAACAAGCAGCTCAAACGAGCTTTCTTTCTCGCTGCGTTCGCCGCCCTGGGCGACCTGGTCTCGCGGGCCTACTACGACAAGAAGATCGCCCAGGGCAAACACCACACCCAGGCCCTGCTCTGCCTCGCCAGACGCCGGGCCGACGTCCTCTTCGCCATGCTCCGCGACGGCACCTTCTACGAACCCCAGCAATCGGGCTCAGCCGCCTGACCTACGGCTCCATGAGAAGGACGACTCGATCAGTCTCGACATCGAAGCCGAGGATCGGATGGCCATAGGCACCCTCCCCGTCCATCAGCACCGGTCTGCCCAACCGCCGACCGATCTCCCGGAGAAAGCCGCACAACACATCGAGTCGTTCCTGCCCCTGCAACTCCCGCAGATCGACGTCGAAGTCGACGACCCCGTCGTCAAGGAAGCGGAAGATCGCCAGCACGTCAGCAGTCGGCCAGACCCGCAGGTTCGGACACTCGGCATCCACCGGGCGGGACAGCACGACCTCCGCCCGGGGCACCGGAAGCACCGTCTCTCCCTCCGAGTACTGGCACTTCCAGCCCTTCTCCGCGACAAGATCAAGGACCGCCTGCCAGCCCTCCACCGAGACATCCGGGACACGCACGTCCGGCAGCGACCCCATCAAGTCCGGGTCGAAGAGAGAACTCACGTCATCCCACAGCAGATCAGACACCCCGCCATGCTGCCTGGCTCCCCTACCCCGACGCACCCTCGTTTCCCTTGACCAAAGACATAGGGGCACCCCCCCGGGACCGGTGCGTATCCACTCCCAGCACCACCTCCGCCGTAGGGCGACGACGACGGGTCTGCGGAGCAGGCGGCGTACTGGCCACGGTCGATCTGGGCATGCCCGTTCCTTCCGGTCCGATGGCGCGTCGCGTTGCCGGTACCGGGCCGCGTCGGGCGGTCAGCATCGTGAGGACGCCACAACAATCGGCAGGCCCCTATCGGGACACACCCCGCCGGCCCGGCACCGACAACGCACCATCCCCGACCACCGGCCGACACCGTGTGATCGAGACACATCGGTCAGAGAAATCATGAGTCAGACCATGGGCCCGGGACGGCACCCGCCCATCCTCCCGCCTCCATCTCACCACCACTCAGAACCGCTGGACATGCTCAATCCCCTTCACGCAACACCCCGAACCTGATCCCAGCCGAGCACAAACAGCACACGAAGGCGAGCGGCGCGATCAGGGGTCGCCAGCCGCAAGGGCGGCGCCCCGGGCTCCGACGTCGTCGGCTACCTCACCGATGGCCTCGGTCCGGGCGCTGTGCACCGGACCGTCGCCGGATTTTGCCTGGGCTTTGGCGCGACCACTGAGCACGGCCCACGCAGCAGCCTGCGCATCGATCGGGTCTTCGACGTCCCTAGCAGACGTCGGACTGTGCGGTCGGGCCGGTTCACCCCGCGCACCTGGACGTGCTGAGCCAGCAGATAGCGGGACAGGTCCACTCCGACAAGCTTGGTGAACATCCAGTACCCGGCGTCGTTGATGCGGGACAGCGCGAGGGCGCCCGCGCCCATCGCCAGGGCCACCAGCGAAGCTGACCGGTGGGCAGGTCGGCGCGGGACGTCAGCGATCGCGTTGCCGATGCCGCTGGGGACCAGAACCTTGCCGAAGACACCGCTGGTGCCGGCGACAAGGATCACCATGGCGACGGACGGCAGCGAAACAACGCCACCGAAGGGTTCGGCATCGTCGCCCCGCTGGCCGCCGAGGGCGAACGCCCCTCATGGGCCACGCTGCTACTGCTCGGCCTGATCGGCGGCGGTCCGACCTTCCTCGGCACCGTGGTCAGCCAGCACATCGTCAACGACACCGTGTCGATCGCCTTCCTGGGCCTGGCCGCGGGGTCGATCCTCCACGTGGTCATCGAACTGTTGGCCGTTGCCCGCAGGCCGCACTGAAGGTTCTGAACCACCTGGTGCGTCCTGCTGGGCCTCGTCCTCGGCTTCGCCACCGACGCCATCGTCACCGCCGCCGGGGGCCTGAAGCTCCCGCCCCATCTGCCCGCGAGAAGAGTCGCGGGCGGCTGACGTGCATGTTCCCGGTCAAGCTCTGTGCGCTGAGCTGGCAGTCGGCGAAGCCCGGCGTCCCGAAGGGATGCCGGGCCTGACCGAGGCGGGCCTCAGGCGGGGCGGATGTTCTCCGCCTGCGGGCCCTTCTGGCCCTGGGTGGCGTCGAACTCGACCTTCTGGCCCTCCTGCAGCTCACGGTAGCCCTGGCTGGCGATGTTGGAGTAGTGGGCGAAGACGTCGGGGCCGCCGCCCTCCTGCTCGATGAAGCCGAAGCCCTTCTCGCTGTTGAACCACTTCACAGTGCCCTTGGCCATGGCTGACTCCTTCGAGGGAAACCGGGCCCGCGCCCTGCGCGACCGGGAGGTGATCGCCCTGGTCCGGAGAGGCGCTGAACAGCAAGAACGCCCGTGAGGCGATCACGGGCGAACGGAACTTCGGAACCACGACTGCTGATCACAACGCTATAACGACGCGGCGGCAGCCGCTACCGATAACGCGCCAGCATCAGCACTCGGGATGTCGAGGTAAGCCCGGCACCTGGAAAGGTGTCGCCCGGTACTCCGGCAGCCGGATTCTTGATCAATGCCTGCAGCAAATGCAGTTCCGCCCTGTCCCTGCTCGACGCGGAGGGCGCCGAGTACACGGTGCGCCGCTTTCTGGAGCAGCCGCCGACCGCGGAAGAACTCGAGCATGTGCTGCAACGGCTCGCTCTGGAGCCCTGGGACATCACCCGCACCGGGGAACCAGCCGCAACTCGACTGGGCATGGCGTGCTGGGAACGAAACGCCGCACACCGCGACCGCTGGATCCAGGCCCTTACCGCCCACCCGACACTCATCCAGCGTCCGATCACCACCGCGGACGACGGAACAACGGTGCTGGGCAGATCGCCCGAAGCCGTACGGTCGGTTCTTGGCTGAGTTGCCCGGCCGACGGCTGCTCTTGGCAACGCTCGAAGCTTGCGACGAGCGCACCGAAGTGCTCAGCGGCCTACCTCACCGCGGGATGAGACCTTGTGGCATCGGCCGACCCCACCCGGGTCCCATTCAACCGCGCCGAGGTTGACACACCGCCCACCTGGACGACACAACGTTCACGGCCGTCGTCGCCGCGTACGGGTTCGGCTCGGCGATGGTCGGCTCGGTCGCTCCGATGGTCGCGCCGTTCCTCGCCCGCGGCCTGCTGCGCGGCGCCTGCATCGGCACCGAGGCCGCCTCGGCTGTGGTGATGTCGACCTGACCATCACCAGCCTCCTGCTGCTGATCTCCGGCGGCTGATCATCGTCGATGGGGAGCGCAAGGACAGGCCAGACCGTTCCCCGCTTTCCGCCTGGGCAGCCAGAGCCGAAGCCGATTGCTGAGTCCGCCGCACCCCCGCGCGCACGGCCGCATTTGCGGGCAAGTAAATTCGGTGAAGAAATAATGGCCACCCTGTTCGCATTCACCATTCCTCCATGGATGGTAATGCGCGTATTCGACCGGTGAGGCCCCTTCTCACAGTGTGCCACTGTACGCAAGTGAGGCAAAGAAACGACGCATTAACTGGCGCGTATCCACATGGACTCCTGGCATCGGTCCACTCCTTGGCATTGCGATCCCGTTCTTCGGCATTGCCAGCGCGTGCCGTCGTCAGGAGGAGTCATGCCCTTCTTCGCCAGGGCGTCCTGGCCAGGAGACCACCGCGACGAGCTCGCGGCCGGCGCGCTCGTCGCGGCGGTGATCGTCGTCCTCGGATACGCGTCGGGTATCGGCGCCCCCGCCGACCAGAGCGTGAACGTTGCCGCTCCTCCGGCCGCCGAGGCTCCCGCGTCGCCGTCCGACCGGAGCGGCTCCGGCCCCACCGGCACCGATCCCGACGGTTCGGGGGGCGGGACGTCGGACGGTTCCTGGACACTGCCCGTCGGTGACGTGCCCGCGGGCAGCGGCACGCAGGACACCGGCGGCGGTCATGCCGGGCACGGCAGCACGGGCAATCTTCCAGGCCACTCCGGCGGCCCGTCGTCCTCTCCCTCGCCCTCGTCGCTTCCCTCCTCACCCCCTTCCCCGGCTCCGTCGCCGTCTCCTTCGCAGTCCTGTGCGGACGGCGAAGTGCGTCTGGTGCAGCCGCTTCTCGATGGGGTGATCACTCCAGTGACCGGACTTCTGGACGGCTTCGGTGGTCTCACGGGCGGAAGCTCCCCGTCGCCCACCCCGTCCGCGGCCGCTGACTCAGCGGCCGTGTCGGCTGATTCGACGGGGATCTGCGTCGGCGTAGCGTCCGACCCGGCCCTGGTTGCGGAGCTGACGCGGTGAGAACTCGCGCTGTGGTGACAGCTGTGCTGGCTCTCTTGGCCCTACTGGTCAGCGCGCCCGCCGCGTCCGCCCACACCGAACTGGACTCCTCATCCCCGAAGGACGGCGCCCGGCTGTCTCACGCCCCCGGCACGGTGACGCTCACCTTCAGCGAGGCCGTGGACCTTCCCGACGTGCACGTGGCGGCGGACGGAAAGCCCTTGACCGTCGGGCGGCCGGCCACCGGGCAGCGGCGCGCGTCATCCGTCGTCGTGACCATCCCCAAGGCCACAGTCGAGGCCGGCCGCTCGACTCTGGATTGGCATGTCACTGACAAAGAGGACGGGCATCCGACCTCCGGCAGCCTGTCCTTCGCCATCGGTGCAGGTGCCTCCGACTCCGCGCCGGCAGCCGGGGGCGACGAGGCCGCTGCAGCGGCCCCCGCGCCTTCCGATGCCGTGCGCCAGGCATGGGTCGCCGTGCGCTGGGTGGACTATCTGGCGTTGGCCCTGTTCGTCGGCGGCCTCGGGTTTTTGGCGATGCTGTGGCCGCAGGGCTCCCAGGACGGCAGGACGCGCCGGATTCTGGCCGCGTCCTGGGCGGCCGGGCTCGTCGCCACACTGGCGGGCGCCGGACTGCAGGGCGCGTACGGCGCGATGGGCCCGCTGGGCGACGCGCTGAAGGTGTCCACGTACATGGACCTGCTGAACAGCGAGGTCGGTGTCGTACTCGCGTGCCGGGCGCTGATGTGGGTGCTGGCAGCCGTGGTGCTGGCCGCGCTGATGCAGGGCGGCCAGCGGGCGGCGCGGTCGCCGGGCTGGCGGGTCGGCGCGGCCGCCGTCAGCCTCGGCCTGCTGCGCACGACGGGCATGGCGGGCCACAACTCCGAGGGCAATCACCCGGGTTGGGGTGCTGTGGCCGATCTCGTCCATCTGCTCGGCGTCTCCCTGTGGCTGGGCGGCCTCGCCTTCCTGCTGTTCGGCGTGCTGCCACGGCGTCGGCCGGAGGAACTTTCGGCCGCCGTCTCCGGCTACTCCACGCTGGCCGGCGTCTGCGTCGCGGCGATCGCGGTGGCAGGAGCGGTGCTCGCCTGGCAGGTCGTCGGCTCGTTCAGCGCGCTCTTCGACACCGGTTACGGGCAGCTGCTGCTGATCAAACTCGCCGTGCTGGCCGCCGTGTTGCTGGGCGCCCAGCGCAGCCGGAGCTGGGTGCGCACCCGGCTCGACATCGCCGTTCTGCTGCGCGGCGACCGCGCCACCGTCCGGCCCTTCGTCTACTCGGTCGCGGCGGAGACGGGGCTCGTCCTCGTCGTCCTTGCCGCGACGAGTCTGCTGGTCACGTCCGCCCCCGGCCGCTGACCGGCGCCACCCCGTACCACCAGTTCCTTTCGAAGGAGAACCACCCCTATGAGCACTGACGACTCCGCATCCGCCGACGGCGCGCGGCGAGAGCGAGGGCACGGATCCCGCGCCCGGCGCGGCAACCGGGTACTGATGACGGCCGGTCTGGGCGCGGCCCTTGCTTCCGTGGGCTGCCTCGCGCTTCTCCAGACGACCAGCGGAGCCCCGGCTCCTGCCACCGCGCAGCCGGCCGCGCAGGCCCACTCGATGGCACAGCCGGCGGCGGCGCAGTCCAAGGCGGCCGATTACACCATCAAGATCACGAACTACAAGTTCGCCCAGCCGAAGCTGACCGTCAAGGTCGGCCAGACCGTGAAGTGGATCAACGAGGACTCCGCGCCGCACACGGTCACCACCACCAGCGGTCCGGCCAAGTTCGACTCCGGCACGCTGAACAAGGGCGACAGCTGGTCGTACACCTTCACCAAGGCCGGCACGTACAAGTACTACTGCGCCGTCCACCCGGACATGACGGCCTCCATCACCGTGGTCGCCGACAGCGGCGGCTCCACCGGCGGCAGCACGGGGGGTTCGACCGGCGGCTCCACGGGGGGTTCGACGGGCGGAACGAGCGGCGGCTCGACCGGAGGATCCGCGGGCGGCTCCACCGGCGGCAGCACGGGCGGATCGAGCTCCGGCGGCTCCAGCGGCGGCTCGACCGGCGGGAGCAGCGGCTCGGGCGGTGCGAGCGGTGGCGGCGGCACCGAGCAGTGCGTCAGCATCCAGCAGGTCCTGCTGCCGATCCTCCAGCACATCAACAAGGCCCACTTGGAGGAGTCCCCGGGCCAGCAAGTCCAGGACGCGCTCCAGCTCGACAGCTACATCAAGATGCACACCGTCTGGGTGGAGTCGATCCTCACCCCGGCCGTGAACGGCGCCGGCTCCGTCGGCGACGACACCCTCACCGTGCTCCTGCAGCACATCAACAAGGCGCATCTGGAGGAGTCCCTGGGCCAGCAGGTCTCGGACATCCTCAACCCGGACGCCTACGTGAAGATGCACACCGTCTGGGCCGAGCACATGCTCACCCCCACCGAGGACTACCTCACCAACTCCTGCTGAGCAGGGCGCGAAGCAAGGTGGCGGGGGGGCGCCCGGCCGGGCGGGGCGGCCCCCGGCTCGGCGACCTCGTAGGGGACGTACTCCACCGACGACTCCGGATGGCCCGCG
>NZ_JBHYJA010000063.1:0-52762 GCF_042740355.1 Streptomyces sp. NPDC059010
GGGCCCCCGCGGTCCCGGGGGTGGGCGGGGGGCCCGGGGGGGGGGGGTCCGCGGGGGGGGCCCCCGGGGGCCGCCGCCGCCACAACAAACCCCCCCCCCCCCCCCGGCTGCGGTTGGAGGTGGCTTTCCAGGATTCACGCCACGCTGAATGGGCGCTCTGGCAGCTCGCCACGAACGCGGAAGTCCTGGCCCCGCAGTGGTTGCGCACCTCCCTGCGCAACCGCGCCGCCGCGATCGTCTCCTGCTACGGAGTGTCATCCTGAGAGCATCAGGCTGGGAACGGCCGGCAGGTGCCCAGCAGGGTTTTGGCGCCTCCGGATGCAGGGTCCGCTCCGGCGTTGAATGGTGATAACAGACCCGATGACCGCACCGGGCCCGAAGAACTGATCCGGATCCGAGGAGCGAGATGATGCCGACATCCCAGCCCGAAACGTCGGGGCCGTCCGAGGATCGCGTCACCCCGGACGACCTGCTCCACGCCCGCACCGGCACCGAAGTGTCGCCCGAGGACATAGTGCTTGCCTCGGGCAAGGACATCACCCCACGCAACCTGGAATGGGCCAAGCGCAAGCTGGAGGCAGAGGGTCCCTCCGCGCTCGACAGGCTGCTTCCCTAGACAGGCTGGTTCCCCAACCACCCCGGCCATGATTCGCACAGGTCGCCTCGGGTGCGGGTCGGCACCCGGGGCGGCCGGGTGCGGTGACTGGCCCATTCCTCATGGCGCCTGCGGCCTTACCCGGGGTCGCCCCCGGCCCCAGCCCCGTCCCGGTCCGCATCCCCGCCATCGTCTGTGTCCAGGCACAGCACCGGCACCCGCTGTACGAGATTGTTGGCGAAGCCCCCGCGGTTCCAGGGCTGCACCAGTGGCTGGGTGTGGCCCTCGGCGTCGGCGGCCCGGGCGCTCAGCACATGTTCGCCCGGGGTCGCCGTCCAGCTGTGCCCCCAGCGGCGCCATGCCCACCGGTGGCCGGTGTCCGGCTCCAGCCCGGCCTCCCGCCAGGTGCGCCCCGCGTCCGTGCTGACCTCGACGCGCGTCACCGGCGCATGCCCTGACCAGGCACGTCCCTCCAGGGTCACCGTGCCGGGCCGGACGACACGGGCCCGGGACATGAAGTCCGGGAAGCCAGGTGGGACGAGCAGGGCGCGGGGTGCGATACGGGTGACCGGGTCGCCCTCGTCCTCGGGGTTGCGGCGCAGCCGGTAGGCCACGGTCTGCTGGAATCCCGTGAACGGCACATCCGCGACGGTCACCTCCCGCAGCCACTTCACCTGCGCCATGCCGTACCAGCCGGGCACGACCAGCCGCAGCGGACGGCCGTGCTGCGGGGGCAGCGGGGCGCCGTTCATCGCGTACGCCACCAGTACCTCGGGATCGCTGCCCGTGGCCACGTCCAGGGGCAGCGCGCGCTGGTAGTCCTGCTCGACGCCGCGCTCCACGCCGTGGTCGGCGCCGGTGAAGACCACGTCGACCGCGCCGGGCTCGACTCCGGCCTCCGTCAGCAGCAGGCGCAGCGGTACGCCCGTCCACTCGGCGGTGCCGACCGCCTCGACGAGCCAGGGCTGGCTCACCGGCCGGGGTGTCAGCAGGGCCCGGCCGTTGCCCGCGCACTCCAGTGTGACCCGGGTGGTGACCTGCGGGAACGTCCGCAGGTCGGCCAGGTCCAGCCGCAGCGGGCGGCGGACGCGGCCGCCGAGGGTCAGCTGCCAGGGGGTGTCGTCGGGGACGTACGGGATGTCGTAGTGGGTCAGGACGTAGTGCAGGCCGGGCGGGGTGAGGTCGTGGCGGAGGGCTTCGAGCGGCAGGCCGTGGTTGCGGGTCGCGAGCGCCAGTTCGTCCCGGCCGATGCCCTCCTCGGGGGCGGCCAGCCGGGCCGGTGCGCTCGTGTCGGCGAGTCGGTGCCCCATAGCCGCATTATCGACCCATGACGGCGTGTTTGAGCCACGCTCGCAGGATCACGCCACTCCGCCGCAACCGATCACACCACTCCGCCGGAACGGCCCGGACCGGGCACGGGCGCCGCGGCCGTGGCCGGGAGGCGGCCAGGAGGCGGCACAACCTCCGCTCCGCCCGCGGCACTTCACCCGCCGCCGATGGTTTCCCGCTCACCCTTTCGTAAGAGGTCTTCCGGCTGTCAGACTCCGGAGGGTGCCCGACTTCGACATGCTCGTCATCGGATCCGGTCCGGGTGGCCAGAAGGCCGCCATCGCCGCGGCCAAGCTGGGCCGCCGGGTCGCCGTCGTCGACCGCCCCGACATGGTGGGCGGCGTCTCCATCCACACCGGGACCATTCCCTCCAAGACCCTGCGCGAGGCGGTGCTGTACCTGACCGGTCTCACCCAGCGCGATCTGTACGGCCAGAGCTACCGGCTCAAGGACGACATCACCGTCGCCGACCTCACCGCGCGCACCCAGCACGTGGTCGGCCGGGAGGTGGACGTCATCCGCAACCAGCTGTCCCGCAACCATGTCGCCCTGTACGCCGGGACCGGCCGCTTCGTGGATCCGCACACCATCGCGCTGCGCGAGGTCACCGGCCATGAACGGCTGCTGACCTCGGAGCACATCGTCATCGCCACCGGCACCCGGCCCGCGCGGCCGGGCAGTGTGGAGTTCGACGGGCGGACGATCATGGACTCGGACAACGTCCTGGCGCTGGAGCGGGTGCCGCGTTCCATGGTCATCGTGGGTGCCGGGGTGATCGGCATGGAGTACGCCAGCATGTTCGCCGCGCTCGGCAGCAAGATCACCGTGGTGGAGAAGCGGGCCGGGATGCTCGACATGTGCGACGTCGAGGTGATCGAGTCGCTGAAGTACCACCTGCGGGACCTCGCGGTGACGTTCCGCTTCGGGGAGACGGTCGCCGCGGTCGAGCGGCATCCCCGCGGGACGCTGACCATCCTGGAGAGCGGCAAGAAGATACCCGCCGACGCGGTGATGTACTCGGCGGGCCGGCAGGGGCTCACCGACGAACTCGACCTGGACAAGGCCGGGCTGACCGCGGACCCGCGCGGCCGGATCACGGTCGACGAGCACTACCGCACCGACGTGCCGCACATCTACGCCGTCGGCGATGTCATCGGCTTCCCGGCGCTGGCCGCGACATCGATGGAACAGGGCCGGTCGGCGGCGTACCACGCCTGCGGGGAGCCCGTGGGCCGGATGCACAACCTCCAGCCGATCGGGGTCTACACCATCCCGGAGATCAGCTTCGTGGGCCGGACCGAGGACCAGCTCACCGAGGACCGGGTGCCGTTCGAGGTCGGCATCTCCCGCTACCGCGAGCTGGCGCGCGGGCAGATCATCGGCGACTCGCACGGCATGCTGAAGCTGCTGGTCTCCCCCGAGGACCGCACGCTGCTCGGGGTGCACTGCTTCGGTACGGGGGCGACGGAGCTCATCCACATCGGGCAGTCGGTGATGGGGTGCGGCGGCACGGTCGACTATCTGGTCGACGCGGTGTTCAACTACCCGACGCTCGCCGAGTCGTACAAGGTCGCGGCTCTGGACGCCACGAACAGGCTGCGCCAGATCGACCGGATCGGGGACTGAGCCCCGCCCATCCCTCCTCCTGCCCACCCCCGTGGTCAACCCTGTGGTCACGGGGGCTCTTGAAGCCTCAAGAATGTGGCTATCATCACTCGCGCACGCGGCGTGACGGCGCGGCGACGCAACGGCGTACAGTGTCCGCCACCCCTTTCGGCCGCCCCTGCCCCGAGGTCATCCCTCTCCGGTCCGTGGCGTAGTACCACCCGCGTAGTACCACCCACGAAGTACCCACCCGCGTAGTACCACCCCACCCCCCATACGCCGTCGGGGCCAGGTTCGCCTCGCGTCGTGCACGACGAAAGCAGCGCATCCATGAGCAACAACAGGGGCAGAGGGCTGCAGGCCAATGTCCTCGGCACATTCGACACGGTGGTGATGGCGGTCGCGGGCAGCGCCCCGGCGTACTCGCTGGCCGCTACCACGGCGGTCCTCGTCTCGGCGGTGGGGCTGGCCAGTCCGGCCGCGCTGCTGTACTGCGCGATACCCATGCTGGGCATCGCCCTGGCCTTCAGCTATCTCAGCCGCATCGACGTGAACGCGGGCGCCAGTTACTCGTGGGTGGGGCGTACGCTGCACCCTTTCCTGGGGTTCGTCAGCGGCTGGGCGCTGGTGATCTCGGCGACGATCTTCATGGTGGCGGGTTCCCTGCCCGCCGGATCGATGACGCTCGCCCTCTTCGACCAGGACCTCGCGGACAACACCGCGCTGTCGACGCTGGTCGGCGCCGGCTGGTTCCTGGTCATGCTGTTCGTGGTGCTGGGCGGGGCTCGGCTGACCGTGCGGGCGCAGCTGGTGATGTCCGGTGTCGAGCTGGCCATACTGGCGCTGTTCGCCGTACTCGCCCTCTTCCACTCGGGCAGTGCCCGCGCCTTCGACTGGTCCTGGCTCGGCTTCGGGCACTTCGACGGGGTGACGGGGTTCGCCTCGGGGGCACTGATCGCCGCGTTCTACTACTGGGGCTGGGACGTCACCAGCAATCTCAGTGAGGAGACCCGCAACAGCCGTCGTACGACGGGTCTCGCGGGCCTCATCGGGGTGGGCATCGTGTTCCTCCTCTTCGAGGTGTTCACGATCGCGGTGAGCGTCATCCTCTCCTCGACGCAGATCCAGCAGAACGAGGCCAACGTGCTGGCCGTGCTCGGTGAGGAGATCTGGCCGGGCTGGGGCGGCAAGCTGCTGATCGTGGCGGTCATGCTGTCCACCATCGCCACCCTGGAGACCACGCTCATCCAGGTCACGCGCTCGCTGTTCGCGATGGGCCGGGACCGTACGATGCCGTCCGCGCTGGGCAAGGTGCACCGCCGGTGGAACACACCGTGGGTGGCGATCGCGGTGGTCGGCGTGGTGGCGCTGGCGATGTTCATCGCCTCCAACGCCCTGGGCTCGGTGGGCGACATCCTCTCCGACGCCATCTCGGCGATCGGGCTGCAGATCGCCGTCTACTACGGGCTGACGGGCCTCGCGGTGGTCGTCGCCTACCGCCGGATGCTGCTGAAGTCGGTGGGCAACTTCGTGCTCGGCGGGCTGTGGCCGCTGTTCGGGGCCCTGTTCATGTTCTGGATCTTCGTCGAGTCGCTGAGCGAGCTGAGTACGTCCGCGATCGCGATCGGCATCGGCGGCCTTGCGGCGGGGCTGATCCCGATGTTCTGGTACTGGCGGCAGGGCAGTGACTACTACCGGCCGGACAAACTGGATGCCTCCCGGACCGTCCAGGCGGACTACGTTCCCGACGGCGCCGGCGGCCCGAACTCCCTTGTCCACGAGGGTCTTCCCACCGACTTCTGAGGGAGACCGCGATGGCGAGAGACCGCTTCGCTCCCGACTTCGATCCCGACTGCGGGGACGCACCGCTGACCCGTGCCCGCCAGGACATCGTCATCGGCCGCTGGCAGGGGCTGCGGGAGCTGCTGCGGGCCACCGGTCCGGACTGGACGGTGCGGGGCCACCGGGTCCGGTTGCTCGCGCAGGTCTGTGCGGGCAGTTCGACGGTGGAGTCCTGGCTGGCCGCCGAACCGCACAGCGGCGACGCGCTGGTGCTGCGGGCGGCCACGGAGACGGCCCGGGCGTTCAATACGGCCATCGCCGCGGGCCGGGGCGTGCCGATCGAACAGCAGCGCATCGACACCGCGGTGCTGTCCTGTCTGAAGGCCGCGGACTCCTACCCGGACGACCCGACGCCGTGGGTCTCGCTGATCTCCGTCGCACGGCTGTATCAGTCGGGCGTACGGCGGCAGGAACTGGGCCGCTGGTGGGACGAGTTGCACCAGCGCGACCCGTACAGCGTGGAGGGGCATCTCCAGGTCCTGCACTACTACTCCTCGCGCTGGCACGGCACCCACGGCCTGATGTACGACTTCGCCCGTGACGCCGCCGGGGTCGCTCCGCCCGGCTGCCCGCTGCCGGTGCTCGTGCAGTACGCCCGCGTCGAGGAGTACCGCTACGCCCTCGACGCGGCCAAGGGACAGCACGCCTCCATGGGGCTCGGCCAGCACTGGAGTCATGACGGCGCCGTCAGCGACGTAGGCCGGACCTGGGAGCGCTGGATCATGAACCGCACCACCGACGCCGTGGCCCCCGGCGAGCTGCGCGACTTCAACTACCTGGCCCACGCGGCGTGTCAGGCAGGGGTCCACGATGTCGCCGCGTCCCTGTTCCGGATGCTGGGACGCCGCGCCACGCGCGCTCCGTGGACGTACACCGGCGATCCGGAGAAGCAGTTCGTCAGATGGCGCGGGGAGGTGGGGCTGCGTCGGTGACCGGCTCAGGCGCCGGCGGCCGGACTCAGACCCTCGACGGCCGGGCTCAGGCCTTCGGCGGCCGGGCTCAGGCCTTCGGCGGCCGGCGGGGCGAACCCGGCCTCCGCCAGCACCGTCGCCGCGACGCCGCGGCCCACACCGGCGAGGCCGATCAGCAGGTCGGCGCAGTCGATGTGCGCGGACCCCTGCTGCTCGGAGCGGACCTCCGCGAGGGCGATCGCCTTGCGGGAGTAGGGAGTCCAGGCGATGCGCTCGGCGGCCTGGGAAGCTCCCCTGCTGAGTCGGCCGGCCACGGTGCGGTGGACCGTGTCGGGGGAGACTCCGGCGGCTTCCAGGAGCCGGGTGGCGCTGTTCGCCTCCGCCGTCAGCCCCCACAGGAGGTGTTCGGTGCCGATGTAGTTGTTGCGGTGGGACACGGCGGCCTCCTTCACCTGGGTCATCGCCCGGCGCAGGTCCTCGGACATCGTCTCCGGCCCGTAGCGCTTGTGCGGTGCGTGGAAGCGCTGCTGCACCGCCTGCCGGGTCACCCCCAGGGCGGCCCCGATGTCGGTCCACGAAACGCCGTGCATCCGGCAGTGCTCGACGTAGTCCTCGACCAAGTCGTCCGCCAGGGCCTGCAGTTGGCCCGCCAGACCGGCCGCGGTCGTCAACAGGGCCAGCCAGTCCGGCTGTTCCTGCCCGCCGCCGGGGCGGTGCGCGGTCACGCAGGTGCGGTCCACTTCCGCGATGAGGTCGTCCAGATCGGGAATCGCCATGAGGCAAGTACGCCTTGACACTTTGGAATTGTCAAGGCGTACTTGCCTCATGACGGTTCGGCGCCCCGACCGTCCGCCCACTTGTCCTCGATCCGGCCGAGCCGCCACACCAGCAGGGCCACGGCCCAGGTCACGATGAAGACGCCCACGACGACGAAGCCGGCGGTGTTGAGGTCGAGACCGGTGATCCAGTCCCAGAAGGGGCCGTGCAGGGCGAGGCGGTCGGCGAGGAGGGCGAGGAGTTCGACGGTGCCGATGAGCAGGGCGACGGCGACGGAGAGGCCGGTGACGGTGAGGTTGTAGTAGACCTTGCGGACGGGCTCGGAGAACGCCCAGCCGTAGGCGAAGTTCATGAACGTGCCGTCGATGGTGTCCAGCAGTGACATACCGGCGGCGAAGAGGACGGGCAGGCACAGGATCGCGTACCAGGGCAGCCCGGAGGCGGCGCCCGAGCCGGCCAGGACCAGCAGGGCGACCTCGGTCGCGGTGTCGAAGCCGAGGCCGAAGAGCAGGCCGAGCGGGTACATGTGCCACGGCTTGGTGATCGACCTCGTCGCGCGGCCGAGGAGGCGGTTCATGAAGCCGCGGTTGTCGAGGTGCTCTTCGAGGGCCGCCTCGTCGTAGCCGCCGGTGCGCATCCGGCGGAACACCTTCCAGATGCCCGCGAGGGCGACCAGGTTGATCGCCGCGATCAGATAGAGGAAGGCCCCGGAGACCGTCGTACCGATCAGGCCGGTGATGTCGTGGAGGCGGGAGTCGTCGTCACGGACCGGACCTGCGAGGGTCTGCACGCCGAGCGAGAGCAGCAGCGCCAGGGCGAAGACGACGCGGGAGTGGCCGAGCGAGAACCAGAACCCGACCGACAGCGGCCGCCGCCCCTCCCCCATCAGTTTGCGGGTCGTGTTGTCGATGGCCGCGATGTGGTCGGCGTCGAAGGCGTGCCGCATGCCGAGCGCGTACGCGGTGACACCGATGCCGATGCCGAACGTCTGCTGTCCGATGCCGTAGTGCTCGGGCGCCACCACGAAGACGAGGGTGAACCAGCCGATGACATGCAGCGCCAGCACGAACGCGGCCATGCCGCCGACCCTGCTCCACTCCTGCCGCGTCATGGAGCCGCGGACGCGGTGCCAGGCCGTGCGCTGCGCGGGGGCCGTGGCGGGGAGGGTCGGAGTGGAGTCAGGGGCAGCCGTCATCGGGGAGGGAGGGTCTTTCTCGTGGAGGGCGACTGCGCTGTACAGCCTGCGGCCATCCTCCGGTACTTGCAAACCATGTGCAGTAAAGCCCATGGCAGTTCTTCGCCATGGAAGCCAAAGCTCCGGTCATGGCGAGGGAAAAGCGCGGAGGCAGAAGCCGCCGAAGCCGAAGGGTGGGGAACTCCCTGTCAGGGCGCGGCGTTCGGGCCGTCCGGGCGGCTGAGGCGCTGTGCGACCACCTCTCGCGTCAGCTCCTCCGTCTCCGAGTCGGCCAGTCGCTCGAAGCCCTCCTCCGTGACCACCGCGACGCTGGGAAAGATCCGCCGGTTGATGTCCGGCCCGCCGGTCGCCGAGTCGTCGTCGGCCGCGTCGTACAGGGCGTGCAGCGCGGCCAGGACCGCCTCGCGCCGGGACATCCCCGGGCGGAACAGCTTCTTCAGCGCGCCTCGGGCATAGGGCGATCCGGAGCCCTCGGAGTGGAAGTCGTACTTCTCGTACGGCCCGCCGGTGACCTCGAAGTCGAAGATGCGTCCCCGTGCGCCCTCGGGTGCCCTGACGTCGTAGCCGACGAGGAGCGGTACGACGGCGAGGCCTTGCATGGCCTGGCCGAGGTTCTGGCGGATCATGCCGGCGAGACGGCTCGCCTTCGCCTTGAGGGTCATCGGGATGCCCTCGATCTTCTCGAAGTGCTTCAGCTCGACCTGGTACAGCTTCACCATGTCCACCGCGAGTCCGACGGTGCCGGCGAAGGCGACGGCGGTGTGGTCGTCGGCGGGGTGGACCTTCTCCAGGTCGCGCTGGGCGATGAGGTTGCCCATGGTGGCCCTGCGGTCGCCGGCGATCAGCACGCCGTCGCGGTAGGTGAGGGCCAGCACCGTGGTGCCGTGCGGGAAGCGGTCGGCGGCGGCGCGGACGCCGTCGGGGAAGGGGCGGCGCATGGGCAGCAGGGCGGGCCGGTGTGCCGTCAGGAACTCGGTGAAGGACGAGGTGCCCGGAGTGAAGAACTCCTCCCCCAGCCGCCCCTCGTGCTCACTGCCCGCCATGGCGATCCCCCTTCTCCGTCCGGCTCCCGCGTCCGGCCGACAACCGGAGTCCTACCTGAACAGGCCGCCCGGGAAACGCCTTCGGCGCTCACAGGGCCCGGCGCCGGACGAGCACGGCGAGGACCAGCAGGCCGGGCAGGAGCGGCAGCCACACCGTCAGCAGCCGGTAGCCGAGCACGGCGGAGGCGGCCGCCGCGCCCGGGGCGCCCACGGCGGTGAGCGCGAAGGCGAGGGCCGCGTCGAGGGAGCCGAGACCACCGGGGGTGGGCAGCAGGGCGGCCGCGGTGCTGGCGGCGAGGTAGAGCAGCGCGACGCGGGCGGGTGCGAGCGGCAGGGCGACCGCGCGGGTGACGGCGACGAGTACGCCGCAGTGCAGCGTCACGAAGGCCAGCGAGCCGCCCCACAGGGCCGTCGCCCGCGCCGGTCGCCCGTGCACGGCCGCGATGTGCGTCCGCACCGGGGCGAGGGCCGGGCGGCACCGGCCCCACAGCGGGCCCGCCAGCACAGCGACCGCGCAGGCGGTGAAGGCGCACCCCGCGAGCAGGTGTCCCGCGCCGACGTACGGGAGGTGCAGCACTCCGGGGCAGGCCGTGACGAGTACGGCGATCAGGGCGCCGCGCATGACCGCACCGGCCGTGCCCTTGACCGCGAGCGCGGTGGCCGCGCCGGAGAGAGATAAGCCGCAGCGCATCAGGAAGCGCAGGTTCACCGCGCCCGCGCCCAGGCCGGCGGGCAGCATCTGGTTGGCGGCGGAGGAGGCGAACTGCGCCGCCACGAGCCGCCCCCGCGGCAGCCGGTGGGGCACCGCGCCCTGCTGGGCGAGCGCCGCGCACGGCCAGGTAGCCAGGGTGGCCGCGGCGGCCACCAGCAGCCAGCCCTGGTCGGCGACGGCGAGCCGGACGGCGCCCGTTTCGAGCACCGGCCAGTGCCGGCGGGCCAGGCAGGCCACGGCCACCAGCACGGCGAGCGTGAGAGCCGTGTGCCAGTAGGCCCGTCCGCGCCGGGGCTCGGCGAGTACCTGATCCGGTGTCATGCCGGTCCGCCCGCGCCCGGCGTCGGGGCGATGCGGACCTCCAGCCGGTCGAGGCGGTGCACTTCCCAGCCGTCGGCGTACCGGGGCGGTTTGCGGCCGGGCGCGCTGAGGGCGCCCACCGGGATGCTGCGGGCGGTCCGCAGGATCTCGGCTCTCGTGGTGTTGGCGTTGTGGCCGTGGGTCGCTCCGGACGCGCAGCCGGTGTAGTGCGCGACGGGGATGGCCTCGTGACCGGTGAGCAGACAGGGCGGGCGTACACCGAGGCGGTGGAGCTCGGCGGCGGAGCGGGTCCAGGCCCGGCGCTTGGCGGTGGTGCGGTCCACGGTGCGGTCCAGGACGGTGTACTGCACGGCCAGATGTCCGATCAGCCCGACCGCGAGGACGGCGGCGACCGCCGGGCGCCACCGGCCGTTCGGCTTGGTGGCCGCATGGAGCAGCGCGTCGGCGACCGGGACGGCGAGAAGCGCGTAGGCGGGCAGCAGGAAGCGGGGCGCGGCGTATCCGATGAGGAACAGGTAGGGGAAGGCGGCCGTCGCGGCGCAGGCCAGCGGGACCAGGGTGCGGGTGGTGCGCCCGGACCAGACGGCGACGGCCAGGGCGTAGGCGGCGAGCAGGGGCAGGACGAACCACCAGGCGTACACGGCCGGGTCGGGCATCTCGCCGTCACAGGGCCGGCACAGGGTGGTGCCGACCAGGCTGCGCAGCTGGTCGTCGACGGCGAGGTTCCAGCCCAGGTCGCCCTGGATGCGGGAGGCCTGGTTGAGCCGCTCCCGCAGTCCGCCGTAGCTGACGAACGCCTCGATCACCCACTCGGCGCCCCCGGCGACGAGGCCCGCCACCAGGGCGCCGCCGAGCCGCCGGTGCCGTACCGCCACCGCCAGGGCGAGCAGGGGCAGGGTGACCCATACGGCGTCGGTGGGCCGCATCCACGCCATGACCGCGGCACCGGCCAGGACGCCGCACAGGGCCCGTGCGTCGAAGCGGTCCGCGTGGGCGCGCAGGGAGCAGCCGACGCAGAACAGGGCGCCGTAGGCGACCCAGAGGTTGGGCATGGCCTGCGGGCCGTAGAAGAGGGTCACCCACAGGGTGGTGAACAGGGTGCCCGCACCGGCCAGGACGCGGGCCGGGAACAGTCCGCGCCAGGCTCGCAGGGCCAGATACAGGCCGAGTCCGGACAGGACGGCGAGGTAGACACGCAGCAGTGTCGTGGACGACGACCAGGAGGCGACGGGCCACACCAGCAGGGGCACGCCACGCGCGCGTGGTGCGCTGAAGAAGGCGGCCGGCGCCTCGCCGGCGACCTGGCTGACGTAGACCACCTCGTCCCAGCCCAGGCCCATCGAGGGCGGGACGAGGAGGAGTTGGGCGAGGGTGAAGGCGCCCGCCACCGCCATGAGCGAGCCGGTACCGCGTGACCGCCAGGCCCCGTCGGACACGGTCGCCGTGCCGTACCGCTCGGCACTCACGAACATGGGCTTCGTGCCGTGGGCCATCGTCCACCCCTTACCCCTGTGACCAGTACTCAGAAGGAATAGATGCCCCATAAAGCACATAAGACGCAAAAAGCACGGACAAAGTAACCCGCAAGGGAGGGGTGTGCGGTGCGGAGTTCGGCCAGGCGCCTGACCCGGGGACCTTCACCGGCGGGGGGGGGATCGGCGCCGACCGGGTGACAGACTCTGCTGTGTGACCCCGAGCTTCGACGACCTCCTCGCCCGCGCCCGCTCCCTCCCCCGCGACGGCCGCCGTGCCGTGCTCGGCATCGTCGGCAGTCCCGGTGCGGGCAAGACGACGCTCGCCGAGCACCTGGTGCGGGAGCTGAACGGGGCCGGGGATCCCTGGGTCGCGCAGGTGCCCATGGACGGCTTCCACCTCGCCGACGTCCAACTGGACCGGCTCGGCCGCCGGGACCGCAAGGGCGCGCCGGACACGTTCGACGCGGCGGGGTACGCGGCGCTGCTGCGGCGCCTGCACGAGGCCGGCGGTGACACCGTCTACGCGCCCGGCTTCGAGCGGGTCCTTGAGCAGCCGATCGCGGGCGCACTCGCCGTGGAGCCGACGGCCCGGCTGGTCGTGACCGAGGGCAACTATCTGCTGCTCGACACGGGTGCGTGGGCGCGGGTGCGGCCGCAGCTGGACGAGGTGTGGTTCTGCGAGCTCGACGAGCCGGAGCGGCTGCGGCGGCTGATCGCCCGGCACGAGCGGTTCGGCAAGTCGCACGATGAGGCGGTGGCCTGGGTGATGCGCTCGGACCAGCGCAACGCGAAGCTGGTCGCCGCGACCCGGGACCGAGCCGACCTGGTGGTGCCGGGCACCGCCCTGCCCGCCGCGCAGGAGCCGCCGACCGCCCGTGCGGGAACCTGACCGGCGCAAGTGCGGGCTGCTCGGCCCGCCGCGGTGAGTCCCCCCCGCCCCTAGGGCGCCGTCAGCGCGAGCTCCGGCTCCCCGTGCGCGTCGCCCGACGCCTCGCCGATCACGGCGGTGAAGGCCTCGGTGCGGACCGTCAGTCCCGTGCCGTCGTGCCTGAACGTGGGCGCGAACGGGCCCGCCGGTCCGTAGCGGACGGCGAAGACGTGCAGGTCCTGCGGGGCGCCGGGGGCCGGTCCGGCCTCCAGGGCCGTCGAGCTGACCAGGTGACGCCAGCCCTCGTCGGGGTTGCCGTAGCCGCGGGGGTCGGCCGCCAGGGCGAAGGCCGCCTCTTCCTGGGTCCTCTCCGCGCGGGCGTCGAAGTGGTCCACGCCCTCCGACTCCGGGTGAGTGAGGCGCAGTTCACCGGCGGACGTGACCTGGCCCTGCGAGACCCTGCGCACCCGGTCGCCGTCGTCGGCGGCGTACGGCAGGCCGGCCAGCAGGTACGGCGTGCCGGGGAGCCGTTCCACCGCGACCGTCACCCACAGGCGCGTGCCGTCGGTGACGTACAGGGAGCGCACATGGCGCAGGACGTGGTCGCGGCCGACGACCGGCTTGGTGACCAGCTTCGCCGTGAGGCCGTCGGCGCCGAGGTCCCGGACCCGGACCTCGCCCATGGGGCGGCAGTACAGGAAGCCGTCCGTCACCGGGCCGAAGCCGTGCTGCCGGTTCACCGCGGCCGGGAGGTAGTAGGTGCCCGCGGCCTCCACCAGCGACGGCGTCATATGGCTGTCGAAGGCCACCGAGACCGTGCCCGCCCGGAGTTGGTGGCGGACGGGAGCGGGCGAGGGGCTGCGGTGCCAGCGCGTGGTGTCCTGGATCTGCCAGACCAGCATCCAGGCGAAGTGACCGTCGACCCCGCCGTCGGCCTTGACCGCGTGTCGGCCCCACCGGGTGTCGCCCCGGTAGCGGCCCAGGTCGGAGCCGATCCGGGCGCTGAAGTAGCGCAGGCCGAGCACCGACTCGAAGCCGGAGTGCTGCTCGCTGTAGCGCGGTCCGCCGTTGTCGAAGCCGCCGCCCGTCAGCCGGGCGTCGATGTAGCGGGCGAGGGCGTCGCCGTCCTCGGCGAAGATCTCCTCGCCACTGACCAGGTGGGCCTGGGCGAGGAAGGACAGGGAGATCGGGCCGTAGTTGTTGTCGTAGGCGCCGCCGTGCTCGGGAGGCAGCAGGGCGCCCCGGTCGGCGACCCGGTGGGCGCGGATCTTGTCGGCGTACAGGGCGATCGCCCGGGCACGCACCGCCGCGCCCTGGCCCGGCGGGAGATGGCGGGCCAGCATGAGCCCGCCGACCACGCAGCCGATGGCCTGGTTGCCGGCCTCCTGCGGATTGAAGAAGGTCGCCTCGGTCAGCCAGCGCCAGTAGCCGTGCGCCACCGCGACGAGTTCGGCGCGCTGCCCGTCCTCGACAAGACCGTCCGTCAGGTCCAGCACGTCGACCGCCTGGAGCAGCGCCCACACCGTGCTCGGCCAGTCGCCGATCGGGTGCGCGCCCGCCGCCAGGGTGTAACGGGCGTACGGCAGACCGGAGTCGCGCACCTTCAGGTTCGGGTAACCCGGGTTGTCGTCGGTGTACACCCGCTCGCGCAGATGGAAGGCGAGGCTGCGGCCGACCGCCTCCGGCAGCCTCGGGTCCTTGCTCCGCTGCCAGGCGAGGGCGAGCAGGGAGGTGATGCCGAGGGAGGTGTCTCCGATGTCGTCGACGCAGTCGGGGTGTTCGAGGTTGCCCTCGGGCGTGAGGCGGGCGAGGGCCTGCTCGACGACGTCGGCGAGGACGTCGTCGTACGCATGCGCAGTGTCCGGCAGGTCGTGCAGCGGCCCGAGCTGGCGTGGGAGGTACAAGGAGATCAGCCCTTCATGCCCGAGATGTGGCGCGCAGTGTGAGAGTCAGTGTCTGCGGTCCGTGCCCACCGAGGTAGACGCGGTTCCCGGCCGTCGCGTCGGTGCCGCCGACCACGGTGTAGTCCTGCCCCGGGTCGTAGCGCAGCACGTCGGTGCGGTCCGGTCCGGCGAGCGGTTCGCCCGTCTCGACGGCGGCCTCGACCCGGATCTCGTCGTCGCCGACGCGGTAGGTCAACGGCTCGGTCGTCAGGCACCAGCTTCCGTCGCCGAGCGGTACGGCGCCCTGCGGCTCGCCGCCCGGCCGGAAGGTGAGTTCGAGGGCCCAGGGCACCGATGGTCCGCTGATGTCGATACGTAGGTCGGCGCCGTCGTCCCGCAGGTCCACCTCGACGCGGGTCGTGTGGGAGACCTCGTCCTGGGGCCGGTCCGGGAAGGACATCGCGGCGGAGAAGCGGCCCTCGTCCACCAGACGGTAGGCGCCGTCGTCGCGCCTTTGGTCCTTCGGGAGCGGCTGGTAGTAGGCGGTGGTGAGGGTTTGGGTGAGCCGGTACCGGTGGTCGGCGAGCTGTTCCATGTCGGCGGCGCGGAACGGGCCCAGGTCGAAGAACACCCGCGAGAGACGGACCGCGTCGAGGACGGCGGCACCGGCGAACAGGCGCAGGAAGGTGGGGTTGCAGGCGAGGCCCGAGCGGATGCGCCGGTGCTCGGGCACGTCGGAGCCGCCGTACACCACGGTGTGCGCGGTGGCCGAGGCGTGTGCGGCGAGGCGTGCGGTGGGGAGGTACCGGTCGCGCGGGAGCTTCTCCGCGTCCGGGGCCGGCAGGGCGCGGCACAGATCCGGGGTGAGAAGGGTCTGGGCGAGCAGGTCGGGGTCGTCGATGCCGTCGGCGGCCGCCAGCCGTGCCGCACGGGCGAAGTCGCCCCGGCCGGTGCGGATCGCGAGCAGCCGGTAGTGCGGCAGGTAGGGCCACAGCGCGAACGAGAGCTTCTGGTCCTGGCGGCGCGAGTGGACGGTCTCCACCGTGCCGTCCGGCCTGATCAGGTCCAGGGTCGTGGCGAGGTTGCGTTCGACGGCGTCCAGCAGGTCGGTACGCCCGAGCACCTCGGCCAGCAACAGCAGCGACGGGTTGGTCACGATGGACGCGTAGACGGCACTGCGTTCCGAGTACAGGCCCTCCGCGTCGATGTCGACGCCCTCGGCGAGCCACTCCTCGACGCGGTCGAGGAGCCGGTCGTCCGGGAACGACCGGTGCAGCCGGGCCAGCGCCGCGCACAGCTCCCAGCGGTGGTTCGGGGTGTGCACCCCACCGGTCAGCAGACTGCCGGTGGCGGCGTCGGCGATCTCGGCGAGCGCGGCCGTGACGTCGCGCAGTTCCGGCCCCGCGCCGGCGGCGAGGACGTGCGCGTCGCACACGTCGTTGACGGTGAACGCGGAGTCCGGCGGTGACTGCACGTTGTCGCCGCCGGCGAAGAGGCCGGAGGCTGTCTGCACAGCCCGCAGGGCACGCAGGTGGGTGGTCGCGGCGGCGACGGCCCGCCCGCTGCCGTGCAGTGCCGAGTCCGCGGAACGGTAGGCCGCGACCAGGGTCTTCACCCGCCGCGCCAGACCACGGTGCGGCACACCGGTGGGTTCCTCGTCGGGGTCGGCCGTCAGCGGGACGGCCGGCCGGTCGGCGGCACGCGCCGCCGCGCGGACGAACTCGTGGTCCGGCGGGGTGGGCAAGGTCAGTCCTTCAGTCCGGCGTTGATGTCGGCGTTCATGACGTAGCGCTGGAACACCAGGAAGACGATGATCAGCGGAATCATGGAGATGACCGATCCGCCGAGCAGCACCGACCAGTTGATGTTCTGTGCGCCGACGAGGCTCTGGATGCCGATCTGCACGGTGAACTTCTCGGGGTCGTTGAGCATCAGCAGCGGCCAGATGTAGTCGTTCCACCGCCACTGGAACGACAGGATGGCGAGCGTCAGCATGATGGGCCGGGAGACCGGCACCATGATCCTCAGGAAGATCGACAGCTCACGCGCCCCGTCGATACGGGCGGCCTCGATGAGCTCGTCGGGGACCGTCAGGAAGAACTGGCGGAACATGAAGCACCCGGTCGCGGTGAGCACGGCCGGGAGGATGATGCCGGCGAGGGAGTTGTAGAGGCCGAGGTCGCGGACCACCAGGAACTGCGGGGCGAGCATGACCTCGGACGGCAGCATCGTGGTGGCCAGAATGCCGACGAAGAAGACCTTGAGCCATTTGTTGTCGTACTTGGCCAGCGCGTACCCGGTGCAGCAGCTGACTCCCACCGTGAGGATCGTCGCGATCACACACACGATGGTCGTGTTGATGAAGTACTGGGAGAAGTTGGCGCTGTCCCACGCCGCCTTGTAACCCGACACGGTGGGGTTGTGCGGGAACAGAGTCAGCGGAAGGGAGAACAGGTCTCCCGCCGGTTTGAAGGAGCTGAGGACGAACCACAGCACCGGCACCGCGTAGAGGGCCGCCAGGACCCACAGGAGTGTCGTCGCGGGTACCGCGCGCCGAAGCCCACCACCGGCCGCGCCGCTGGGCCGCTTCTTACGGACAGCCCGTCCGGGCTCGGCGCCGACCTTGCGCGGCATGTCTGTGGTTGTCATCGGTTCTCCACCCGCCGGTTGACCATCATCTGGATGATCGCGACGACCATCAGGATGAGCATGAGCACGAACGACGCGGCGCTCGCATAGCCGATCTGGCCCGTCTTGAACCCGGTCTGGTAGATGTACTGGACAAGCAGGTTGTTCGACGTGCCGGGTCCGCCGTTGTTGAGGGAGGCGAACAGCGGATATTCCTTCATCGCGTGGATCGTGTTGAGCAGGATGACGATGAAGGAGGTGGGCGCGATGCTCGGCAGTGTGATGCTGATGAACTGGCGCCACGGACCGGCGCCGTCGAGCGCGGCCGCCTCGTAGTACGACGTCGGTACGTTCTTGATCGCCGCGATGAACAGCAGCATGGAGAAGCCCGTCCAGGCCCAGGATGCCGCCACCACGACCACGATCAGCGACAGGTCGGCGTTCGACTGCCACGGAACGGCACTTCCGCCGAGCTTCTCGATGAGGTAGTTGACCAGTCCGAAGTTCTCACCGAACAGCCACCGCCACAGGACACCCACGACGATGGGCGACAGCAGCCAGGGGATGAAGAAGAAGACACGGGCGACCGACACGCCCTTGGCGTGCTTGCTCACCAGCACGTTGGCGATGAGCAGCGAGAACACGAAGTTCAGCGGAACGAAGAGCACGGTGTACAGCAGCGTCCGGGACAGCGCGTCGAAGAAGGTGGAGTCCCCGAACAGGTTGCTGTAGTTGTCCAGTCCGACGAACTGGAACGCCCCTACGCCCGTGTAGTTCGTGAAGGAGTAGACGAGCCCGATCACCGCCGGCCAGAGGAAGAACAGCGCGAAGAGCACGACATTGGCCGCGATGAGGACGAGCGGCGCAAGCGTGTACTTACTGCGTCTCCTGGGCGGGCTCGCGGTCACGTCCGAGGCGCGTTTTTTCATCTTCCTGACTCCGTGCTGGTGGATTGGGTCGCGGTGGGCTCACGCCATGAGCCCGGCATCACGTGGGAGTCCAGGGCCGGGCGGCGGCGTCGCATCCCGCCGCCCGGCCCTGTGGCCTACGATGCGCCGCCGACCTGCTGGTTGTAGCCGGCCACGATGTTCTCCAGGGCCTTGTCGGCCGACTGCTGGCCGTTGATCGCCTTGCCGAGCTCCGTCTTGGTCGGGTCCTCGGTGAGGCTCTTGCCCTTCAGCACCCAGTTCGTCTGCGCGCTGTTGAAGTAGCCGGAGATCGGGTCGTAGAGCGGGATCGACTCGTTGTACAGCTTGAACGCCGCCTGCGCCGCCTCGGACTTGAAGGGGTACTTCGGGGTCAGACCGGTCTCGACCGGCAGGAACCCGGACGCCTCGCACAGCGCCTGGTAGTGGGCCGGCTCGTACAGCCAGGACAGGAACTTCTGCGCTGCGGTGGCCGCGTCGGCGTTGTTGTTGAAGCCCACCGTCATGCCGCCGCTGTTGACGTCGCTGGCCTGCACCGGCTGGGCGGGAGTCGGGACGCTCGCCCAGTCGAACTTCTTGATGCTCTCCGCGAAGGCGGGAACCTGCCACACGCCGGACCAGTAGGCGACCACGTCACCGCTCTGGAACATGGCCGACGGGTCGGCGCCGCTGGTCCACACCGACTTCGGCATGGTCTTGTCGTCGTTCCATCCGACGAAGGTGTTCACGGCCTTCTTGGTCGCCGCGTCCACCGAGAACTTGCCGGAGTCGTCCGCGTGGACGTACTTCCCGCCCATCTCGTACACCATGGCGCGCAGCCGGGACGGCGACTGGTCGAAGGTCAGGGAGTACTTGGCGCCGGTCTTCTCGCGGACCTTGTTCGCCGCCGCGATGAATTCCTTCCAGGTCCAGGTCTTCGAGGGCGAGGTCGGGAAGGAGACTCCGGCCTTCTCGAAGAGCGACTTGTTGATGAACATGCCGGACGCGGTGACGTCCGAGGGGATGGACAGCACCTTCCCGGACGAGTCCTTGGCGACGAAGTTGGCGTTGATCTTGTTGGTCTTGTTGTTGGCGATGTCGCTGAGGTCGATCAGCTTGTTCGACCAGATCGGGTCCAGCGCCGGCACGGTCGCCACGTCGGGCAGGGAGTTCGCCTGCGCGGCGTTGTGCAGCTTCGTCGTGTAGCCGTCGTAGGGGATGTTGACGAGCTTGACCTTGACGCCGGTTTCCTTCTCGTACTGCGCCACCATCTTCTTCCAGCCCGCGTCCTGGCCCGGCACCGTGGAGATCCAGAACGTCAGCGACTTGGAGGTACCGCCGGAGTCGGATCCCGACCCGCAGGCGGAGAGGAGCAGGGCACCTGCCGTGGCCACGGCAGCGAGGGGAACCAGGCGGCCTATGGCGCCGCGGCCGAGTCGGCGGGAGCGCCGCACACCCACAGTGGTCATCTTCGATCCTTCGTGGTTGGGGACGGAGCACGGCGCCGACCAAGGCGGCACGGGTGCATTTTGCAGGAAAAATCACTTTCCGGGGGCACGGCCTCGCCCGGCCGCGTCATCCACGCGGGGCGAGATCCCCGGCCTCCTGGCCGTCACCGCACGGGCACGCCCTCGTGCGGCCCCGTACGTCGAGTACGGGCGGGATGTTCGCCCCAAGCCGGCGTCCCGGCCGACTTAGAAAGCGCTTGTCCGGACATTGGCAGACCGAGTCCGAAACCGTCAATCCTTCATTCGCGCCGCCTCGGTCACGTTTTGGACTCCTCTGGCGACCGCCAGGCGGGCCGCGCCGACCACGGTGCCGAGCTCACCGACCTGGCTGCTGACCACCTCGGTGGGCCAGCTCAGCCGCTCCAGCTCGGCCCGCACACCGGGCAGGAGCTGCGGAAACGCGCCGGTACTGCCGCCCAGCACGAGCAGCCCCGGGTCCAGTACGGCGGTCACGGCGGCGGCCAGCCGGCCCACGTCCACGGCGTGCCGGGAAACGACGGCACAGGCCGGGGCACTGCCCTGCCCGGCGAGCGCGAAGAGCTGCTCGGCCGTACGGGGGCCGGCGCCGTCGGCATCCGGCCATGCCTCGGCGGCCCGGCGCAGCAGGGAGCGGGCACCGATGTACTCCTCCAGGGCCTCGTGGCGGGGCTCCACGTCGTCGTCCCAGGGGTAGGGCAGCCGGGCGAGCTCTCCGGCGGCTCCGTTCGCCCCGGCCAGCACCTGTCCTCCCACGACGATGCCGAGACCGATACCGACGCCGATCCGCAGATAGCCGAAGGTGTGACGGCCGCGTGCCGCGCCCTCGTGCAGTTCCGCGAGCGCGGCGCAGTTGACGTTGTTCTCCAGATGGACGGGGACTCCGGGCGGCAGCGCGACGGCCACCGCGTCGAAGACGGGCCCGGCCTTGGCGGTCGCCGGGCGCATGCCGGAGCCCTCCTCGGCCCGGGCGGTGACGTCACCGACGGCCACGACGATGGTGCGCAGCGGGGCGTCGGCGGGCAGCGCGCTCAGCGCGTCGCGCACCACGTCGGCCGCCTCGGCCCGGGGTCCGGTGGCCTCGGCGAGCAGGGTGCCGTCCAGGGCGCACCCGCGGACCCGGGTGAGCGCGGGGCCGAGGTCGACGGCGAGCACGGCACCGGCGGCCGGGCCGAGGCGATATACGGCCGCGTTGCGGCCCGTGCCGCTGGACGCGGTGCCGGAGTGGGCGGCCAGACGGACGCCCTCCAGTTCGGCGACGGCGGCGGAGACCGTCGGTTTGGACAGCCGCGCAAGGCTGGCGAGCTGCGGCCGGGTCGCGGTGCCGGCCTGGGCCAGCACGGCGAACACATGGCTCGCGCTCTCGGTCAGACGGGGGGCTCTTACCACGTCGTGTTCCACAGTTCCCCCAGGTGACAGGCCGCTCTCCCGGACCGGTCGGCTCGACGGAAGGCGGCGATGGGTTGCCTTGGCGGCACGCGTCGCCGACCCGGGCGAAAGGCCCGGGTAGCCGACTGCGGGACGCCTATTGACACGCACTGTACTTCGTTAGTTAACTTCCTAACGAACGTCACGGTACTCGCCTGCCGTGGTCCGTCCAGAGGCCCGTCCCGGGGCTTCCCCAGCTCTTCAACTGTCTTGCCCTCCGGCACGGTTCGCCCGCCGTCGCAGCACTCAGCGCATCGACGAAAGAGGATCCGTGCAGGTCACCCCTTTGTCTGGCCCTCTGGTGGTCGGCATCGACGTGGGCGGCACCAAGACGCATCTCCGCGCGCATGCGGGGGACGCCCTGGTCGCCGATCACATCCGCACGAGCAGCGGCTGGCGGCCGCACGACCCGGTGGCCGCCGCGGGCTGGCTGGCCTCACTGGTCGCCGGCGCCCTGCCGACGGGTGCGCGGCCGTCCGCGCTCGCCGTGGGCGGGCACGCCTGCGAGACACCTCGCCAGTGCACGCAGATCCGCACCGCGCTCCAACTCCACTTCGACGCGCCCGCGTCGGTGGTGGGCGACGCCGAACTGCTCGTCCCCGCCGCCGGGTTGGACAAGGGGGTCGGCCTGGTCGCCGGCACCGGTTCCGTCGCGGTGGGGCGGCTGGCCGACGGCACACCGGTCCAGGTCGGCGGCTGGGGCGCGGTCCTCGGCGACGAGGGCGGCTCCGCGGGCCTCGTGCGCGAGTCCGCGCGGGCCGTGTGGGCGGCGCACGACCGCGGGGAGGAACCCGACCCACTGGCTCGCGGGCTCCTCGACTCCTTCGGTGTCGCCGAAGTGCCCGCGCTCGGCGCGGCGCTGGAAGGCGCCAAGGACGTGTCCGCCGAGTGGGGCCGCCATGCCCCGGTCGTGTTCGAGGCCGCCGAGGCCGGTTCGGAGCTCGCCCGTACGGTGATCGCCGAGGGCGGGCGTTCGCTGGCCGCGCTCGTCACCCGGCTCGCCGCGCGCGGGGTCGCGGTGGACGACGTCGTGGTCGCCGGCAGCACCGTGCTCGCCCAGCCCGTCCTGTACGACGCGTTCGCCGCCGCTCTCGCCGAGAGCGTGCCCGGGGCGCGGCCGCGGCCGTTGCAACTCCCGCCGGTCGAGGGTGCGGTGACCCTCGCCCGTTCACTTGTGTGACACCTGCCGGACGCCGGGCCATCCCGAGTCCGACACGACCCGCCCGTAGATCTTCGCTCGTACGACTCGGCCCCAAGCGCTTTCATTACGTCTCACGCGTCTCACGCGTCTCGTGCGCACCCGGGAGTCGAGTCGATCGTTTCGATCTCCTCCCGGCCGTACGGCCGTAGAGCTCAAGAGAGGCACTCATGCCGTCAACCGCCGGGCGCCACGCCACCTCGTCCCTGAACAGAAGGCGCTTTCTCCTGACCTCCGTCGGCAGCGGCGCGGCCCTGGTGGCCGTCCCCGCGTTCGCCGGCTGGCTTCCCGCCGCGGACGCCAAGGCCGCCGTGAACGCCGCCGCGTTCGTGGACGACTACAAGACCAACGTCGTCGCGAACCAGACGCCCGAGACCAATGCGGTCATCCGCGTCCTCGGCGGCTTCGCGAGGGTGTGGAAGACCGGCGGTGCCTGGAACACCGGCATACCGCTGATGCCCGAGGTGCTGCGCGCCAACATGCGCTACTGCGCCCGCATCACCGCCGCGCGCACGGACGCCCAGGCGAAGGAATCGTTCATCATCGACCGCCAGCACCAGAGCTACTCGGTGATCGCCGGGCTCGGTCCGCTGGCCGAGCTGTACAAGTCGGGTGCCAAGGCGGTCACTTCGATCACCGGCGCGCCGGACGGCACCCCCGCCGGGAAGATCAGCGACGCCCTGCCCGCCGACGCCCCGGCCGGTTCCGCTATCGGCGCGGGGTCGTACGACTCGGAGCTCGGCAAGGTGGCGAAGCTGGTCGACACCGTGCGTGGTCCCTTCGCCTCCGGCAACCCTGCCAAGTTCGCCTTCCAGTACCCGCGTCCGTGGCGGATGAACGAGGACAGCGAGGTCGTCGACACGGGACAGAAGGACGCGTTCGGCTTCCCGGTCTACGAGTCGCAGGTCGTCGTCGCCCCGCAGCTGCTGCGCCAGCGCGGCGAGAACGCGGCCGAGGACGGCGGCTTCCCCAGCGGGCACACCAACGCCCTGCATCTGGCGGCCCTGGCGTACGCCTACGCCGTGCCCGAGCGTTTCCAGGAGCTGGTGACCCGGGCCTTCGAGCTCAGCCACACCCGCATCGTGGCGGGCATGCACTCCACGGTCGACGTCCTCGGCGGCCGCGTCATGGCCACCGCCCTGGCCGCCGCCGCCCTCGCCGACCCGGCCAACGCGGACCTCAAGGCCGCGGCTCGCGCCCAGGCGCTGGCGTACTTCACACAGCGGACGGGCTCGACGTCCGACACGCTCTTCGCGTACGCCCACGCGGCCGGCACCGCCACCGACCCGTACGCCGACCGGGACGCCAACGCCCGTACGGTCGCGCCCAAGCTGACCTATGTGCTGACCCGGCAGGGCCGCGACGAGCCGCTGACCGTGCCCAAGGGCGCGGAGGTGCTGCTGGAGACGCGCCAGCCCTACCTGACCGCCGCCCAGCGCCGCGAGGTGCTGCGGACGACCGCGCTGCCCGCCGGGTACGTGCTGCTGGACGGCTTCGAGCAGTGGGGCCGGCTGAACCTGTTCGCCGCGGCGGACGGGTACGGCGCCTTCGACTCCGACGTGAGTGTCACGCTCGACGCGGCGGCCGGGGGCTTCGGCGCGGCCGACACCTGGCGCAACGACATCCGCGGAGAGGGCGCTCTGACCAAGCGCGGCACCGGCACGCTCACGCTGACCGGCCACAACCGCTACCGCGGCGGCACGGTGGTCGAGGGCGGCGTGCTGGCCGCCGGGTCCGCGAACGCTCTCGGTCAGGGCGATGTCCGGGTCGTGGGCGGCACGCTGCGCGCGGACAAGGTGCTGCGGGTGCGCGGCGCCTACGTCCAGGAGGGCGAGTCGCGCCTGGAGCTGCTGGTGCGCAAGAACCACGGTCCGGCGCTCGAAGTGTCCGGCCGGGTGGTGCTGGGCCGGGGCACCGTGCTGTCGCTGCGGCTGGACGCCGAGCGCCCGCCGGTCGCGGGGACCACGGTCCCGGTCATCGAGGCGCGGCGGCTGCGCGGCCAGTTCGACGAGGTGGAGCTGAACTCCGACACGCTGCGGGCCGTACCCGTCTACACGACGGAAGGTCTGTCGGTACGACTCCTCAAGCGGTAGCGGCGCCCCGGGCGGGAGCTGATGCAGAGTAGCCCTCATGGGTCGGCTCTGGATCAGCTTCCGCGACCGTGGGGCCGACGGCACCGCGGAGCGGATGATGGCGCTCGAACAGCACCCGGCCCCGACCACGGCCTCGGCCCCGGCCTCGGCCCCGGAGACGGTCCCCGACGCACGCCCCGCGCAGCGGCCTCCCAGGCGCTGGTGCGTGCCGCTCCTGGTGGTCGTGCTGCTGGGGCAGATGGCCGTCGCGATGGTCACGACCGCCGTCCAGCAGACGCCGACGATCGACGAACCCGTGTACGTGGGCACGGCGGCCGAGTACCTCCACGAGCACCGCGTGGTCCACAACCCCGAGCATCCCCCGCTCGGCAAGCTGGTCGTCGCCGTCGGAGTGGCGCTCGCCGATCCTCGGGTCGATGCGTCCTTCACCGGCGATCAGGGCCGGTTGGGGCGCCATCTGCTGTACGAGTCGGGGAACGACCCATGGCGCCTGATGCTGTTCGCCCGGCTGCCCGTGATCGCCCTGACACTCGGATTCGGGCTGGTCGTGTTCGCCTTCGCCCGTGAACTGGCCGGATCGTCGGGGGGGTTGGTGGCGCTCGGGCTGTACGCCTTCTCCCCCGACGTCATCGCGCACGGCTCGCTCGCCACGCTGGACGTCCCGGCGGCCGGGTTCGTGCTGACGTCGGCCTGGCTGCTGTGGCGGGCCCGGCACCGGCCCCTCCTGTACGTGCCCCTGGCCGGGGCGGCGCTGGGGGCGGCCCTGGCGACGAAGATGAGCACCCTGGCGGTGGTCCCGGTGCTGGTCGCGCTCGCCGGGCTGTCGGTGTGGAGCGCGCGACCGCCCTCCGGGTCCCGGCGCCGGGCACTCGGGCGGGCAGCCGCCGGGGCGGGTGTCGTGGCGCTGGTCGCGATCGCCGTCGTATGGGCGTCGTACCTGGTGGTCGACCCGCGGCTGCGCTGGGCGCCGGAGCAGCCGGTGCCCGATGTGCACGGGCTGCGGGGGCTCGCCGTGGATCTGCTGCCGTTCCCGGAGGCGTACCGGGACGGGATGCGGGTCCAGTTCGACTTCGAGGACTACCCGTGGCAGGGCTTTCTGTTCGGTCGGCTCTACACGGGATCGCTCTGGTACTACCTGCCGGCCGCACTGCTGGTGAAGACGCCGCTGGGCATGCTCGCCCTGTGGGCGGCGGGGGTCGTGGCGCTGGTGGCGGTACGGCGGCTGTGGCCGGTGGCGCCGTATCTGCTGGTGCCCCCGGCCGTGCTGCTGGCCGCGGCCATGCTCGGGTCGCGGGACTTCGGCACGCGGTACGCGGTCTTCGTGCCGATGTTCCTGGCGGTGGCGGCGGGTTGTGTGCTCGCGCTGCGCCGGCGGTGGGCGCCGGTCGCGGCGGGCGTGCTGGTGCTGTTCGTCGCGGTCAGCTCGCTGCGCACGTATCCCTACTACCTGCCGTACTCCAACGAGGCGTTCGGCGGGCCGGAGAAGACCCATCTGCGGCTGCACGACTCCAACGTGGACTGGGGACAGGACCTCGGCCGGCTGGCCGACCGGCTGCACGAGCGGTACCGGGGCGAGCGGGTCTGGCTCGTCTACAAGGGCAGCGGGGTGCCGTCCTTCTACGGCATCCACGGCGCCGATCCGCGCAGGGTGCCCGTCCGCGAGGTGCGCGGGCTGCTCGTCGTGTCGGACTCCGCGGCGGCCAAGGCGACCGGGCGACTGGCCGAACTGATCGACAGCAGCCGTCCGGTCGACACGGTCGGACATTCGATGACGATCTATCGCCGCTGAGCCCGGCCCGGGGAACAGCCCTGGTCGGCAGGGTGTGTGAGCTATGTTGAAGCACTGTGGGAGACAAAGAAGGCGCACCGATGTCGTCGGCTCAGCAGGCACGCGCACAGGCATCCGCCATCACCTCGGGAAAGTCGGTTCCGGAGGCCGAGGCGTCCCCGACCTCCCAGCTCAGGGCGCTCTTCGACCAGCCGAGGCTGTCGCCCGGGCAGCGGCGTATCGCCCAGTACCTGATCGAGCACATCACCGAGGCCGCGTTCCTTTCGATCACCGATCTCGCGGAGCGGGTCGGCGTGAGCCAGCCGTCGGTGACACGTTTCGCCGCGGCCGTCGGTTTCAGCGGCTACCCCGCGCTCCGGGAGAAGCTCCAGACGATCGCGCTCGGCAGCTTCGCCGGGGGGACGGCGGCGGCCGAGGAGAACGGCGCCAATGAACTGCAGGCCGCCGTGGACGCCGAGATCGACAACCTGGAGAACCTGCGGCGCGACTTCGCCGACCCCGACCAGGTGATCGACATCGGCCGCAAGCTGTCTCAGTCGACGCCGCTGACCATCCTCGGGCTGCGTATCTCCGGGTCCCTGGCCGAGTACTTCGCCTACGCCGCGCGCCGTATCCACCCGGACGTGCGGCTGGTGACCCGGGGCGGCAGCGTCGCCTACGACGCGCTGCTGCAGTCGCGCGAGGCCGGCGGCACCTGGGTGCTGGCGTTCTCCATGCCGCGGCACGCGCAGGAGACGCTCACGGCCGTGCGGGTCGCGCGCAGCGCCGGACTCAAGGTCGCCCTGATCACCGACCTGGCGCTCGGTCCGGTGGCCGACACCGCCGACGTCGTCTTCGCCACCGGCACCGGCTCCCGCCTGGTCTTCGACTCCTACGCGGCGCCCGGCGTGATGGCCGCCGCGCTGCTGCAGGCCATGACCGACGCCGACCCGGAGCGGACGCAGGCACGGCTGGAGGAGTACGAGCACATCTCCGACCAGCACCAGTTCTTCCTGCGGGACTGATCCTTCGCGCCGTCCGGCGGCGCGGGCCTGTCGCACGCCCTGCAAACCGGGCCACAGAGGCACCATTCAGATCAAAGCACGCATGAATGTTTTCATGCGCCTTGCAAAGCGGACGGCATATATAAATACTGCTCACGCGTCACCCCGGACACCCGAAGCCGCCGTCTCCTACCCGCGTCGGCGCCCCGGTTGTCCGGTCGGGCCTCGTTCCGTGCGATGGCCCTTGGCGGCCCCGGTCATCCCCTAGGCCGGGGCCGCCCGCCCCTGTCGGACACCCTCCCGACGCCGCACACCGGAAGCGACGATCCATGCAACTGACGACCACGCGCATCAGCCCCGACTGGCCGTGCCAGGTCAAGCAGCCCGGTTCCTACGACTGGGAGCGCTCGGCGGCCAAGTGGCTGCGCGAGCTGGTGCCGGCCCGCTACGCCAGTTACCCCGCGCTGATCCGCCACCCCGTGCTGCTCGCCCGCCACGCCCAGATCCAGGTCCAGAACGAGATCCGGGTCGCCCGCACCGCGCTGCAGACCGCACGGGCCGACCTGCCGGCGCTGGGCATGCCGGAGTCGGTCATCGAGCACACGATCAAGCTGTACGCGGCCGAGGTCATGCAGTTGCAGCACATCGCCCGCAGTGTGCGCGCGGTGTCCCAGGCGCTGGTCGAACACGGGCGCTGAGCCCTCGCTCCGCCCCTGCCCCTCACTCCGCCCCGGCCGTCGCCGCGCAGGTGACCTTCGCCGACGGTTCCCCGGCCGAGTCCGAAGTGGCGGCGAGGAAGCCGAAGGTGACGCTGGCTCCGGGCGCGAGGGTGCCGTTCCAGGACGCGTTGGAGACCGTCGCCCTGCCGTCCGGGGTGTTGGAGAGGGTGCCGTCCCAAACCTGGGTGAGGCGGGCTCCGTCGGGCGGTACGACGGTCGCGGTCCAGCCGGAGGCCGAGGACGCGGGCGCGTTGGTCACCGTCACCTCGCCCTGGAAGCCGCCCTGCCAGCTGTTGACGGTCCGGAAGGCCGCCGTGCAGAGGGGAGAGTCACCCGGCTCGTCCTCCGCACCGGGTGCGTCCGGCTCGGTGGGTGCGGGTTCGGCCGGTGCGGACGCGGTCGCGGACGGCGCCGGGTCCCGGGCCGCGGAGTCCCGGGCCGCGGAGTCATCGTCGCGGCCGGTCAGCAGGAGGGCGCCGCCGAAGCCGACGACCGCCGCCGCCGTCACGGCGACCGCGATGGCGGTCCGGCGGAATCCGGGTCCCGGTGCACCCGGGCCGGGGCGGGCGCCGCCGTTCCACGCGTTCCCCTTGTCCTCGGCGACGGCCGGGAGTTCCTGGGTCGCGTCCTCGACGACGGGCAGCGCACCGGGCACGGCCACGGTCTCGTAGCCGGCGTTGTCCTCCTCCCACTCCCGGAACAACTCCGCGAGGGCGTCGGTGCGGCGTGGGCGCAGGACGTGGATCGGTTCCAGGGCCGGACTCTCGTCCGGTTCCTCGGGGTCGGGCCGTGTGGGCACACCGCTCTCCTTCCGTCCCCGTCGGCACGGGGCTTCGCCAATCCCCGGGGAGAGATACGGGGTTGGCGTCCCGCCGGTTCAGCGGGGCGCGGTGAGCGTGCGGCGCGGTCAGGCCCCGGCGGCGAGGAAGCCGTGCAGGGACGCCTTCAGCGCGGCGACGAAGCCGTCGCGTCGTGCGTCGTCCAGGGCGTCCAGCGACAGATACGGGTTGAGGTCCTCCAGCTCGACCAGCAGGAGTTCGCCGCCCGGCGCACGGCAGGCGTCGACGCGCTGGATGCCGTGGGCGATGCCGTTCCAGTCGATGAAGCGCCGGGCGAACTCCAGGTCGGCGTCGGTGGGTTCGTAGGGTTCCAGCTGCCAGCGCCGGTCGGGGTACGGCGCGTACAGGGCGTACTGGAAGTCGTGGTCGACGAAGCAGAACGACACCTCGTAGGCGAAGTCCACGCACGGCTGGACGAGGACGTCCCCGTCGGCCGAGGCGCGCGCACCCTCTTCGGAGACGATCCGCAGCCCTATGGAGTCGGCGCCCAGTCTGGGCTTGACCACATAGCGGTCGCTCTGGGGCAGCAGGCTCAGATCCTCGGCACGGTCCACGGTGGGGATGACCGGGTACCCGGCGGCGGTCAGATCGAGCAGGTACTGCTTGCCGGCCATGTCGGCCTTCCCCGTGAGCGGGTTGTACACACGCGTCCCGGCGGCGGTGGCACGCCGGCGGAACTCGTCGTACGCCTCCTGGTACGCCAGGACCGGACCGCTGTTGCGGACGACGACCGCGTCGAAGGCGTCCATGAGCGCGGCCGCGTCCCGGGGATGGCACAGGGCCAGGTCGAAGTCGTCGCGCAGCCGGGAGGTGAGGAAGATGTCCTCGTCGCAGTAGCGGCGCCCGCGCGCCTGGTAGGCCAGGTCGGTGACGTACAGGATGCGGGGGCGGGCGGACGGCATACGGGACTCCTCGGCTGCGGGCGGCAGCCGAATCGTACGGGGACCGGCGGCACCGGACGATCGCCGGGTCGACGGGCGTGCGGGCGCGGTCCGGTCAGCTGCTCGGGTCGGTGAGTTCTCCGCGCAACCGGCGTGTCCGCAGGACCAGTTCGAGTTCGAAGCGGCGGTCGGGGTCGTCCAGTTCGTCGCCCCACAGATCCCTGATCTGCCGCAGGCGGTTGCGTACGGTCTGGGGGTGGACGCCGAGCCGGGCGGCCACCTCGGGTGCGCCGCCCTGGGTCTGCAGCCAGGCGAGCAGCGTCTCGGCGAGGCGGCGGGCCTGCTCCGGTCCGGCCTCGGTCAGCCGGGCCAGCCGGCGGCGGGCGAGGTCGTCGATCAGTGCCTCGGCGGGGAGCAGCACGAGCGCCTCGGCGTGTTCGCTGCAGCGCAGGAGGCGGCCCTGGGGAAGGAGACCCTCCTGGATCATGCGGGCGGCGGCCGTCGCCCAGTGCAGCGACGTGGCGGCCCGGGTCACCGGAACGGCGGGGCCGATGGCTCCGGACCAGCCGGTCATGGCGCGGTGCAGCCGGTCGACGCGGCCGGGCGCGTCGGGGTCGGCGAGCACGAGTCGGGGCTGTTCGCCGTCCATGTCGAGCAGGACCTCGTCACCCAGGGCCGGTGTGACGTGCTGCTGGGCGGGGCGGAGCAGGACGGCCACGGCGACCTCGTCGGGCAGGGGCCAGTCGACGGCGGCGGCGCGTTCGGTGAGGGCGGCGGACGGGTCGGTGCGGTGCTCGGTGAGGAGGAGGTCGACCAGCAGGCGCTGACGGCGGATCCGCTCCCCCGCCTGGCCGGCGGCGACCTCGGCGTAGCCGTGCAGGGAGTGGGAGACGAGTTCGTCGAGATACTCGAACGCGGACTCGGCGAGTTCGTACATCGCCGGTGGCGGGATCTCGACCTTCTGCCCGATCTCGGCGAAGCTGCGCCAGGCCAGCCTCACATTCAGCCGGTAGATCGCCTGGAGGGAGTCCAGACGGCGGCCCTTGAGGGCCTGGTTGCGCCCGAACTCCCGGAAGACCTCGGGGAGTTCACGGGGCCGCTCGATGTCGGTGGTCAGCTGTGCGACGAAGCTCTCCAGGGCGAGCCGGGTCGCCACGAGTGCCTTCGGCTCGCCCGTTTCGCCGGCCGTCAGCTCCAGGTTGGGGAACTCCTGGCGCATGGCCCGCAGGATGTCCTGCGCGATCTCCGGCACCCGTTCCATGGCCAGATCGGCGAACCGACGTACCTGGTCCGGCGGGACCCTGTGCCAGGCGGGGGGCGCGGGCACGGCACGACCTCCTAGTGTTCCGCGGCCGGTGCGGGCGGCGCGGACGGGGCGGGCGCGGACCGGTCGGCGGCCTGGTCGGGGAAGGTGACCAGCGGCACGTTCGGCTGCTCGGGAGTGGTGTTCAGGGCGGCGACGAGGCCGAAGGCGGCGCCCGTGGCGAGGGCGGCGGAGAGTAGGCACGTCAGCAGTGCTGCGAGGGTTCTGGGCATGGGGACGAGGAGCCTCTCGGTCGATGAGGTTGTCACCCAGCGTTCCGGCCCGGACCGGCACGATCAGTATTAGGTCACTGTTGACACCGGGTCAATAGCGGCCTAATTTCGCCGTTCATAACTACTTACTCCCCGGTAGGCCATCTTCGCCCCGGGTGACCCGGACTGCCCGACACCGTGCGCACAGTCCGTTTCTTTCCGCTGCCACCGGAGTGCCCTCATGCGCCGTACAGCTTCCGTTCTTCCGCTGATTTTGCTCGGTTTGGGCGTGTTCGCGCTGGTCTTCGGCCAGCTGCTCGACCGGTATGTGGAGCCACGGGTCAAACGCACGCCGGTCGACGTCCAGACGGACTCGGTACTCACCGGGACAGGTAGCTTTTTCGACACCGGTGCCCTGGAGACCGTGCACGGGAAGCGGATCACGGTCACCCGCCGGATCGTGGGCGACGTGGCCGCCGCCGAGCGCAGCGGGAACGCGGTGTGGAACGTCTCCACGCAGATCGACACCCCCGCCACGCTGGCGCTGCGGGACCCGCGCAGGTCGCTGCAGTGGACCACCGAGCGCTGGGTCACGGACCGGCGGACCAACCAGCCGGTGCACTGCTGCGGCGAGCAGCCCTCGTTCCGGGGCGACGCCTATCTGAAGTTCCCGTTCGACGTGCAAAAACGCACCTACCGCTGGTGGGACGGCGTGCTCGGCGCGGCCGTGCCGCTGAAGTACTCCGGGACCGAGAAGGTGCTCGGGCAGGCGGGCTACCGGTTCACCGGAAGCGTGGCGCCCAGGCGGACGGAAGTCACCCGTGAGGTGCCCGGCACGCTGGTGGGGCGGCCGAAGCAGCGGCAGGTGACGGCCGAGGAGTGGTACGCCAACGGCCGGATCGAGCTGGTGGTGGAGCGGCGCACGGGCCGGATCATGAACGCCCGGATCGCGCCGAGGATCACACTGCGCGCACCCGGGGCCCAGCTGGACGCGGTCACGCTGCTGGCGAGCGACCGGCTGGAGTTCACCGAGGCGACCCGCCGCACCCAGGTGGCACAGACCGCGCGGGACAGCCGCCGACTGGAGGTGCTGGGCGAGACCGCGCCCCTGCTCGCCACGGCCGCGGGCGGTGTGCTCACGGCCGCGGGACTGGCCTTCCTGGTCCGTGAGCGTCGGCGGCGGGCGGCGACGGAGGACCCACAGTGAGCCGACAGTGCTCACACAGGTGACTGCTCCGGGGGCATGAGCGGGGAGAAATTGTCACCTTCGTGCGTAGTCAGATGGAGCCTTCCATCCGAAAACTTACGTTACCAACCAGTACCTCCGCGTTCTCCCGGAACCGGCCCAACCGTCACACAACGTCCCCGCCCAGCGTGTCTCCCCCGGACGCCCGGCTCCCGCCCCCCCTCGTTCGACGAGTTGGAGCAACGATGCCCCCGCACGCTTCCTCCCTGCTCTCCGGCCTCGTCCCCGGCCTCGTCCCCGGCCCGGTCCGCGGCCAGGTCTCCGGCCAGGTCTCCGGCCAGGAGGACATCGCCCCCGCTCATCCCCGCACCGCTCGCCGCCGTGGCCCCGGCGCCGATGTCACCACCTCCGGCTCGTCCCCGTCCCCGTTCCCGCGCCGGATCGTGTTCCTCGCCCGCCGCGATCTGGGCAACCCCGCCGCCGGCGGTTCCGAACTGCTCATCGACCGCATCGCCGACGGACTCACGGCGGCCGGCCACCAGGTCACGCTGCTGTGCGGCGGTCCGGCCGCCCACCGCGACTACCGCGTGGTCTCGGCGGGCGGCGACGCCGGTCATTTCCTGCGCGCCAAGCGGGCGTTCGCCCGTCAGGTCGGGGACTGCGACCTCCTGGTGGAGGTGTGCAACGGCATGCCGTACCTGGCTCCGCTGTGGCATCGCGGTCCGACGCTGTGCCTGGTGAACCATGTGCACACCGACCTGTGGGACATGCGCTACCCGGGCCCGATGGCCCGGCTCGGCCGCAGGCTGGAGCACTGGGCGCTGGCCGGCCCGCACCGCGACAGCCTGACCGTCGCCGTGTCCGACTCCACGGCCGCGGCACTGCGCGCCATCGGTGTCGGCCCGGACCGGATCAGGGTGGTCCACAACGGCGTGGACGCGCCCGGTCCGCTGCTGCCCAAGGCCGCCGAGCCACTGTTCGTGGCGGTGGGGCGGCTGGTCGAGTACAAGCGGATCGATCTGCTGCTGCGGCTGTGGGAGCGGGTGCGTCCGGTCACCGGCGGGCGGCTGGTCATCGTCGGGGAGGGCCCCGAACGCGGTCGGCTGCAGGCCATGGCCGGCCCCGATGTGGTGTTCACCGGCCATGTCTCCGAGGCGGAGAAGCACCGGCTGCTGTGCCGGGCGTGGCTGCTGCTGCATCCGTCCCTGGTGGAGGGCTGGGGCCTGGTCGTCACCGAGGCCGCGGCGCGCGGCACCCCGTCCGTCGGCTTCGACATACCCGGGCTGCGGGACTCCGTCGTGGACGGGGTGACGGGTGTGCTGGCCGGGGGCGAGAGCTCGTTCGCCGCGGCCTGGTGCGCGCTCGCGCTCAGCCCGGAGCGCCGGGGTGTGATGGGCCGTGCCGCCGAGGCGCGCGCCGAGAACTTCCGGTGGAGCAGCACGGTCCGGCAGTTCCGGGAGGTGGCCGCGGAGGCCTGCCGTACGGCACGGTCCGCACCGGGCGCCGCGCCCGGTCTGCCGCACCCCCGCGTGGCGCCAGGACCGGCCGTCCCGTCGGTGGCCGCCACCACCCTGCCGCCGCCCGCCCCGCCCGTGCACGAGGTGACCGCGCATGACTGAGGTCCTCGGAACCGAGATCGCCGAACGCCTGCTCAGGGACCCGTCCCTGCGCCGCTCGCTCACGCTGTTCCGGGCCTTCCTGCGGGAGCAGTCGGACCCCGACCGGTGCTACTCGCTGCTGGCGCGGGACGCGGTGGCCCAGGTGGCCCGCCATACGGACCTGCGGGGCCGGACCGTCTTCGACGTCGGCGGCGGACCGGGGCACTTCACCGAGGAGTTCCGCCGCCGGGGCGCCCAGGTCTGTCTCTTCGAGCCCGACGCCCGGGAGTTGGGGGCGCGGGGCCGCCCGCCGGAGGGCGCGGTGGTGGCCGACGGCTATCTGCTGCCGGTGGCCGACGGTGTCGCCGACGTGTGCTTCTCGTCGAACGTGCTGGAGCATGTGGCGGACCCGCAGACCTTCCTCAGCGAGATGGTCCGGGTGACCCGGCCCGGCGGACTGATCTACGTCTCCTTCACCAACTGGCTCTCCCCGTGGGGCGGTCACGAGACCGCGCCCTGGCACTACCTCGGCGCGGACCGGGCCCGTGCGCGCTACCGGCGACGCACCGGCCGCGAGGCCAAGCACACGGTGGGCGAGAACCTCTTCCCGCTGCACATCGGCTCCACCCTGCGGCAGGTGCGCGCCCGCGAGGACGTGCACATCGTCTCGGCCCGCTCCCGCTACTGGCCGTTCCTCCCGGGTGCCGTCACCCGGGTCCCCGTACTGAGGGAGATCGCCACCTGGAATCTGCTGCTGATCCTGCGTACCGGTCCGGCACCCGCTAGCGAGGCACGCTCATGACCACCACCATCCAGGCTCCCGCGCATGCCGCCCCCGCACCCGCGCCGACGGACCCGCCCGTGCGACGGCGCGGACGACGCCTGCTGTTCGGGTTCTGGGCGGCCGTACTGACGGCCTTCCTCCTGGTGTCGCCGGGGCGGATGACCTTCGAGACGAAGCTCGGCGTGGCCGCCGATCCACTGCGGTTCCTCGGCGACCTGGGGCAGTTGTGGCACGACCGGGCGGGCTTCGGCGGCATCTCCGACCAGCACGTCGGTTACGCCTTCCCGATGCTGCCGTACTACGCCCTGACGGACCTGCTGCAGCTGCCGGTGTGGCTGGCCGAGCGGCTGTGGCTGTCGATCGTCGTGACCACGGCGTTCTGGGGTGCGCTGCGGCTGGCGGAGCGGCTGGGCGTCGGTTCGTCCGGGACCCGTGTCCTGGGCGCGGTGGCCTATGCGCTGTGGCCGACCTTCACGATCGTCGTGGGCTCCACGTCCGCCGCCGCGCTGCCCGGGGCGCTTCTGCCCTGGGTGCTGCTGCCGCTGACCTCGGCGACGCTGAGCCCGCGGATCGCCGCCGCCCGTTCCGCGCTGCTCGTGCCTTTCATGGGCGGGGTCAACGCCGCCTCGACTCTGGCCTCTCTGCTACCGGTCGGGCTGTATCTGCTGAGCCGGCCGAAGGGTCCCCGGCGCCGGGCGCTGCTCGGCTGGTGGCTGCCGGGTGTGGTGCTGGCGACCGCCTGGTGGACGGTGCCGCTGCTGCTTCTGCGCGCGCACGGCGAGGACTTCATGCCGTACGTGGAGCAGGCGGACACCACCACCGCCACCATGTCGGCGACGGAACTGCTGCGCGGTGCGGGCAACTGGGTGGCGTATCTCAACTTCGGCGATGCCTGGCTGCCGGCCGGCTGGACCGTCGCCGCGTCCGTCGTCACCGTGCTCGGCTCGGCGTTCGCCGCCGCGCTGGGCCTGGCCGGGCTGGCCCGACGGGACGTCCCCGAGCGGCGCTGGCTGCTGCTGACCGTGCTGGCCGTCACGCTGATCGCCCTCGCCGGATACGGCGGCACGCTCGGCGCGCCCTTCCACGGCACCGTGCAGGGGTGGCTCGACGGCACGCTGCGGCCGTTCCGCAACGTCTACAAGTTCCAGCCGGGACTCGCCCTCGCGCTCGCCCTCGGCCTGGCACACCTGACGGCGGTCCTGGCCGAGCGCCGGGGCACCCGGGCCTCGCGCGGGCGCCGGTACGTCCCGGCGATCGCCGCGCTGCTCGTGCTGCCGGGTCTGGCGTGGCCGTATGTGAACGGCACCGTCCTGCAGCCGGGCGCGTTCACCAAGCTGCCCTCGCACTGGGAGCAGGCCGCCGGCTGGCTGGACGAGCATGCCGCGGACAGCCGTGCCCTCGTCGTACCGGCCACCGCGCACGGCGTCTACACCTGGGGCTCCCCCGTCGACCAGCCCTTCGACGTGCTGGCGAAGACCCGGTGGGCGCAGCGGGACTTCGTGCCCTTCGGCACGGCGGGTTCGCGGCGGGCGCTGGACGCGGTCGAGCAGTCGCTGCTGTCGGGCGGTGAGGTGCCGGGCCTGCGCGCGTATCTGGCCCGGGCGGGGCTGCACGAGGTGGTCGTGCGCAACGACCTCGACCCCGACCAGATCGGCTACGTGCCGCCGCAGACGGTCAGGCGGACCCTGGAGGCCTCCGGCTACCGCAAGGCCGCCGGCTTCGGCCCGCTGGTGACCGCCGGGCGCATCCCCGCCGACACGCCCGTCCAGGTGCAGGGCCTCTACCCGCGCCTCCAGGCGGTCGAGATCTACGAGCCCGAGGGGGCCGCCGAGCGGCCAGGGCGCGTCGGGATCGCGGCGGCCGGTGACACGGCCGTGGTGAGCGGCGGCCCCGAGGCACTGCTGCAGCTGTCCGCCGACCCGGCGCTGCGCGACCGGCCCGCCGTGCTGGCCGGGGACGCCCATCCGGGAGTCGACGCCCCCGCGGTCAAGGCCGAGGCCGACGGACTGCGCCGTACCGACACCCGGTTCGGCCTGGTCAACTCCAACACCTCGTACACCTACACCGCCACCGAGCGGATCCCCTCCGGCAGCCTCCAGGACCCGGGCGAGCAGCCGAAGCAGATCCTGCCCGTGCGGGGCACCGGCCACCAGACGACGGCCGTACTGCGCGGCGCCGCGTCGGTGACCGCGTCCAGCAGTGGCAACTGGCTGTTCCCCCTCCCGCAGTACGACCCGGTGAACGCCTTCGACGGCGACCCCGACACCGCCTGGGCTGAAGGCAGTCCGGGCCGGCCGTCCGGCCAGTGGCTGCGGGCGGAGTTCACCCGGCCCGTGGACGTGCCGTCGACGCTCCAGCTCACACCGCTGCCCGCCGACGCCACCCGGCCCGCCCCCACCGGGGTGCGGATCGAGACCAACCGGGGTTCGGCCGACAGCACGCTGCGGACGGACGGTGAGCGGCAGTCGGTCCGCGCGCCCGCAGGCCGGGCCAAGTGGCTCAAGGTGGAGATCCTGGGCGCCGAGTCGGCGCGGCCCGGGCTGTCCGGCGCCGGGTTCTCGGAGGTGTCCGTGCCCGGGGTGAAGGTGACCCGGCTGCTGGCACTGCCGACCGACGCGGAGAGCATCGACGCCGACGCGCAGGTGTACTCGCTGCATCGCGGCATCGACCCGGGCGGCCTCGCTCCGGCCTCGGCGGAGGCGGGACTGCACCGGCAGTTCCACACCCGGGGCGACACGAGCGCGTACGGCGTCTCGGCCCAGGCCTTGGCCGTGCCCGGCGACGAACTGGACCGCCTGCTGGACCGCGTCGCGCCGCAGCAGCGCGCACGGATCACCGTGTCCGCCGACTCCACCAGCCGCAACGGCATGGCGCTCGGCGCGCGGAACCTGGTCGACGGCGATCTGACGACGGCCTGGATCGCCGGGGACCGGCCCGTGATCCATCTGAGCTGGCCGGGCGAGCGGAAGATCGACGAGATGGTCCTCGGGGCCGCGGGCGGCCTCTCCGCCCGCCCCGAGGAGGTGCGGATCAGCTCGCCGCACGGCACGGTGACGGCCGCCGTGGACTCCGACGGGCTCGCGCGGTTCGACGCGATCACCACGGACCGCCTCGACATCACGGTCACCAGGACCGCGCCCCTGACCCTCTACAACCCGGTGGCAGACGAACGGCTCCGGCTCCCGGTGGGCCTGAGCGAGGTGTACGTGCCGGCGCTGGCCGATCTGCGGGCCCCTCGTCCGAATCCGGACGCCCGCTTCTCGCTGCCGTGCGGGCAGGGCCCGGCGCTCGACGTCGACGGCACGCTCCACGCGACGAAGGCGTCCGGGCTGGTCAGCGATCTGACGGAACGTCGGCCGGTGACCGTCGAGCTCTGCGGCAAGGAGGCGCGGGGCGGCAGCCTGGAGCTGGGCTTCGGCAGGCACCGCGTGGACGCCGCCGACGCCGGGCCGCTCGCGGTCACGGACGTCACGCTGTCCCGGGGCGAGCCGCGCGCCCTCTCCGGTACGGCGGACCGCGCCGTCACCGTGCGGGAGTGGAGCGGCGACAGCCGGACCGTCTCCGTGTCCGCCGGGTCGGGCGAGGCGGCGTATCTGCGGACGTACGAGAACGTCAACGACGGCTGGAAGGCCACGCTGAACGGCCGGGACCTCACCCCGGTCCGGCTCGACGGCTGGCAGCAGGCCTGGCTGATCCCGGCCGGCCAGTCCGGCACCGTGCGCATGGAGTACGAGCCCGCGGGGCTGTACCGGGCCGGGCTGATCGGCGGCGCGGTCGGTGTCGCCGCGCTGGTGGCACTGGCCTTGGTGAGGCGTCGGCGGGCCGTGTCAACTGCCGTCGGGGACACGGGAGTTCCGCCCCAGCCCGGTCCGGTCCTCGGCACGGTGGCGCTGACCGCGGTCGTGGCGCTGGTGGCGGGTCCGCTCGCCCTGGTGGTGCCGGTGCTCGCGCTGGTGGCCCGGCGGTGGCCCGGCGCCCTGGTGCCGGTCGCGGCCGCGGCCATGGCGGGGGCGGGTATCGCCGCGGCCATGGGCGCGGGCGTGCCGGTCGCGGCGGATCGCGGCGCGTTCGGCGCGGTCGCACAGGTGCTGGCGATCGTGGCCCTGTCGGCGGCCGTGGTGACGACCGGCGCGAGTTGGCCGGGATCGCGCGGCCGTGAGCGGGCGGACGGGCCAAGGACCCGCCCCGGCCGGAAGGGGGGCGAGCGGTGACCGCGCTTCCGGCCGACCCCCGTGTCGGGCGCGGCAGGGTCCCGTTGCCGACGCGGCTGGCGTTCCCCACCGTCGACGAGGTGTCCCGGCACTTCCTCAGCGACGACGAGCCGGAGACCGTCCATATCGAGGTCCATCTGCCCGGCCGGCCTGAGCCGCGGCGGCTGCGGGAGGCGTTCCACCGGGCGCTGCTCCTGCACTCCCGGATCCTCGTGCGCCAGGCGCCGCACCGCTGGTACCGGCGGTCCTACGAGTGGGAGCTGACGGGCACACCGGACGTGGACCCGGTGACCTTCGCCGGGCCGGGCCCGGACGCGCTGGCCCGCGCCCGCGCCCGGGCGCTCGCGCTGTGCCCGCCGCTGTCGCAGTCGCCGCCGGTGCGGCTGGAGGTGGTGGCGGTGGACGGCGCACGGTCCGTGCTGCTGCTCACCGTCCACCACACCGCGCTCGACGCACCGGCCGCGCTGCGGGTGCTCGCCACGACGGCCGCGCTCTACGGAGGGGAGAGCACGGCCGCGGGGCGGATCCCGTCCCCGCGCGGGGCGTACGACGTGCCGCAGGGGGACGGCCGGATGCGCTGGGCCCGGCCCGCACGGCTCGCCGCCTACACCGTCGCCGCCCGACCGCAGCGCGCGGGCACCGCGGCCAACGGCATGCTGCTGCGGGAACTGCCGCTGCCGCAGCCGGATCCGGCGGCTCCCTGGACCGTGAACGACCGGCTGCTGGTCGCCGCCGCCCTGATGGTGGGCCGCTGGAACCGGTCCCACGGCAGATCCGGCCGCCCGGTGCGGATCACGATGCCCGTGGACGAGCGTTCCCGTGACCTCGCGATGCCCATCGGGAACGGGACGCGGCTCGTCGAGGTGCCGGTGACCCCGCAGGACCGCTCCGACACGGAACTGCTCCTGGCCCGGCGCCCCGATCCGGCGGCCGTGGCCCGGCTGCTGCACACCACCGCGCGGCGCACCCGGGTGCTGAAGTCACAGTCGCGCGCACAGCTCGGCGGGGGGGCGTCCCTGCTGACGGCGCCCGTGCTGCCGGTCGGGGTGCGCGGCGCGCTCACCCGTGGGGTGCGCCGGGCCGTCGCCCCGTGGACGTCGACGCTGCTGCTCAGCAACATCGGGCGGGTGCCGTATCCGCTGGACTTCGGCGATGCGGGGCGGGCCCGTGCGGTGTGGTTCTCGGCACCCGCGCGCATGCCCCGCGGACTGAGCCTCGCGGCGGCCTCCACCGGCGGCCGGCTGCATCTGACGCTGCGCTGGTCGCACGACCTGCTCGACGACGCGGCCGGTGCCGCACTGGCCCGCCTCTTCGAGGAGTGCCTCTCCCTGACGTACGGCCTTCGGAGCGAGCCATGACCACCTCCCCCACGACCGCGCCCGCCCCCGCCACGGGACTGCGCGACTTCTACGAGGACCCCGCCGTCCCGGTCGCCTCCGGTGAGGAGCGCAGCCTGCGGCAGGCCCGGATGCTGGCCCGCGCACTCGGTCCCGTACGGCCGGGCCACCCGCCCGCCGTGGTGCTCGACGTGGGCTGCGGGGACGGTTCGGCGGCGGCCGTCGCGGCGCCGGTCCTGGACGGGCACCGGATCGTGGGCGTCGACTGGTCGCAGGACGCGCTGCGCCGGGCGGCCCGGCGACTGCCGCAGGTGGTGCGGGGCGAACTGGCGGGCGGCGGGCTGCCGTTCGCGTCGGGCAGCGCGGACGCGGTGCTCTTCAGCGAGGTCGTCGAGCATCTCGTCGACCCCGACGGCGCCCTCGACGAACTGCGCCGGGTGCTGCGGCCGGGCGGCCATCTGATGCTCTCCACGCCGAACCTCGCCGCCTGGTACAACCGTGCGCTGCTGCTCGGCGGCGTCCAGCCCGTCTTCTCGGAGGTGAGCCTGCGCCGGGTCCACGGCCGACCGGGCAGCCAGGTGGTGGGCCATCTCCGGCTGTTCACGGCGCGCGCCCTGCGGGAGTTCGTGACCGCGTCCGGCTTCGCGGTCGTACGGCTGGAGGGCGCCCCCTTCCACGGGGTGCCGGGCCCGCTGCGCCCGCTCGACCGGCTGGCGTGCCGGGTGCCGTCGCTGGCCTCCATCCTGCTCGTGCACGCGCGCCGGAGGTAGCGCGATGGTGTGGGGAGTGGCCGCGGCGCTGCTGGCGAACGTCCTCTACAGCACCGGTTTCGTGCTGGAGAAGCGGGCGCTGGCCGGGCTGCCGCCGCTGCGCGCCGGACGGCCGGGCCGGGCGGTGCTCCTGCTCGCCGGCAGTCCGCTGTGGATCGGCGGCGCGCTGGCCCTGGCCCTGGGCTTCGCCGCTCAGCTGGCCGTATACCGGGTGCTGCCGATCGCGGCCGCGCAAGGGCTGTTCGTCTCCGGCCTGGTGCTGCTGCTCCTGCTGTCCTCGCTGGTGCTCGGCGAGCGGCTGACGGCTGCCGAGCGGCGCGGTGTCGCCGTCATCGGCGTCGCGCTGCTGATGCTGGTGGCGTCCCTGTACGACGGCGCCGAGCCGGTCGCCCGCACCGCTGCGGCGGGCACGCTGCTCGCCCTGTGCGTTCCGGCGCTGGTCCTCGGCCTGTGGCTGTTCGGCACCGCCGAGCGGCGGGCCCGGCGGCGTCACCGGCCGTCGCCGACGGGTGTGGTGTACGCCGTGGCGATCGGGCTGCTGTACGGGGTGAGCTCGCTCGCGATCAAGGGTGTGTCGGGACGTCTCACCACCGCGGGGCCCGGCGAGGCGCTGCCGGCTCTGCTCGCCTCCCCCTACCCCTACCTCCTGCTCATCACCGGAGCCTTCGGCCTGGTGCTCTCGCAGACCGCCCTGCAGCGCTGCCGGGCCTCGCTGATCGTGCCCGTGTGCACCACCGTCACCTGTGTGTTCGCCGTGGCGGGCGGCACGGTCGCGTTCGGCGAACCGCTCCCGCAGGACCCGCTGCGGCTCACCCTGCGCCTGGGCGGCACCGCGCTCGCCCTGGCCGTCGTACTCACCCTGCCGCGGCACGACACCGACCGCCCCGCCCCCGAAGGGAACCGCTCATGAGGCACGACGACCCGCTGCTGAGGATCCTGGTCTGTCCGCTCGACAAGGGCCCGCTGGTCCTGGACGCACCGGGTTCCGCGCTCTACAACCCCCGGCTGCGGCGCCGTTATCCGGTGATCGACGGCGTCCCGCAGCTGCTGCCCGGTTCCGGGGAGCCGGTCACGGACGAGGAACTCGCAGCACTCAGTACCCTGCCTGGGGCGCACTGAGTGCCATCGGCTTCGCTCGGGTGCTACGTTCCCGTTCATGAGCTCCAGCAGTGCGGCGCCCGGCCGTGACGAGAAGACGGAGGCCGGGACGGCGAAGCCCCCGATGCGGGAGGCGCTGATCGCGGCGGCCTTCCAGCTGTTCCTGGAACGGGGGTACGAGCAGACCACCGTCGACGACATCGTGGCGCTGGCCGGTGTCGGCAGGCGGTCGTTCTTCCGCTACTTCCCGTCGAAGGAGGACGTGGTCTTCCCCGACCACGAGCGGTGCCTCGCCGACATGACGGCCTTCCTGGCCGCGAGCGACGAGGAGCACGAACCGGTGCGGCGGGTCTGCGACGCGGCACGGCTGGTGCTGGGCATGTACGCGGAGAACCCGACCTTCTCGGTGCAGCGCTACCGCCTGACCAAGAAGGTGCCCGGGCTGCGCGCCTACGAGCTGTCGGTGGTGTGGCGCTACGAGCGTGCCCTGGCCGAGTATCTGCGCGGGCGTTTCGCCGGCCGGCGGGACGGGACGCTGCAGGCCGACGTGATCGCCGCGGCCGTGGTGGCGGCGCACAACAACGCGCTGCGCTCCTGGCTGCGCTCGGCCGGGAAGGCCGACGCGAGCGCCGGGGTGGACCACGCGCTCGGCTATGTGCAGTCCACCTTCGGCGTCGCCCCGCCCGCACCCCCCGCTCCCGACGGGCCCGCCGACGACGTGGTGGTCGTGGTGTCCCGGCGCGGTGCGCCGCTGTGGCGGGTCGTCCAGGAGATCGAGACCACGCTCGGCCGCGACTGACCCGCGCCTGCGCGGCGGGCCTCGTCGCGAGATCCGGAAATGATTCGGAAATCCAGGGAACGCAGTGCCTTTACGAGTGGCACTCAGTGCCATACGCTGAGGCCGTGCGCGGTGGCACCAGGAACCGGGCATGTGCGTGCACGGACGACCCGAGCACGTGGGATTCCGGCCGAGCGCAGGGAGTTGACCAGCGTGTACCACCACTCAGGAAGCGTTGCTCGTCCGACCACCGGTTTCGCGGCCGGCCTCCTCGAACCCACGGCCCCGGACACCGAGGCCATGCTCTTCCAGCGCTGCACCTGGTGCGGCACCGCCATGTACCACCGGCTGCTGTGCCCGGTCTGTCAGGGCAGCGAGCTGCGCACGGAGCGCAGCGAGGGGGTCGGGACGATCCGCCACGCCACGGTGGTGCACCGCAACACCCCCGCCGCGCGCAATGTGTCGCTCGTCGAGATGACCGAGGGGTTCGTCGTACGCGGCAGGGTCATGGGCCCGCTCATCGGCATCCACAGCGGGGACCGGGTCCGGCTGTCCACGGCACAGGACCCGGTCCGGGGCGAGCCGGTGTTCCAGCTGGTCGACGAGCCCTACCGGGCCTGGACCTGAGCCGCCCCCTGCCGGCCGTCTGAGCCCTCCCACAGCCCCGGCACCAACTCCCGTACAGCGACGGGCAGTCCGGTCTCGAAGCACCGGTTGGCGGCGAGCCCGACGGCCAGGGCCAGCGCGCCGTCGCGTTCGGTCGCCGTGGGGTGCAGCGCCGTACGTCCCCCGGTACCCGCCCCGTCCGGGTGCGCGGGATCGACGGGGCCGAACAGGGCGTCGAGCATGCGGGGGTCTCCCCCGCCGTGCGCCTCGTGGGCGGTCACGAGCGGGACGTCCACCGGAGGCCGCCACAGCGGACGCAGCGTGAGCCGTGCCCCGCCCGCGTGTTCGGCGGCCGTGTCCCCGTGCAGCGCCCCGCTCGCGGCGCTGATCCGGGTCGTGGGCCGCTGCCAGCGGCTCTCCTCGACCTCCAGTTCCAGCCGTCCCGCGCTGCCGTTGAACATGACCCGGTAGCCCTCCCACGGGGAGTATGCGGTGAGGTGGTACGTCATCGTCGCGCCCTTGGCGTAGCGCACCAGGACGGCCATGTCGTCCTCGATGGTGACGGGCCCGCCGAAGACGTTGCGGTCGCGGACGTACCCGTCGTCGTGCTCGGCGTCCAGGTAGAGGGCGCGCAGGGTGGCGTTGGCCGACAGGTCCAGGGCGAAGGGATCGTCGGCGGCCTGGTCGGCGCCGTGGGCGCGGTCGTAGTCCCGGCGCAGTCCGTGCCGTTCGCCCGCCGCACGGCCGTAGAACCCGAGCCGCCCGTAGCCGAAGACGTCCCTCGGCTCGTCCGCGAGCCACCAGTTGACCAGGTCGAAGTGGTGGCTCGACTTGTGCACCATCAGCCCGCCGCTGCGGTCCTTCTCCCGGTGCCAGCGGCGGAAGTAGTCGGCGCCGTGCCGGGTGTCGAGCAGCCACTCGAAGTGGACGGAGAGGACCTCGCCGACGGCGCCGTCGGCGAGCAGTGCGCGGACCGTCTCGTGCACCGGGTTGAAGCGGTAGTTGAAGGCGACGGTGAGGGAGTTGCCCGTCACCCGGACCGTGTCGAGGATGCGGGCGCAGCGCTCCGCGTCGACGGTCATCGGCTTCTCGGTGACCACCCGGCAGCCCGCCTTGAGTGCCGGGACTATGTAGCGGTCGTGCTCGGCGTCGACGGTGGTGACGACGACCTCGTCGATGCCCTCCTGGGCGAGCATCTCGGTGAAACGGTCCGGTTCCCACTGGGTGGCGGCGGGTTCGCCGGCCTCGGCCAGCAGCCGGTTGTGGAAGGCCATGCGGGTGGGGCTGGGGTCGCAGAGGGCGGCGACGACGTGGCCGGGGCGTTCGGCGAGGGCGTGGGTGAAGGTCCGGGCGCGGTGGCCGGTGCCGACAACGGCGGCGCGGTGGCGGGGAGTTCGGCTCCTCGGGGTGCTCATGGGAGTGGTCATTGGGGTGGCCTTTCCCGTCGGACGTCCGCCCAGTCCTGTCCGTGGCCGGTTCGGCACGGTCGCCATCCCCTTTCTCTTTCGTCACAGGCAACGCACAACTGACCCCTTCCGTCCTCTCGCAGTGAGAGCCCGGGACCTCCCGTCCCGGAGCGAGCGGAAGGGAGGGGCATGTGATTCGTGCCCGTCGAATATGGGCCACCGCCGTGGCGGTGCTCGCGATCGTGGGGGCGTCGCCAGGGTGGGCCCAGGCTCAACCAGCCTCCGAGACACGGCCGCCCGCGGCCGACCGGGGTGAGGGGCTGCCGCCGGACTGGAGCATCACCGGCGAGGGAGCGGCGCGACAGCTGGTGTGGCGGTCCGACGAGCGGGTGCCCATGGGGGACGCCCGGGTCGAGTTCTACGCCGGTGACCGGCTGCTCGGCCGGCCTGCGCAGGCGAAGGACGGGCGGACGTTCCGGCTCGGCCTCGACGGGGTCCGCCTCGACTCCGTGCGGGATCTGCAAGTACGGGCCGCGGGGCGCCGGCTGGACGCGCCCGGCACCGCCCCGGGCGCTTCCTCGGGCGCACGCTCGGGGGTGACCGTCCCGGAGCGGCTGCCCGCCAACCCGGTCGACCCGGGCAAGCCGGGCGCGTACCGGACCGTCACCGGCGAGTACGACCTTCCCCCGGTGCGGCTGCCCGGATTCGCCCAGCCGGTGGAGATGCGGGCCGTGGTGGTGGCGCCCAAGAATGCCGACGGCCGGCGCCCGCTCGCCCTGTTCCTGCACGGGCGGCACTTCACCTGCTACACCCCGCAGGGCGAGGTCACGGGCGACTGGCCCTGCGCCGCCGGCGCCGAACCGGTGCCGAGCCACCGGGGCTATCTGCGGGACCAGCGGCTCCTGGCCTCCCAGGGCTATGTGACGGTGTCGATCTCCGCCAACGGCATCAACGGCCAGGACTGGAGCGCCGAGGACGGCGGCGCGCAGGCCCGCTCCTCGCTCGTACGCCAGCATCTCGCGCACTGGGCCGACTGGTCCGCGCAGCCGGGCTCGGCCCCGGCGGCCGTACGGCAGGCGCCCCGCGCCGATCTGTCCCGGGTGCTGCTCGTGGGGCACTCGCGAGGCGGCGAGGGCGTCAACCGGGCGGCGATGGACAGCCTCTACCCGCCGCCCGCCGACCAGGACGGCTACCACGGCCGGGTGCGCTGGCACATTCGCGGCACCGTCCTCATCGGCCCGACGATCTTCGGCCAGAATCCCGTCCCGGACGTGCCGTCGATGACGATCCTGCCGGGGTGTGACGGCGACGTCTCCGATCTGCAGGGCCAGGTGTACGTCGACGGCACCCGCCGGGTCAGCCGGGGCGCCGCCCTGCACAGCGCGGTCTACGTGGTCGGCGCCAACCACAACTTCTTCAACAGCGAGTGGACGCCGGGGCAGGCCGAGGCGCCCGCCGACGACGACTTCTACAACGACGAGGAGCAGCCCGACCCGGTCTGCTCCCCCGGCACCCGCACCCGGCTCACCGCCGACCAGCAGCACAAGGCGGGCGCAAGCTACATCGCGGCGGCGGCACGGCTGTTCGTCGCCAAGGACGACCGGGTACGCCCGCTGCTCGACGGCTCGGGCCGCCGCGCGCCCTCGGCGGATCCCGCGCGCGTCCTCACCCACGCGGTCGGCGCGGGCCGTGGCGCCGGGTTCCTGCCGGACGGCAAGGTCACGGTGAGCGGCGGCCGGCTGTGCTCGGCGGTCGATCCCTCCGCGGCCAAGGCCTGTCTCTCGTCGGAGACGACCGGTGGCTCACCGCACTTCGCACAGTGGGAGACCGACCGTGAGCCCGGCCGCCGCGCGGTCGCGCTGAGCTGGTCCTCGGCGGGGTCCGCCGCGAGGATCCGCCCCGACCGGCCGCTGTCCCTGGCGGGCGGCAAGGCGCTGGCGCTGCGTGTCATCGTGCCGCCGAACACCACCGGCACCCAGCTGGACGTGTCCGTCACCGACAGCGCCGGGCGGCACCGGACCCTCGGCCGTGTGAAGGCCGACGGGCTGCCCGGGTCGGACCGCACCGCCTCGTACTGGGCGCACGAGGTGCGGGTGCCGATCGGGTCGGACGACGCGGCGGCGCTCGACCTCAAGCACATCAAGTCCCTTGAGCTGACGCCCCGTTCACGGTCCGGGAAGGCCTGGCTGATGGACGCCTGGGCCTGGCGGCCGGGCACCCCGGTGGTGCGGGAGGCTCCGCTGCCCCGGGTCGACATCGGCCGGCTGACCGTCAAGGAGGGGAACTCGGGCGTACGGAACTACCGGGTACCGGTGCGCGTCGCGGGACAGGGCGACGGGCAGGTACGGCTGTTCGTCTCCGACCCCGTCACGGGCAGGGTCACGGACCGGCTGGTGACGGTCCGGCCGGGCACGCACGCACTCGACGTACCGGTGAAGGTCGAGGGCAACCCCCGCTTCGGCAACGACATCGAGCACGACGTCTTCGTGAAGGCGGTCCGCACCGCCGTCGTCGGCTCGCACCGTGGCGGAGTGACCGTGGAGAACGACGACCCGATGCCTTCGCTCTCCATCGCACCGATCGCCGACCGCGTATCCGAGGGCAAGCCGCTGAAGTGGCGGGTGTCGCTGTCCGCGGTGGCCGACACGGACCTCGGAGGGACGTTCACGCTGCTGCCGGTCACCGACGGCCCGGAACTGTCGACGAAGGACGTCGACCCGCGCTGGCTCCTGGAGAACTCGGGCCAGTCCCCGGATCCGGAGCGCCCGTTGTCCAAGGTGGACGGCCTCTCGCCGGGGGTGTCCATCCCGGCGGGCAGGACAACCGCGGAGCTGGTGGTGCCGACCCTCAGGGACGGCGTGGCCGAGCAGCCCGAGTCGGTGCGCCTTCGCCTGGACGACGACTCCGGTGAGCCCCAGCCCGGCGCTCCCGTGGTGACGGGCACGGTGGTCGACACCCCGTGACCCGTCACCGGGCGCCCTCGACCCGGGTCAGGGCGTCAGTGTGATCCGGATGCCGACCGTGCCGTTCACGCCACGGCGCAGTCGGCTGCCGAGCAGTGTGAGGCGGCCGGTGATCCCGTACTTGCCGGCGATGAGCCGGCGGTAGCGGGCACCGGTCGCCTGGTCGCAGATCTCGGCGGTCGCCGGGACCTGCCCACCGGTGGGCCTGCCGCGCAGGTCACAGGGCCCGACCAGGACGTCCCCACGGGCCCGGATGCGCTTGACCTTCCAGGAGTCGGCGACGGTCCACACGCCCAGCGCGTCGCCGTCGCGGACCACCCACACCGGCGTGGGAACGCCGGTGCCGTTCTTGCGGTAACTGGTGACGAGCAGGTACTTGCCCGCTCCGAGCTGCTCCAGCGACGTGTCGTCCATGGCGGGAAGTGTAGGCACCGGGGCGGGGCGCAGACGCACCCGGGCCGTGTCGGCTCCCTCGGCGTCAGCGCAGGTAAAGGGAGCCCCAACTCCCGTGGTTCGCGCATGTGTTCGCGTAGGCTCCGCGTGTCTTCTGATGCCGAAGTTACACAGGGACAACAAGGATGAACACGGTCATAGGTGCTGCGCATGATGCGGTACGGCGAAGAAAGATCTGGGGTGATGCGTGTGCACGGCATACGTAGATGGGGCCCGGCGGCGGCTGCCCTGACGCTGCTGGCCGGAGCCTTTCAGGGGATTCAGGCGTCCCCGGCGACCGCGGCCGACTGCTGGCGGGCCACCTGTTCGGGCAAGGACCCCATTCAGATGGGGTGTGACGACGACGCCGAGATCCTCCAGCAGGTGACCGAGGAGGACAAGTCGGTCGTGGTGCGGCTGATGTGGTCGCCGAAGTGCCAGGGGGTGTGGGCGAAGATCTCACGCGATCTCGACACGTCCCCCGACTACGTGTACGGGACGCTGTGGACCACACGTGATCCCGACGGCGGCATCCAGGACTACGACACCACGAGCCTTCTCACCGACGGTGTGGCCGGCGCCTACACCAAGATGCAGAACTGGAAGACCACGACCGCGAAGGCGTGCTGGAACGACGTCAACGCCCAGTACGACCCCGCGCCGCTGAGGTACGTCAAGAACAACAACGACGCGAGCCTTCCGATCGTGCACGGCATGTGCACGGACTGGATGTGAGGAAGATGATGCGCACAAGAGGGCTCCGGAGATACTTCGCCACGAACCCGCTGATAGCCATGAGCGTGGTGGCGGCATCCGCGGCGTTAGTCCCGCTGGCCTCCTCGGACACCCCGGCGCAGACGGCCCCTGCCGCCGCCGACGCCACGACGCCCCGCCTCTTCTCCGCCCCCGGCAAGGACCTCGGATCGGGCTACGCCTCGTCGTCGGACGCGATCGTGCAGGCCACCGGCGACGCCGAGGGACTGCACATCCTGGCGGCGCGGGAGAGCGACGGCTTCTCCTTCTACGAGATCGCCCGCCTCAACCGCAAGAACCTGTCCGACGTGGGCCCATGGACGGGCTACGTCTGCACCACGGGATCGGGGAACTACGCGGCGGCGGTCTACGCCCCCTCGGCCTGGGCCAACGAGCCCGGCGCGTACGAGAGCGGCGCGTTCGCCGCGGTGATCCGGCTCTCCGACGGCAAGGTCACCGAGGTTCCCGACCGGGTCCAGCTGGCGTACTTCACGCCCGGCTGCGGAGCGGACGACGAGGTGGCGTTCACCTCCAGTTCGGCCACCGACAGATCCGCCGGCTCCACGACGGTGATCTCGGTCGACGCGGCCACCGGATCGGTCTCCTCCCGCCGTGCGGTCGAGGGCTATCTGACGCACGTCACGCCCACGCAGAAGGGCACCGTCGGGGTGCTCGGCGGCAACCTCGTCGACCTGAAGGGCAGCGGAAGGAAGCTGTCCGCCCGCAAGCTCGCCGCGCTGCCCGGCCCGATGTTCGCGCTGACCGCCTCGAAGAACGGCACGGTGGACGTCGGCACGGTCGACGACAAGAGCAGCGTCATCTCCCGCTTCAACGGCAAGGACTTCACCGAGCTGGGCCGCGCCCCCAAGGGGAAGGTCAAGCTCCTCCCCGTGGCCGGCGGCGACGCGGTCGTCGGCGACGTACAGGGAATCGACACCGGCAAGGCCCCGGGGCTCGCCAAGCACGCGGTGGACGGCCGGGTGGCCGGGATCTCCCGCCACGGTCATCTGGTGACCAACTCGGTGTTCTCCGAGCAGATGAAGGGCATCACCACCCGCATCGGCGCGGCTTCGAAAGAGGGCGCCGGAACGCTGACCGTCAAGGCGACCGCGCTCAGGAGCGGTGCGAAGGCCACCACGCTCGTGGACGCCGACCGCAAGCGGCCCAAGCCGGACTCCTCGCTGCCGCTGGACCCGGCCGCGTTCGCCATGGCCGATGACGACGACCCACTGACCTGCGGTGAGGGCGGGCCGGAATCGCAGTGCCTGTCCGGATCCGGCGCTGCCGTCTACGGCAAGGTCGGGACGATGGAAACCCCCTGCATCGTCAAGCGCAACGATCCCAAGCGCCAGGCGCTCCAGCCCAGCGCGAACATGGTCGAGTGGGCGGTCGACCAGGCCGTGCACGGCGAGCTGAAGGTGTCCCGCCCGCAGAACTGGCACGACACCGGCCTTGCCGCCTACACCCCGCAGGGCCTGTTCCCCAAGCCGCCGCTGACCGGCGGAGGTGACATTCCCGCACAGGTCATGCTGGGCATCCTCGCCCAGGAGTCCAACTTCAAGCAGGCGTCCTGGCACTCCATGAACGGCGACTCGGGCAACGTCACCAAGTCCGACTGGTACGGCAACGCGAACGGCATCCACGGCTACCCCAACCGGGAGAAGGCCGACTGCGGCTACGGCATCGCCCAGGTCACGACCGGCATGTCGGAGAAGCACGCCGAGCAGCTCTCCCCGCTGCGCGCCGGTGCCGTCACCACCGACTACGCGGCGAACATCGCCGCCGGGCTGGGCATCCTGGCCGAGAAGTGGAACCAGCTCAAGGCCCTGGGCATGAACATCAACAACGGCAGCCCGGCCTACATCGAGAACTGGTACACGGCGCTGTGGGGCTACAACTCCGGCGTCTACACCTCCGGCGCCGTCGGCCTGGGCTTCTTCAACAACCCGATCAACCCGCGCTACCCGGCCGACCGGCAGCCGTTCCTGCGCTACAGCTATGACGACGCCTCCCACCCCGGCGACTGGAACTACCCGGAAAAGATCTTCGGCTGGGCGGAAGTCCCGCAGATGACCTGGGACGGCGAAGCGTCGTACTCCAAGCCGAACATGCCGTTCGGCGGCATCAAGGCCGCCCCGCGCACCCTGTTCTGCGACCCGTCCCTCAACTCGTGCAACCCGAGCGCGGCCGACCCGTGCCCGAGCTGGGACTCGAAGTGCTACTGGGACGGCAGCGTGGACTGGATGGGCTCACAGAGCACCGGCAACTCCAGTACCGAGAAGCTCAGTTACTCGCTCGGCTCGGGAGAGCCCGAGCTCAAGAGCAAGTACGGTCACGGCCCGTGCATCGACCACCCGAGCGTCTACCCCAACGCCATCATCGTCGATGACCTCGGCCAGCACGAGGACACCTACGGATGCGGGGACTTCGAGGGAGCCGACGACGGCAAGTTCACCCTCCAGGCCGGTGACAACATCACCATGCTGAGGGACAACGGCACCTTCCGCGCGACCCCCTACCTCGCCCCCATCGACCTCCACCAGCTCGGAGCCGGGTACGACCACCACGTCTACTTCACGCACAGCTACCCGGACACCGACTACTTCCACAAGATCACCGGTCGGTGGCAGGTCAACCAGGCCAAGCTCCCCTCCGGAGACCAGCCGGGCCAGCGCTACAAGATCTATCTCCATCTGCCCAGCCATGGCGCGGAAGCGATCGTCCGGTACAACTTCATCCCGGGCGACAACACGGCCGGCGCCAAGCCCGACTACTGCCGGGTCAACCAGGCAACGCGCAGCGCGGGCAAGGACACCTGGTTCGAGATGGGCACCTTCAGCTTCTGGAAGGGCGGCCGGATCGAGGCGGACAACCTGCACGACGCCGGCACCGGAGACGACAACGTGGTGTTCGACGCGATCGCCTTCGTTCCGTTCAACTACGCCGAACCCGGTGCGTGCAACCTCGTCGACGGTGGCCTGTGATGCGCGCCGCCCTCCGCGTTCCCGTCGTGCTGATGACCGTCGTCATCGGCGCGGCGGGAGCCGTCTCCTGCAGCCAGAGCAGCCCAGAACCGGCGGCGTCCGAGCCTGCTCGGGCCGCGGCGCCTCGCCCCGAGCCGTCCAAGACACGGACCGCGCCGCGTGCCGCCGATCTGCCGAAGCACGCGGTGGCCGGCGACAAGCGGCCCAGCTTCGGCGCGGCGGGGGCGATGGCCGACGGATACACCGGGAAGAGCTTCCTCACCGGGCTCGCGAAGTCCTGGAAGCTGAAGCTGGACAAGCCCGTTGAGCAGGAGATGCCCGACGGGAAGAAGAGAACCTATGTCCACGGGCGCGGCGGGAACGGGTTGACGGTTTCGGCCGGATACGCCGATCACGAGAACCTGTCATCCCTGCTGTGCCGAACCGGCACGAAGCAAACCGGTGGTTTCGGCTTCCTCGCCGCCTGCACCGGCCTGAACGTGGCCGGAGTCGACCACGGCAAGGCTTCTTCGTGGCTCAAGCAGGCGAAGCAGGAGACCGATTCCCTGTATGCGAGGCAGGTCGCCAAGACCGGCAACAACAAGGAGTACGTGGTCAGCGGGGTGTTCACCTCGGGTCCGGTGACGATGATTCTGCACCGGGCGCATGACAAGTACTCACTGCGGATCCTCGGAGGCGCGGTGGCGTAGCACAAGCCAACCGGTCTACGGAGCGAAGGTCCCCGCTGTCATCGGCGGGGTCCATAGCCGCGGCCAGTTATGATTAACCAAACTGTGTCGTATAAACAAATGACGCTGCCCAACACAATTGAAGTGTTTATAAAGGTGGGGTGCGCTTA
>NZ_JBHYJA010000064.1:0-51299 GCF_042740355.1 Streptomyces sp. NPDC059010
TACTCGCGCACGCTCAGGTCGTGCCCGGCCTGCAGGGCGCGCTCGATGTGCGCCTCGATCCTCCCGTGCAGCAGGGAGAGGGCGCACCAGCCCTGGGCGAGGGCGGTGAGCGCGGGGTCCGTGGCGGTCATGGCGCCGGTGTCCTCCGTCCCGAGGTGAATGACCTCCAGGATAGGGCATGTGTGAAATTTCCAGCGAATGCGTGTAGAGCGCGCGTGCAAGGAGTACGGGAAACTCCGTGGCCGTCGCGCCGGGGCCTGGATATCGTCGGCCCCCATGATCAGCAGACCCCCGACCACCACTCTCTGGCGACCCACCGGCCCCAAGGAACTGGACCTGGTCCGCGAGCTCGACTGGCGTGCCTGGCCCCCGCGGCTGCCCGAGCAGCCGATCTTCTACCCGGTGCTCAACGAGGACTACGCGGTGCGGATCGCCCGGGACTGGAACGTCAAGCACGACGGCGCCGGGTTCGTGACCCGGTTCGAGGTCGACTCGGACTTCCTGAGCCGGTACCCCGTCCAGCAGGCGGGCGGCGAGACCATTCTCGAACTGTGGGTGCCCGCCGAGGAGCTGGACGAGTTCAACGCCCACATCGTCGGCATGATCGAGGTCGTGCACGAGTTCCGCTGACGCCTTGCGCTGACGCCGGCCACAGCGACTACCGTCCGCGCGGCCACTCCAGCCCTCGGCGCCGCCGTCACGGCCGCGTCAGATGCCGCATCGTCAGCGCAAGCCCCAGCCTGAACCTGCCCTGCGGCGTCCGCAGCGGCCAGCCCAGCAGGTGCTCGGCGTGGGCCAGCCGCTCCTGGAGCGTGGAGTGGTGGACGTTGATCTCGGCCGCCGCCGCCCGCAGGCTCACCGTCGAGGCGACGGCGTGCAGCGTGGCGAGCAGCCAGGGCGCCGCCGCCGCTGCCGCCTCCAGGGCCTGTACGTCGGGCGGCGGCTCGGCGCCCGGTACGACGAGGTCGGCGAGGAGCGCGATGCCGCCCAGGTCGTCGGCGTGCACGACGCCGGGACCGGGGTCCTGCGCGGTGCCCTCGGCCGTGAACCGCAGCGCGACCAGCGCCTGCGACCAGGAGCGCGGCAGGTCGAGCACCGGGACGGCGGGACCCACACCCACGCGGCCGTCGGGCGGCCCGGCCTCGGCGTGCGCGGCGACGATGCGGGGGCGGCCGTCCAGCGGGGCGAGGGCCCGGGCCGGTGCGGTGGGGTCGAGCCCCAGCCGACGGGCCGCGTGCAGTCGCGCCGCCTCCGGGGCCGTGGCGTCGAGGACGGTCTCGACCAGCGCCGGATCATCGGCCGGCGCCCGCCCGCGCGTCCGGTCCAGCACGAGCCGTACGGCACCGGCGGCCCGCTCCAGGATCACCGCGTCGACGACGCTGGGCTCCGCCGCCGCGGCCCGCTCCAGCCACAGCGCCGGAGCACCGCCCGGCGTGAGCGCGGCGGACGGCCAGGCCGGGTCCGGCGGCATCTCGCTCTCCCGGCGCGTCCCGTCGGGCTCGACCCGGACATGCACCCGCCGGTCCGCGTCCACCAGCCGCGCCGGCACCCCGGCCAGCACGGCGGCCCCACGCACCAGCGTCTCCAGCCCCGCGCGGGACTCGGCGAGCCGATCGAAGTAGGCGATGACCCGGACGGCGGCACCGGCGTCCGGATCGAGCGCGGTCAGGCGCCCGGCCAGCTCTTTCATAGGCCAATGGTGCGCCATGCGGTCAAGCGGCCGGGACGGTCGGGTCACCTGTGCTCGATGCGTCGGGGCGCGCGGCCGGCCCGAAGGGGCGCGGGGTGCTGTCGGTATGCGGCTCGGCCGTGTGAGCGCGAGAAGCCACAGACCATCCGCGCCCGCACAGCCACAGAACCCGGCAGACGACAGCACCCGGCAGACGATGGGGCGCGGCTCACTCTCACTGGCTGAGCAGCCTCCGCAGCCACGCCAGATGCGCCTCCCGGCAAGCCTGCGACAGCGCCGCCTGGGGGGCGAACCCGTCGAACCCGTGGAACCCGCCGGGCCACACATGCAGCTCGGCCGCCCCACCCGCCTGCCAGAGCCGGGACGCATAGGCGACGACCTCGTCCCGGAAGGTCTCCGCGGAGCCCACGTCCAGGAACGCCGGGGGCAGCCCGGACAGGTCCTCCGCACGGGCCGGCGCCGCGTAGGCGGGAACGTCGGCACCACCGCGCCGCTCCCCGAGCAGCGCCGTCCACCCGGTCTCGTTCGCCGTACGGTCCCAGACCCCCAGCCCCGCCATCTGCCGGGTGGACGGGCTGTCGTTGCGATCGTCGAGCATCGGGCACATCAGCATCTGCCCGATCAGCTCCGGCCCCTTGCGATCCCGGACGAGCAACGCCAACGCCGCCGAAAGGCCGCCACCGGCGCTCGCACCGGCGGCCACGATCCGCCGCGGATCCCCGCCGAAGTCGGCGGCATGCTTCGCCGTCCACTCCAGACCGGCGTACACGTCCTCGATCTGCGCCGGATACGGATGCTCGGGCGCGAGGCGGTACTCCACCGACACCACGACCGCGTCCAGTTCCTTCGCCCAGGTCAGGGCCGCGTCCACGCCGACCCGGTTGTTGCCGAGCACCATGCCGCCGCCGTGGACGTGGTAGATCACGGGCCGTTCGCCCGCGTCCGCCGGGGCGGCCGGCCGGCAGATCAGCAGCGAGATCTCCGGCGCGCCCTCGGGACCGGGCACCGTCCGGTCCTCGACCTCGAAGAAACCGCCCAGGGTCAGATCCAGATCGGCCAGCATCTGGATCCCCGCACCCTGGCGGACGTCGGCTATCTCGTCCATCGTGAGGCCGGGCGAGATCACCTCCCTGATGAGCTCCAGGGCGGCGGCGAGCTCGGGGTCGAACGGGGGCGGGACCTGGGTCATGGCTTCTCCTCACACGGGGGGCACGCGTGCCCTGGGCGGCTCTGCGGCCATGATCTGCGCACCGTTCCCCGCCGGAGGGCCGCCGTTCGGCGGAACCTGCCCGCCGTACGGCGGGTGGCTCCCCAGGGTCAGGGAGATTGCCAGGACATGACTCTCTGTTCACCCGCTGCGGGTGGAAGGAACCATCGTGCGGCGGTGAAGCTGTCATAGCCCCACCTGCACCAGGAGTAACACCCGTGAACGTTTCCCTCGCCGTCTGGCTGCTGACCGTCGTGGCCCTGTGCGCGCTGGTCGCCGTGGACTTCTTCATCGGTCGCAAACCACACGACGTTTCCATCCGGGAAGCGGGAACGTGGACGATCGTCTGGGTCGTCCTGGCCTGTCTGTTCGGCCTCGGCCTGTTCTACTACGGTGGCGCCCGGCCCACGGGCGAGTTCTTCGCCGGGTACATCACGGAGAAGTCACTCAGCGTCGACAACCTCTTCGTCTTCGTCCTGATCATGGGGAAGTTCGCGGTCCCGACCCAGTACCAGCAGCGCGTCCTTATGGTCGGCGTGATCATGGCCTTGGTGCTGCGCGCCGGCTTCATCGCGGCCGGTGCGGCGATCATCTCCACGTTCTCGTGGGTGTTCTACCTCTTCGGCGCCTTCCTGATCTGGACCGCGTGGAAGCTCGTCCAGGACGCCCGCAAGGGGGAGCACGAGGAGGAGTACCAGGAGAACAAGCTCCTGAAGATGGTGGAGCAGCGCTTCGGCGTGGCCGACCGCTACCACGGCACCAAGCTGTGGATCCAGGAGAACGGCAAGCGGGTCATGACCCCGATGCTGGTCGTGATGCTGGCGATCGGCTCCACGGACGTGCTCTTCGCCCTCGACTCCATCCCCGCGATCTACGGCCTGACCCAGGACCCGTACATCGTCTTCACCGCCAACGCCTTCGCGCTGATGGGCCTCAGGCAGCTGTACTTCCTCATCGGCGGACTGCTGAAGAAGCTCGTCCACCTCACCTACGGGCTGTCGATCATCCTCGGCTTCATCGGCGTCAAGCTGGTGCTGCACGCGCTGCACGAGTCCGGCGTCCACGTCCCCGAGATCAGCATCCCCTTCTCGCTCGGCTTCATCGTGCTCGTCCTAGCGGTCACGACGGTGACCAGCCTGCGCGCTTCGAAGAAGCAGGAGCGGGCGGCGCTGGAAAGCGCCTGAAGCCGCCCAACAGATGGCGGGCCGGTGCCACGCCGGTGAGCGCCGCGACCAGCACGCACACCCCGGTCCACCCGAAGCGGCCGTAGGCGTGGGCACCCAGCCAGGAGCCGACGGTGCCACCGAGGTAGGCGCAGGTCATGTACGCCGTGTTGAGACGGCTGCGGGCCTGCGCGTCGATGCCGTAGATCCGCACCTGGTTGGCGACCATCCCGGACTGCATGCCGACGTCCAGCAGCAGCGTGCCGGCGACCAGCGCGGTCAGTCCGGGTACGCCGCCGAGGCCGCCGAACGCCAGGACGGGCGCGGACACGCCGACCACCAGGAAGCACACGAGGTTGACCCGGTCCGGTCCCCGGCGGTCCACCAGCCGGCCCGCGACCGGCGTGCACAGCATCGTCGCCGCGTTGACCAGGGCCAGCAGCCCGGCCGCCCGCGCGCTCATGCCGTACGCCGGGCCCGTGAGCAGCAGCGCCACGGCGGTCCACACCGCGGAGAACCCGGCGAACACCGTGGCCTGGTACAGGCATGAGCGGCGCAGCTCGGGCTCGGTGCGCAGCAGGCGCAGCGGTGCGGCGAGCAGCGCCGGGTAGGACGCCGCGGCGGCCGGGGGAGACGACGGCAGCAGACGGGCTAGCAGGGCGGCGACCGTCAGGGAGAGCGCGGCGGCCAGGACGTACGGCGCCCGCCAGCCCAGCCAGTCGCCGAGGGCGCCGCCCACGGCGCGGGACAGCAGCATGCCGGCGAGGCAGCCGCTGAGCAGGGTGCCGCTGACCACGCCGCTCAGCTCGGCCGGCACCAGAGAGGCCGCCAGCGGACCGGCGAGCGGGGCGATCACCGTCGCGGCGCCGACGAGGATGCTCGCGGCGGCCAGCGGCAGCAGTGTCCGCGCCGTGCTCGCGGCGAGCAGGCCGAGGCCGGTCAGCGTGAGCAGGGTGACGAGCAGCCGGCGGGGCCGCATACGGTCGCCGAGCGGGACGAGCAGGAAGATGCCGGCCGCGTAGCCGAACTGGGTCGCGGTCACCACCGTGGTGGCCGCATCGGGGGAGACGCCGAGGCCTGCCGCCACCAACGGGCCGATCGCCTGCGGGAAGTACACATTGCCCACGGCGACTCCGCACGCGAAGGCGAGCAGCGTGATCGCGGCGGTAGTCTGCCGGTGGTTGTGATCCGTCATACGCCGAAGTCCACGGCGGCGACGGCCAGTTGCCAAAGGATGTAGGCCGGGGCTTAATGATCAGCTTCCTGCTCGACGTCGACGACCTCGCGGACACCCGGTTCGCGATCTCCCCCTTGCGGGAGGTCATGGGCAGCCTGCGGGCCCTGCGCGCGCCCGGCCTCTACCCCCTGCACGCCTCGTGGCGCCGCTCGGTGCTCGACCGGCTCGACCCCGCCGACGCCCGGCTGCTGCGTGCCCTGGTCGGACAGAACCTGACCCTGCCCGACTTCCTGACCCCGCGCCCGTCGACCTTCGCACCCCTGCTGGAGGACCAGCTCGCCGTCGTGGCGGCGACGCCCCCGGAACTCGTACGACGCGACCTGCACGCGACCCATGTCCCCCACCCCCTCCCGGATGCGTTGCGCCGGATCACCGCACCCGGCGACGCACCCGTCGCGGAGCTGCTGGAGGAGCTGTGCGAACTCCTCCTGCGCTACTGGGAGTCGGCCCTTCTCCCGGACTGGCCCCGGATGCGCCTCGTGCTGGAGGCCGACATCACCCACCGCGCCCGGCAGCTCGCCACGGGCGGCGCCCACCTGCTCTTCTCCGACCTGCACCGCAACGTGCGCTGGCGCGACGGCGTCCTGCGCGTCGACCGGATGATCGGCCGGCACGAGGTGGACGGATCCGGGCGCGGGCTGCGTCTGGTGCCGTCCCTGTTCGCACACAAGCCGGCGCCCCCGGTCAGCGCCGACGAACCGCCGATGCTCGCCTATCCCAGCAGAGGCGTGGCCACCCTGTGGGAACCGTGCCCCGAGCCCGACGCCTCCGCCCTCACCGCACTGCTGGGCGCGCCCCGCACCACGGTCCTGCGACTGCTCGCCGAACCGCTTCCCACGGTCGAGCTCGCCCGCCGTCTCGGTGTCACGCCCAGTGCCGTCTCCCAGCACCTCAAGGTGCTGCACGCGACGGGGCTCGTCACCCGGGCACGCGAGGGACGGCGGGTCCTGTACCGCCGCACCCGGCTGGGCGACCAGCTCGCCGGACCGGCTTGACCCGGGCAGCTTGAGTGCCTATTCGTGATCCTCGGAGCGCGTATGAGCGGTGCTTCCAGCATCGGTGTCGGACTACGTGAAGGCCCTGGCCGCGTCAGCGTGATGCCGGTGACCATGACGCGCTGCGCACTCTTTGCTGTGCGTGCACGCATCACGGTCACCGGCATACTGCGGCGCCGGAAAGGCGCGGCCCGCCTATGCGGCTCGGGTGAGTTCGGCGCGGCCGAACAGCAGCGCGTAGCCGGAGGGGAGCCGGCGCAGGATGCGGGTGACGAGGTCGGGTCCGGCGTAGGCCGCCACGGCGGAGAAGACGGATCCGGTGTCCCAGCGGGTGGTGGCCAGGGAGGCGCCGGTGCGGGCGGCGAGGTCCTTGACGAAGGCCCAGCCGCCCAGCGGCCGGGTGTCGGGGATCTGGGCGGTGAGGATGCGCGCGGCTTCGACGGGGAGGCGGGCGGCCAGTTCGACGCGTTCGTCGCCGGTCAGCTGGCGTCCCAGTCCGGCGAGGACGCGGCGGACGGCTTCCTCGGCCTTCTCCCGGGTGGGGTAGGCGCCTTCGTAGCGAACCTTTTCCAGCATGTGCTCATACGCGCTCCCGTAGGGCTGCTGGATCGGTGCGCTGTGGTCGGACATCACTGCGATGGTTGCCTTTCTGTCACCAGGTCGTGGTGGCCGGTGAGCGGTCACCGGGGGCGGGTGGTCAGGTGGGCTGGGGGCGGCCGAAGAGGAGGCCGTAGCCCGCGGGGAGCCGCGGTCGCGCGCACGAACCGCTCAGGGGGCAGCGGCTCGGCGCTCTGCAGCGGGTTGAGCAGGATCAGGGCGAAGTCTCCCGGCAGACGCGCCGCCGGCTGGGCGCGTACCTCGCCGACCAGGTGTGCGCCCAGCAGGGCGAGCGCCCGCGGGCCGCACGGTCGGCTTCCTGCAGGGTGTCGTACTCGCCGCGTTCCGTCACACGGTCGAGGAACACATCCCGTCGCACCGTCATGACGGCCGCCATCCTTCCTCGGTCCACGGGGGCGCGGAGGACAGGCCTGGGGGGAGATCAGGTACCCGTCCTCCGCCGTTGTTCAGCCCTCATCGGGTCCGGCTCAGCCGGAGATCTCCTTGCGGCCCGATCCGACACCGATGGCGATCTTGCGGGGCTTGGCGCGCTCGGCGATCGGGATACGCAGGGTGAGCACGCCCGCGTCGTAGTCGGCATGGATGTGCTCGGTGTCCAGCGTGTCGGCGAGGACGATCTGGCGGGAGAAGGCGCCCAGTGGCCGTTCCGACAGTTCCATCTGCACGTCGTCGGCCTTCGTCGCGGGCCGGCGCTCGGCCTTGACGGTCAGCATGTTGCGTTCGACGTCGATGTCGATCGCGTCCGCGCTGACGCCGGGGATGTCGAAGGCCACCACGTACTGGTCGCCCTCGCGGTAGGCGTCCATCGGCATCGGGGACGGCCTGGACCAGGTGCCCGGGCCCATCAGCTGCTGGGCGAGCCGGTCCAGCTCACGGAAGGGGTCGGTGCGCATCAACATCGGAAAACACCTCCAGGAAGTTTCGGCAGTTGCTGCCAATGCGCTTCACTGAATCCGTTGTAACATGTCATCGGATGGATGACAAACGTGGAGTCGTCCAAACGATGACCCATTGAAGGAGGTGCCTATGACCCCGGCCGACCAGCCGTCATCGTCCAGCGCCCAACCACACAGCCCGGCGTCGTTCCTCGCCGCCGCGGCCGCCCTGCACGCCATAGACGACGCCCTGCATGCTGCCCGGCATGAGGTCCCAGGGACTGCCGAGACCGACGACGTCGGCCCCGAGCAGGCCCTGGCCTCGCTTCTGCTGCTGCGGCAGGTCCGCGAGCGGCTCGCCGGATGGGAGACCGGCCTGATCGAAACCGCCCGCGACGCGGGTGCCAGCTGGGCCGACCTCGCCCACCCCCTCGGCGTCGCCAGCCGTCAGGCCGCCGAGCGCCGCTACCTGCGCGGCCGCCCCGGACCCGAAGGGACCACCGGCGAACAACGCGTCCAGGCCACCCGCGAACGCCGCGCCGCCGAACGCACCACCGCCGCCTGGGCCCGCCACAACGCAGCCGACCTACGCCGCATCGCCGGCCAGATCACCGCCCTCACCGACCTGCCAACAGCAGCCCGCAACCCGCTCAGCCAGCTCCACGCGGCCCTCGCCCACGACGACCCCGCCGACCTCATCCACCCCCTCAACGCCACCCGCCCCCACCTCACCCCGGACCACCCCGACCTCGCTGCCCAGCTCGATGCTCTTACGAACCCCGCCACGAATCCGGCGGTGTGATCAGGCGGCTTCCGGGACCACGTAGCCGTGGGCGACGTCGCGCCGTTCGGCGGGACGGGCCTTGCGACGGGTGAGCCGACGGGTCATCAGGCGGGGCTGTGCGCACCCGGCGGCGGGGCGATGTCACCTTCGCTCGCGGCGCGGACCCCGCCTCCAACGGGGCATCGCACACCGGACAACACCGCTGAAGCAGCGGCCCGACAAACCCGGACGCACCGCCGGGATAGACCTGCCGAAAGATCCACATCAGCACCTCAGACACAGGCTTGACTTCGAGAGCGCTCCAAGAACTAGCGTCGAAAAGGTCGGCCGGGACAGGTCCTGGCGATCCGGGCGAACGGAGACAGCCATGCGCGTCGGAGTGCACATCAACCGGTTCGACCACTCCGGAGGGGGTCCCGCGCTCGGCGCCGAACTCGCCGCCGCGGGCACCGCCGCCGAGGCGGCCGGCGTGAGCTGGCTGTCGGTGATGGACCACTACTTCCAGATGGAGTTCAACGACCGGGCCGAGGACCCGATGCTGGAGGCCTACACCACCCTCGGCTATCTCGCCGCCCACACCTCCACGCTCCGCCTCGGCGCCCTGGTGACCGGCGTGACCTACCGCCACCCCGGCCTGCTCGCAAAGATCGCCACCACTCTCGACGTACTGTCCGGCGGCCGGGCCACCCTCGGCATCGGCGCCGCCTGGTATGACCGGGAGCACGAGGGGCTCGGCGTGCCGTTCCCGCCGGTCGCCGAGCGTTTCGAGCGGCTGGAGGAAACTCTGCGGATCTGCCTGCAGATGTGGGACCCGGAGGCCAACGGCCCCTTCGAGGGCCGGCACTACCGGCTGACCGAGACCCGCTGCGTGCCGGCGCCCCTCAGCTCCCCGCACCCCGAGATCATGATCGGCGGGGGCGGGGAGAAGAAGACGCTCCGGCTGGTGGCCCGGTACGGCGACGCGTGCAACCTGTTCACCACCTCGCCGGAGCAGGTCGCGCACAAGCTCGACGTGCTGCGCCGCCACTGCGACACCGAGGGCCGCGACTACGACACGATCCGCAAGACCGTCGCCTACGGCGCGGACCCCGCCACCGAGGGCGACCTGGACGCGTTCACCCGGGACATCGCGGGCTACACGAAGCTCGGCATCGACACCGTGATCCTCTCCCCGCGTCTGGGCGAGACCTCCGGATGGATGGAGAGCTTCGTGTCCCGGGCCGTTCAGCGGCTGGCCGAACTCGACTGAGCCTCGGCGGGACGGCTGCGGGAGACGACACGTACCCCGCAGCCGTCGACGACCCGCATCTGCAGCGAACCGCAGCTGCAACGCGTCCACACCGTGTGGCCGGTCGTGGTGCTGTGCCGGGAGAGCACCTGGAAGGGCTCGGCGCCGTCGGGCCACCCGCAGTGCGGGCAGACGGTGGCGGTCGTGCTGGTCATGGCGACTCCTCGTACCTCGTGGCTGGTTGGCCGTCGCGACACGATCCAGGGTGCGTCCCCATCTCCTTACACGTCCAGGTTGACTTTCTGGAGCCGACCTTGAAGCGTAGGCTTCATGATTGACCTGCGCCGACTGCACGTCCTCAGGGCCGTCGCCCACTACGGCACGGTCACCGCCGCCGCCAACGCCCTGCACTTCACCCCGTCCGCCGCCTCGCAGCAGATCCGCCAGCTGGCCCGCGATCTGGACGTCGACCTGCTGGAACCGCAGGGCCGCGGGGTGCGCCTGACCGCCGCCGCCGAGAGTCTCCTCGCGCACGCCGACGCGATCGCGGCCCGCTGGGAGGAGGCGGAACTCGATCTGCGCGCCGAGTACAGCGCCCCCGCCGGGCCACTGCGCGTCACCGGTTTCCCGACGGCCGTGTCGGTGCTGCTGGCGCCGATGGCCGTAGGGCTGCGGGAGCGGCATCCGCAGCTGACCGTGCGGATCCTGGAGGCCGCGGTGAAGGAGAGCTTCGACCTGCTCTTCGAGGGGGAGGCCGACCTGGCCGTCGTCGACGTCACCCCGCACAACCCGCCGCTCGGTGACGCGCGCTTCGACCAGCAGCCGCTGCTGGACGACCCGTACGACCTCGTCGTCCCCGAGGATCATCCGCTGGCCGGGCGCGGGAGCGTCGACCTGGCCGAGACGGCGCACGAGGACTGGATCGCGCCGGTGCCGGACAACCCGTGCCGTACGCATGTGATGTCGGCCTGCGGGGCCGCCGGCTTCACGCCCGGTGTGATCCACCACGCGGTGGACTGGAACGTCACCGCCCACCTCGTCGCCCACCGGCTGGGCGTCGCCCTGGTCCCACGGTTGGCCCAGCTGCCCCCGCACCTGCCCCTCACCCGCGTCCGCTGTGCGGGCAACCCGCACCGCAAGCTGCTGACCTGCACGCGCCGTGGCTGCCGGGAGCGCCCGGCGGTGGCGGCGGCACTGCGGGAGCTGCGCGAACTGGCGCCGACGGCGGTGGCGTGACAGGGAAGACGCGGGTGAAGCGGGCGAAGCAGGTGAAGGGCTCGAAGCAGGCGGAGCGGGCGGAGCAGGCGAAGGGGGCCGGAGCAGGTCTGCTCCGGCCCCCTTCGGGGTCTGCCCTTGGTGCCGTCGATCAGGCGGCGACGGCCTCGCCCGCGTGGCCGTGGACGCGCGCGATGACCTCGGTCAGCTGGGCGGCGACCTCGGCGTCGTCGGCCGGGTGGGTCTCGGCGAAGCGGGTCACCGAGCCGGGGATGGACAGCTTGACGTCCTCCAGCACCTTGCCGCCCGCGATGCCGACGGCCTTGCGGGTCTCGTCCTGCGCCCACACGCCGCCGTACTGGCCGAAGGCCGTACCGACGACGGCCACCGGCTTGCCGCCGAAGGCGCCGGCGCCGTACGGGCGGGACAGCCAGTCGATGGCGTTCTTCAGCACGGCCGGGATGGTGCCGTTGTACTCGGGGGAGAAGAAGAGGAACCCGTCGGCGGCCTGCGCGGCCTCGCGCAGCTCGGTGGCGGCGGCGGGGACGCTGCCCTCGACGTCGATGTCCTCGTTGTAGAAGGGGATCTCGGCCAGGCCCTCGAAGAGCACGACCTCGGCGCCCTCGGGAGCGAGCTTGACGGCCGCCTCGGCCAGCTGACGGTTGTGCGAACCGGCACGAAGGCTGCCGACGAGCGCGAGGATGCGAACAGACATGCGAACTCCAAGGGTGCTGAAACACTGCCGTTACGATCCGGACCGAGGTCCGTTTACTTTTCTAGCATCCCAAACGGACCGCGGTCCAGTTTCATTCCCGATGCTTTACGCTGGCTTCATGTCCGCCGACCTGCCGCCCTTCCCCGAGTCTCAGGAACCCGTCGGAGCACCCCAGTTGCTGGAGGTCGGCTCCGCGGCCGACGAGCCCTGCCTGCGTGCGGACGCGGCCCGCAACCGCGCCCGGCTGCTGGAGGCCGCCACCCGGCTGATCGCGGAGCACGGCGTGGCCGGGGTCACCATGGAGGCGGTCGCGGCGGCGGCCGGGGTGGGCAAGGGCACGGTCTTCCGCCGCTTCGGCGACCGCACCGGCCTGCTCACGGCACTGCTGGACCACTCCGCCCGCACGCTGCAGGCCGACTTCCTCGGCGGGCCGCCGCCGCTCGGCCCCGGAGCGCCGCCGGTCGAGCGGCTGCGGGCGTTCGGCGTCGCGGTGCTCTACCGCACGGCCGAGCAGCTGGAGCTGCGGCTGGCCGCCCAGCCGGACCCGGCCCGCCGCTTCTCCCACCCCTCGGTCCAGGCACTGCACACCCACGTCACGATGCTGCTCCGGCAGATCGTGCCGGACGCCGACTGCGATCTCCTCGCCCAGACCCTGATGGCCTCGCTCGACCCCGCCCTGATCAACCACCTGACCAGGCAGTGCGGCATGCCCATGGAGCGGCTGGAGCAGGCCTGGACCGACCTGGTCGCCCGCGTGACGCGCACCGGGGCGTGAGCGGGCGGCCACCCTGCGCCGAACCCCGCTCACCGGTTCTGCAAGGATGCGGTACGTCATGGTGCAGATACCGAAAACGCCCGCGCCCGCTTCCCCCGCACTGCGCTCGGTACCCACGAGCGCCGATGTGGCCCGCCTGGCCGGCGTCTCGCGCGCGACCGTCTCCTACGTCCTCAACAACACCAGCGCCGTCCGGATCAGCGAACCAACCCGCCGCCGCGTCCACGAGGCCGCGAAGGAACTGGGATACGTCCCGCACGCAGCCGCCCGCAGCCTGCGCGCCGGGCACAGCCGCATGGTCCTGATGCCCGCACCGAGCTTCCCCGTCGGCCCGCTCTACAGCCAGTTCCTCGGCGACCTCCAAGCTGCTCTCGGCCGCCTCGACTACACCGTCGTACAGCACGGCAGCGTCGGCCTGCACAGCGACGAGGCCGCCCGCGCCTGGGCCGAACTGCGCCCGGTCGCCGTCCTGGTGCCGGGCTCCGGCCTCGGCCCGAAGGGCGTCATGGTGCTCAAGCGCTCCGGCGCCCGCGCCGTGGTCACGCTCGGCCCCGAGTCCGTCGACGGCGCACACGCCCTGCTCATGGACCACGAGGCCGTCGGCCACTGCGCCGGCGGCCATCTCCACGCCCGCGGCCGGCGCCGTATCGGCGTCGTCGTGCCCGAGGAGGACGGCCTGGAGTCCTTCTCCGCGCCCCGTCTCGAAGGCGTGCGCCGCGCCCTGCACGGCACGGACGCCACCGTGACCGCGCTGCCCCTCGCCTACGACGAGGAGTCCGCCGCACGGCTGGCCGCCCGCTGGCGCGCCCTCGGCCTCGACGCGGTGTTCGCCTACAACGACGAGTACGCGATGCTGCTGATGCGCGCCCTGCAGGACGAGGGCCTGCGCATTCCCGTCGACGTGGCCGTCATCGGCGCCGACGACCTGATGCTCGGACGGCTCCTGCGGCCTAGGCTGAGCACCGTCCACATAGAGCTGCCGTCCGGCCGCGACCTCGCGGAACTGGTCGACCGCGCGGTACGCGACCCCGCGGCCACGCCCGAGACCCACAAGGTGCTGGGAGCGGCGGTGGTGCACCGCGAGTCCAGCTGAGGCGTCGCGAGCGGGTCCGGCCGGCGGACCGGCGTACTTCACGTACCGTCGGAGCCAGGGAGGCGTGGGATGCGCACGAGGGTCGGCATCATCGGCGGCGGGCCCGCCGGGCTCCTGCTCGCCCGTCTGCTGCACCGCGCGGGCGTCGACTGCGTGGTCCTGGAGAGCCGGACCCGCGAGTACGTCGAGCAGCGCCAGCGGGCCGGGATGCTGGAGCAGGGCACGGTCCACGCGCTGCACGAGGCCGGCGCCGCCGAGCGACTGCAGGCCGAGGGCCTGGTGCACCAGGGCATCGAGCTGCGCTTCGCCCGGGAACGCCACCACATCGACTTCCCGGCCCTCACCGGCGGCCGCACGGTGACGATCTACGCCCAGACCGAGATCGTGAAGGACCTCGTCTCCCTCCAACTCGCCGACGGGCCACCGCTGTTGTTCGAGGCCGAGGCGCTCGCCGTCGAGAAGCCGGACAGCGAGACACCCGTCGTACGGTTCCTGCACGAGGGCCGCGAGCAGACGCTGACCTGCGACTGGGTGGTCGGCTGCGACGGCTTTCACGGGATCTCCCGCGACGCCTTCCCGGCCGAGGCGAGCCGCTCGTACGCGCACGACTACCCGTACTCCTGGCTCGGCATCCTCGCCGAAGTGCCGCCGTCCGCCGCCGAGTTGATCTACGCGCGCGGCGACCACGGCTTCGCCCTGCACAGCATGCGCTCACCGACCGTCTCCCGGCTCTACCTCCAGGTCCCGAACGACACCGACCCCGACGACTGGCCCGACGACCGCATCTGGGACGAACTCGCCGCCCGCTTCGCTATCGACGGCGACTGGACCCTGCACCGCGGACCCGTCACCGCCAAGTCCGTGACCCCCATGCGCAGTTACGTCCACGAACCCATGCGCCACGGCCGGCTGCTGCTCGCCGGGGACGCCGCCCACATCGTCCCGCCGACCGGCGCCAAGGGCCTCAACCTCGCGGTGTCGGACGTACGGGTCCTGGCCCGCGCCCTCAGCGCGCTGTACCGCACCGGGGACACGCAACTGCTCGACAGGTACTCGGAGTTGTGCCTGCAACGCGTGTGGCAGGCCACCCGTTTCTCCGACGACATGACTAGGATGTTGCACACTCAACCAAATGGGGACGCGTTCGAGGCCCGGATGCAGCTGGCACGTCTGCGCCGGATCACCGCGTCCCGTCACGCGGCCGCCGAACTGGCGGCGAACTACTCGGGACTTCCGCTCCCCGTGTGAGTCCCGCCGGTGATCGAACGGAGAGTCGCAATGCCGTTGCTCGACCCCAAGGCCTGGCAGTCCAGCTCCCTGTCGGGAGGCGAGTACGCCGTCACCGAGCCCGCCACCGGCGACCCCCTCGGCACCGTCACTCTGGCCGCTGCCGAGGACGTCGGTACGGCCGCCGAAGCCGCCCGCGCCGCCCAGGCGGAGTGGGCCCGCGTCCCGCACTTCGTACGCGCCGGAGTCCTGCGCAAGGCCGGTGACCTCTTCGCCGCGCACGCCGACGAACTGCGCGACTGGCTGGTCCGCGAGTCCGGCTCCATCGCCGGCAAGGCCGACTTCGAGCTGCACGTCGCCGCCCAGGAGTGCTACGAGGCCGCGACCCTTGCCTCCCGCCCGGCCGGACAGATCCTGCCCAGCGAGGCACCCCGGCTGTCGTACACGCGCCGGGTCCCCGTCGGCGTCGTCGGCGTGATCGCGCCGTTCAACGCCCCGCTGATCCTCTCCATCCGCTCCGTCGCCCCGGCGCTCGCGCTCGGCAACGCGGTCGTGCTGAAGCCGGACCCGCGCACGGCGGTCTGCGGCGGGCTCTCGCTGGCCGCGGTCTTCGCCGAAGCCGGTCTGCCCGAGGAGCTGTTCCATGTCCTGCCCGGCGGTCCGGACGTGGGCCAGGCGCTGGTCGCCGACCCGCGCGTGCCGGTCATCTCCTTCACCGGGTCCACGGCCGCGGGCCGGGCCGTCGGCGAGGCCGCCGGACGCCATCTGAAGCGCGCGCACCTGGAGCTGGGCGGCAACTCCGCCCTGATCGTGCTGGAGGACGCCGACCTCGACGCGGTGATCTCCACCGCCGCCTGGGGCTCCTTCTTCCATCAGGGCCAGATCTGCATGACGACCGGCCGCCATCTCGTCCACCGGTCCCTGTACGAGGAGTACGTGGAGCGCCTCGCCGCCAAGGCCGACTCCCTCGCCGTCGGCGACCCGCACCGCGCCCAGGTCCACCTCGGCCCGCTCATCGACGCCGGCCAGCTCGGCAAGGTGCACGGGCTGGTGGAGGCCAGCACGTCCAGGGGCGCCAAGCTGGCCGCGGGCGGCACCCACGAGCAGCTCTTCTACCGGCCGACCGTGCTCGCCGGCGTCGACGACGACACCCCCGCGTACGCCGAGGAGGTCTTCGGCCCGGTCGCGCCCGTCCGCCCCTTCGGCACCGCCGACGAGGCCGCCGCCCTCGCCGCGGCGAGCTCCTACGGTCTCTCCCTCGGCATCGTCACCCGGGACGCCGCCCGGGGCCTCGACCTGGCCGAGCGCATTCCGACCGGCATCGTGCACATCAACGACCAGACCGTGAACGACGAGGCCGTCGCCCCCTTCGGAGGCATCGCCGCCTCCGGCACGGGTGCCCGGTTCGGCGGCGAGGCCAACCTGGAGGCGTTCACCGACGTGCGCTGGACGACGGTGCGCGGCGACGTGGCGCCGTACCCCTTCTAGACCAGGACCTCACGGTCCCCGAGGCCCTCACTGGCCGTTCTGCTCGGCCTGCTCCTGCTGGGCGGCCACGGCCTTGTGGACCTCGTCCATATCGAGTCCACGGGCCTGCCCGATGACGTCCGTGAGGGCGGACTCGGGCAGGGCACCCGGCTGCGCGAACACGGCGACACGGTCACGGACGATCATCAGCGTCGGGATCGACTGGATACCGAAGGCGGCGGCCAGCTCCGGCTGCGCCTCGGTGTCGACCTTGCCGAACACCAGGTCCGGGTTGTCGTCCGCCGCCTTCTCGTAGACGGGGGCGAACTGACGGCACGGCCCGCACCAGGACGCCCAGAAGTCGATCAGGACGAACTCGTTGTCCGTGACCGTCTGGTCGAAGTTCTCCTTGGTGAGCTCCACGGTGCTGCTCATGGCGTTATCCCTCTTCCTGGTATGCGGCGAAGCCGTCGGCGACAACACGACCGTACGACCGCGTATTCCTTCGTATCTCCGCGCGCGTACCCGTGTGGCCACGGCGCACACCACCCGTAAGACTGACCCCATGACGGAAACGGATTCCATCGCGTACGACGTCGTGGTGCTCGGGGCCGGGCCCGTGGGGGAGAACGTGGCCGACCGCACCCGTGCGGCCGGCCTCTCCACCGCGGTCGTGGAGAGCGAGCTGGTCGGCGGCGAGTGCTCGTACTGGGCGTGCATGCCCAGCAAGGCGCTGCTGCGCCCGGTCATCGCCCAGGCCGACGCCCGCCGCCTGCCCGGCCTCAGCCAGTCCGTACAGGGCCCCCTCGACGCGGCAGCTGTCCTCGCCCGGCGCAACGAGTACACCTCGAACTGGCACGACGACGGCCAGGTCGGGTGGCTGACCGGCATCGGCGCCGAGCTCTACCGCGGCCACGGCCGCCTCACCGGGCCCCGCACCCTGGAGGTGACCGGCCCCGACGGCGTACGGCACGTCCTGACCGCCCGGCACGCCGTCGTCGTCTGCACCGGCAGCCGGGCCGTCCTGCCCGACCTTCCCGCGCTCGCCGACGTCAAGCCCTGGACCAGCCGCGAGGCCACCGGCGCGCAGGCCGTGCCGGGCCGGCTGATCGTGGTCGGCGGGGGAGTGGTCGCCACCGAGATGGCCACGGCCTATCAGGCCCTCGGCTCGCGGGTCACCCTCCTCGTCCGCGGCAAGGGCCTGCTGAACCGCATGGAGCCGTTCGCCGGCGAACTCGTCGCCGACGCCCTCAGCGAGGCCGGTACCGATGTTCGCACCGGGACCTCGGTGGAGTCGGTGACCAGGGCGAACGGCACCGTCGTGGTCGTCACCGACCAAGGCGACCGGATCGAGGCCGACGAGATCCTCTTCGCCACCGGGCGTGCCCCGCGCACCGACGACATAGGCCTGGACACCGTCGGCCTGACGCCGGGCTCCTGGCTGGAGGTCGACGACAGCCTGCGCGTCACCGGCAACGAGTGGCTGTACGCGGTCGGCGACGTCAACCACCGCGCCCTCCTCACCCACCAGGGCAAGTACCAGGCCCGCATCGCGGGCGCGGCCATCGCCGCCCGCGCCTCCGGCGTCCCCCTCCTCGAATCCGACCCCTGGGGCGCCCACGCCGCGACCGCCGACCACTCCGCCGTCCCCCAGGTCGTCTTCACCGACCCCGAGGCCGCCGCGGTGGGCCTGTCCCTGGCGGAAGCGGAACAGGCGGGCCACCGGGTCCGCGCCGTCGACTACGACCTCGCCTCTGTCTCAGGAGCGTCCCTCTACGGCGACGGCTACCGCGGCCGCGCCCGCATGATCGTCGACCTGGAACGCGAGATCCTCCTCGGCGTCACCTTCGTCGGCCCCGGCGTCGGCGAACTCATCCACTCGGCGACCGTCGCCGTCGCCGGCCAGGTACCGATCAGCAGGCTGTGGCACGCGGTTCCGTCCTATCCGACGATCAGCGAGGTGTGGTTGCGGTTGCTGGAGTCGTACCGGGACAACTGACGTCCGATCAGCCGACGCCGAGGCTGTCCCGCCATGCGCGGGACAGCCTCGGGCGCAGGAACACGACGCCCTGCTGGGTGCCGACGGCCAGATCGAGCACCCGGCTCGCGGGCAGGGCGGTGAGCGAGGTGACGAGTGCGGGCAGGGGGGTGGACCAGATCTTCTCGCCGCTGGGCAGATCGCACAGGGCCACTCCGTGCTCGTCGCTGACCGCGACCAGGGTCCGGCCGCTCGGGGCGCGGCCCGTCCAGAGCAGGCGGCAGGCGGGGACGGGCAGCCGACGCGGGGCATCCGGGTGCGCGGAGTCCCAGACGGTGACCGGGGCGGCGTGCGCGTCGTCGGAGGCTTTGGGGTCGAGGAGGAGCAGTACGGCGCTGTCGTCGGCCAACTCGGTCCAGCGGATGAAGTAGTCGGTGCCCGACGCCAGGGTGCGATGGCGGCCCGCCGAGAGGTCCGCGTCGGCTCGGCTGCCCCGTACGACGTGTCGGTGGCCGGTCGGCAGATCGATGACCTCAGTGGTGCCGTCCCGCCCCTGTTGTGCCACCCATCGCGTACCCGCGCCGGTGTGGTGGGGCAGCAGGAGCCAGACGTCGTCGAGGAGTTCGACCGGCGTGCCCTGACCGGGCGTACCCGCCGAGACGTCCCACAGCCGACCGTCCGTGGCACCGGGCGGCTGCTCTGCGCCGGGCTCGCTCTTCCCAGAGGGGGAGGTGGAACGTCCGCCCACGCTGCGTTCGAGAAGCAGTGTCCTGCGGACGCCCGTCATCAGTACGGTGCTTCCGGACGATGTGGTGAACGCCGCCGAGCACACCCAGTCCCGGCCCGGATCGATGGGCCCGGGGAGGTCCGTCCAGTCCGGGTCCGCGTCGGGGGTGGCCAGGAGCCCCACACGGCCCCGGATCGTGTCCAGCCCCAGGAACCGAGTGTGCGGCTCGTGATCGGTCGGCGGCAGGAGATGTGCCTGCACATGGGAGTCGGCTGTACCGTGCAGCCAGGTCAGGTTGGTGGCCTCGGCACGTGTTCCCTGAACGACGCGGTGCCAGACCGGGTAGGAGTACGGCATGGACGAGGGCCAGCCCGGCAGGTCCGAGGTGTGCTCGGGCTTCACATGTCCGGTGTACTCCCACGAGAGCAGGTGCAGTGTTCCCCCGGAGTCGACGGAGCACGTCTGTTCGGAGATCTCGTCCGCCGTGAGGCCGTCGACCAGAGAGAACGTCGTGCCGTGATCCGGCGCAGGGGCGGGAGCGACGTGTCGGGAGACGCGACCGGACACGGCGATGACGCCGGGGGAGTCCTGGGGCCAGGGGACAAGCGCCTCGATCTCCGGTGCGGACAGCTCCGCGGACGAAGACCGCTGCTCTCCTGGCCGCTTGTGCTCGTCCCACCGCCACAGCCGTGCCGTTCCATCGTTGCCCACGGCGAGGATGTCCGGACCTGAGTCCCCCGATGAGGGCAGCAGGTGCAGGCTGCACACCGCTCCCTCGTGGCCGTGCAGCGGTGAGCCCATGGCCTCCACAGTGGCGCAGTTGACCACCCGTAAGGGGCTTCCATAGCCGACCATCGCCGCGTACAGCCCGTCGGGCAGGAGGACGGGGGCCTTGAAGCGGGCGCGGCCGTCCGGCTTGCCCCGGGCGGCGACGCGCTGCGGCGGGGCGTCGAGACTCGCGATGAGCAGATCGTCGTAGTCCTGCGCCACGAAGACGGGAGAGTCCTCGCTGCCCAGCGCGAAGCCGTTCTCCTGCCACGAGAAACCGCTGAATGGCATGGGCAGGGTCCGCCCGGATCCCGGGTGAAGCAGCGTCAGTCGGGTGCGGGGCTCGCACACCGCGGCCACGGTGCCCCTGCTGCCGCGCATGTGGTCGACCAGGACGGGCTGCGTCAGGCCATCGAGCAGCACGGCGACATCGCCGTCTCCGTCGAGTGAGTGCAGGGTGACACGGCCGCGAACGCCATCGCACAACAGGAGCCAAACCTGGCCGTCCTCGAAATGGGCGAGGCAGGCGGACGGTCCGACCTTGTCGAGGTTGTCCGTGACGATCGTCTCGCAGTCCACCACGACGAGCGGCTCCAACAGAGGCAGGGAGTGCACCATGAGGCGTTCGTCGTCCCCGCACACGAGCACGAGCGTGCCGTCCGTGCGGAATCCGGCTTCGAACAGCACAGTCGCTCCGCTCGGGACCGTGTGCGTCAGCGTCTGGTCGGCCACGTTCCAGATCCGGATGTCGCCCTTGGAGTCGAGGGTGACGGCCTGCGCCCCTCCGGTGCCGTCGATCAGCAGCGCAAGGCCCGCGACGCTCGACGGGTGCGGCAGGATCGTCGACTGCGACGGGTTGTCGAGGCGCCAGACATGAACATGAGAGGCCAGCGGCGGGGCCGCCAGCACGATCCGGCCGCCGTCCGGCAGGGTGACGTCCTCGATCGTCCAGTTCGGGTTGTACGCACGCGTCATATAGGCGTCCCCGTCGTGCCGTCCCACCACCTGGTGCGGCGTGATCTCCCGGGGCTCGACACGGATCTCCTCCAGCACGTCCGACATCTCCTGCGCCTGCCCGGCGACCGCGTGCTCCCCGTACGTCTCCGTCACGAAGGCGAGCAGCGAGGGCCGGTCGACCAGCGTGGCGTCGGTGCCGGTGACGAGGTACGCGTAGCGCTCGACCGCCATGGCGAGCATGGGGCGGCGCAGCGCCGACCGCACCGCCGGCAGCAGAGTGGTCGGCTCGGCGTGGACGACGAAGGACGCGTCCTCGATGAGGTCGTCCAGCTCACCCGAGGCCGCGGCGTGCGTCGCCAGATGGGAACGCACATAGGGATGCGCGCGCGACCAGTCCCGGTCGGGTACGAGCTCCAGCAGCGTCTCGACGAAGCACTCCTGAAGGTCCGCCAGGTCGCGATGGTTCAGGGCCCGCCACTTCAGATGGTCCGTCAGTTCCTGGTGGTACAACCGGAAGTACTTCGTCCCGTTCACCTCGGCCTGCGCGAGATACGAGCCGTCCTCGTCCAGCAGCAGATCGATGTCCGCCTGGACCAGGGCGATCCCCGACACTCGCGTCGCCACCCGAACCCACAGCCGGCGCGGCAGGCCGTTGCCTTCTCCGAAGGCGAGGGAGGTGAGCAGGGCGATGGTCTTCGTGTGCCGTTCCTGCGGCAGCCGCTGGAGGTAGGCCTCGAAGGCGCCGCCCACGTCCGAGGGCAGCTGTTCGGCCCAGCCGGGCGCGGCGGTGTCGACGACCGGGCCGCGCAGCAACGCGCTCGCGGTCATACGGGCGACGAGAAAACAGCGCCCGGCCCGGCGGGCCACCTCGTGCGCAACCCGGCGGGCGACCTCGGGGTGGTGCTCGTACGGCGCCCCGGCGTCGCACAGGATCTTCGTCACGTACTCGGCCGGATCCGTGTCCTGCGCGTACGCGCTGTCGTCCAGGTCGATGACGGGCACCTGGCCCCCGAGATGGGGCAGCAGCTCGCGCCGGGAGCCGACGACGAGCCGGACGCAGGCCACCGCGGCGAGCGGGCGCAGCAGCTCCCAGGCGATACGACGGGCCTCCGCCTTGTCGCCGGCCGGGCCCGCCTCGTCGAGCGAGTCGACGACGATGCGGAGAGGTTGTCTCCGGTCCGCAAGTGTCGTGAACAGGGCCACCGGCGTAGCGGCCCGGACGTCCGCGGCGGCGGCGATCCGGCTCACCAGCGCCTCAAGCGTCTGGTGGTGCGCGTTGACGGAGGCGTCGGCACACCCCTCCAGCACCAGTCGGCCGAGCACGGCGGACTTGCCCGAGCCCGGGTCGGCTGTCACGACCAGGATGCGCCCCTCACGCTCGCCGTCGAGATGCGCCCGCGCCTCCTTCAGGGCCCGACCGCGGCCGGTGAAGTACGACCCAGGGTCATGCACATGCTCCACGCCACGCCCGCGTGGCTCGAAGTGCGAGGAGACGTCCGAGGCGTCCCCGTGGGCCTGGCCGTCGCCCGTGATCTCGGCATGCGGCTCGAAGAACGGGTTCCCGAAGAACGGGGGCCGCTCGGACTGGTCGACGGACGAGCACGCGGCACGCTGGGCCAGCCCCGCCGCCAGGAAGGAACGGTTGACCCGTTCGGCGAGCGTGCTGGGCGCCAGATGGCGCTGTGACGGGCCGTCACCCTGAGCGTAGGCCTTGGCCAGTTGGCTGACGAAGGCCCCGTCCACCGCCAGATCGCGGTGCCGGGCCGAGGCCAGCAGCCAGGTGCCGCCACCGAAGGCGTCGGCGCGCCCCCGGCCCGCGACGATGGTGTCGGTGACGGTGCTGATCTCCGCCGTGGCCGCGGCCGCGTGACAGGCGTCCACGACGAACAGGACGTTGCGGACCGGTGAGGCGGCCAGGATCTCGGCGAGGTTCGGCAGCGACAACCACGAGCGCGGACGCCCGAGTTCGCTGTCCGCACAGGCCAGCCGGTACTGGCCGGCCGGAGACCGGTCCCCGTGCCCGGCGTAGTACACGACGATGACGTCCTCGCCGCTCAGTCCGGGGGTGCCGCACCAATCCGCCAGGGCGTTCTCGAAGGACTCGGAGTCGGGGTCGTGGGACACGGCGGTCAGGACGCGGTCGTAGCCCATCGACGTGAACAGCTCCGCCGCTCGTTCGACGTCCTCGTGGGCGAGGGGGAGTTCGGCGGCCTCCCGGTAGTGCCGTGTGCCTGCCGCGACGACGTAGCGCTTCATCGGGCCTCTCGCTTCATCGGGCCTCGGCCTCAGGCAGCAGCCCTGTCCCGATGGCCCGCCCGGTCTCCACCGCCGTCAGATAGTGCGTGGCATCGTGCATATGGCTGCCGTTGTGCACGGCCAGGTCGGTCACCAGGTCGCCGAACGAGGGGCGGAGGTCGCGCACCACGGCGACGATGTCCGTGGCGTCGGCGATGTTGGTCCACGCCCCGAGGGGCTTCGGCCACACCGCCCGCCCGTTCTCGGCAGCAGGGTCGAGCCGGTCCACGACGAGCGCGCGCATGCCCAGTGGGGAGCCCAGGGTGACGAGCGTGCGGATGTCCCAATCGCCGTTCAACGTGGGGTCGCAGAGGGTTTCGTAGGCGACGACGGAACCCAGCGAGTGCGCGACGACGACCCTCGTGTCGCCGCTGATGCGGGCAGCCAGCCTGGCCCGGGCAGCACGCCGGACGGTGTCGTCGGTGAGGTACCCGGCGAGCTGCTTGAGGCTGCCGATCAGCGCGCGGTCGAGGACGCCGCGCAGACAGCGGGCGCCGGTGAGGGCGTCGAGTGCGGCCCGCACGGTGTTCAGCCGCAGGGCACGCGAGGCGACCCAGCCGACCTGGCCCCGGGTACCGGTCTGGTCCGGTCCCGGGACGGTGGGGTCGATGCGCGCTGCTTTTGCCCACCACGCCATGAGGAGGGCGAACTCCTCGTCGGTCTCGATGTCGCCCTCGTCGTACGGCGGTTCCAGTCCGGCGCGAGTGCCCCGGGGGCGGAACAGGTCGCCGTAGAACGCGACACCCACCTCGTCGGGCGTGGGGACCGGGCCGCCTGCCAGGCGTACACCGCCGAGGAGTTCGGGCACCACGTCCCGCCCCAGGGAGTCCTCGCTCAGATACTGCTTGCCGACGCCGTGCACGAAGACGACCTTGCTCAACTGCCCCTCCCCGAGTGAGGGAACAAGGCTACGCGCGCGGCGGCGGCATCAGGTCATGTGCGGCGAGGAGACCAGCTCCAGATACTCCTCGCTCCACAGATCCTCGTCCGCCTCCGGCAGCAGCAGCACCCGGTCCGGGCGCAGGGCCTCGATGGCGCCCTCGTCGTGGGTGACCATGACGATCGCGCCCGGATACGTGCCCACGGCGGCCAGGACCTCGGCCCGGGAGGCGGGGTCGAGGTTGTTGGTGGGCTCGTCCAGGAGCAGCACGTTGGCGCCGGAGTGGACCAGGCCCGCCAGGGCGAGACGGGTCTTCTCCCCACCCGAGAGGACGCCGACACGCTTGTCGGCGTCGCCGCCGGTGAACAGGAACGAGCCCAGGACGCGCCGGACTTCGGGGTGGGTCAGGTGCGGGGCCGCCGAAGCCAGCTGCGCGCCCACCGTCGCCTCCGGGTCCAACGTGTCGTGCTCCTGGGCGAAGTAGCCCAGCCGCAGCCCGGGCCCATGGACCACCCGGCCGCCGTCGGGACGATCCTGACCGGCGAGGATGCGCAACAGCGTGGTCTTTCCCGCGCCGTTGGGCCCGAGCACGACCATACGGCTGCCCCGGTCGACGGCGAGATCGACGCCCGCAAGGACGCGGTGGTCGCCGTATCCCTTGCTGAGGCTGACGGTGCCCAGGGGGATCCGGCCGCACGGCGCCGGTTCGGGCAGCCGGATCCTGGCGACCTTGTCGGCGCGCCGGGCCGGTTCGAGGTCGGCGAGCATGCGGTCGGCGCGGCGGTCCATGTTCCGCGCGGCCACGGCCGTCGACGCACGGGCGCGCATCTTCCCGGCCTGTGCGCGCAGCGACGCCGCCTTGCGCTCGGCGTTGGCCCGCTCGCGGGTCCGCCGCCGCTCGTCGGCCTCCCGCTGGGCGAGGTAGGCCGCCCAGCCGGTGTTGTGCACGTCGATCGTGGTGCGCTGCGGGTCCAGGTGGAAGACCCGGTTCACCGCGGCGGCGAGCAGGGACGTGTCGTGGCTGATCAGTACGAGCCCGGCGTGGTGGTTCGCCAGGAACGCGCGCAGCCAGCCGATCGAGTCCGCGTCCAGGTGGTTCGTGGGCTCGTCCAGCAGCAGGGTGCCGTGCTCCGCGAAGAGGATGCGGGCCAGCTCCACGCGGCGGCGCTGCCCGCCCGACAGCGCGCCCAGCGGCTGGTCCATCAGCCCGGCGGGAAGCCCGAGTCCCGCGGCGACCCGGGCCGCCTCGGCCTCCGCGGCGTAACCGCCGGCGGCCTGGAACCGGGCCTCGGCACGCGCATAGGCGTCCATCGCCCGCTGCGTACCGTCGGCCATCGCCTCCTCGGCACGGCGCAGGGCGCGTACGGCCCTGTCGAGGCCCCGCGCGGACAGGATGCGGTCGGTGACGGTGACCGTCGGGTCCGCGGCGCGGGAGTCCTGGGGCAGATGCCCGACCTCGCCCGTGCGGGTCACGGTCCCGGCGGCCGGGGGCAGCGTGCCCGCCAGGGTGTTCAACAGGGTTGTCTTACCGGCGCCGTTGCGGCCGACCAGGCCGATGCGGTCGCCGGGGGAGATGTGGAAGGAGATGCCGGAAAGCAGCAGACGCGCGCCGACGCGCACGTCGACACCAGTGACGGTGATCATGAGAAGACGCTCCGAACAAGCGATCCGAACAAGCGGGAGGACACACGGGTGGCGTGGAAGCGGGTCCTCAGCTAGGAAATTCGGGGCGTCGACATGCCGTCAGAGTAGCGAGAGTGCTGCGTCGGGCGCCGCTGATTTATCGGCGGCGACGTTCGTCACGGCGGCTCGAAGGGGGAGTCACGGCGGTCCGAAGGCGAGTCGGGGTCACGGCAGTTCGAAGCCGAGGGCCCGCGCCGCCTCGGCCGGGGTCGGCTGGGTCCAGTACTCGGCCACCGCCTGGTTCGAGGAGAGCGAGCGCAGCTCGGCCCGGTCCAGGTAGAGCATCCCGTCGAGGTGGTCGGTCTCGTGCTGCACGATCCGGGCGGGCCACCCCGCGAACACCTCGTCCACCACGTGCCCACGCTCGTCCTCGCAGGTCAGCCGCACCTCCGTGGGCCGGGCGACCACCGCCTGATAGCCCGGGACGCTCAGACATCCCTCGAAGAACGCGGCACGGCCGGCGCCGACCGGTTCGTACGTCGGGTTCACCAGCACCCGGAACGGCAGCGGCACCCGCCCGCGCACCGCCCGCACCTCGTCCGGCACCGGCGCCGGGTCCTCGATCACCGCGATCCGCAGCGGCACACCGACCTGCGGCGCCGCGAGGCCGACGCCCGGCGCCGCGTACATGGTGATCCGCAGGGCCTCGATGAAGCGCGCCAGCAGAGCCGGCTCCAGCTGGCCGTCGAAGCGCTCGGTGGGACGCCGCAGCACCGGGTCGCCGGCCGCCGCGATGGCCAACGGGCCCTCGGTGGCGAGGAGTTGCTCGACCTGTTCGGCCAGGGGTGCGCGATGGTTCGGAAGTGCCATCGCGCCAGCATGCCATGGCACCGGCGCGACCTACGGGCCTCCTTGTGGCGCACGTCACTTGAAATGCCGGGAACTCGGCGGCCCCTCTCTCCGACTACTGGACCGCTACTGCCGAGAAACGTCCCCACTCCCCGGAGATGCCGCCGATGTCCATCGCTCCCTCGACCGCCACCGAGGAGGCGTCGCAGCCCGACGCCCCGGCGTCGCCGCCCCGCAGATGGGCGACGCTGCGCCCGCTGATCCTGCGTCTGCACTTCTACGCCGGTGTGCTCGTCGCGCCGTTCCTGCTCGTCGCCGCCGCCACCGGCTTCCTGTACGCGGGGGCGTTCCAGGCGGAGCGGCTCGTGTACTCCCACGAGATGACCGTCCCGGTCGGTGACACGAAGCTGCCGCTCTCCCAGCAGGTCGCCGCCGCACGCAAGGCTCACCCCGAGGGCGCGGTCTCGGCGGTACGGCCCTCCCCGGCGGACGACGAGTCCACCCGGGTGCTGCTGTCCGGAGTCGAGGGCGTCGACGCCGACTACACGCTCGCCGTATTCGTCGACCCGTACACCGCCGAGATACGCGGCGCCCTCGAACAGTACGGCTCGACCGGCGCGCTGCCCCTGCGCACCTGGATCGACAAGTTCCACCGCGACCTCCACCTCGGCGAGACCGGCCGCCTCTACAGCGAGCTTGCGGCCAGCTGGCTGTGGGTGATCGCGGCCGGCGGCCTGGTGCTGTGGTTCTCCCGCCGCCGCGCCCTGCGCAAGGTGCGGGGCACCAGCGGTCGCCGCCGCACGCTCGGCCTGCATGGCACCGTCGGTGTCTGGGCGGCCGTCGGGTTCATCTTCCTCTCGGCGACCGGCCTGACCTGGTCGACGTACGCCGGAGCCAACATCGACGAACTGCGCACCTCGCTCCGCCAGGCCACGCCGTCCATCTCGGCCTCGGCGGGCGGCGACCACGGCGGCCACGGCGCCGCCGCAGGCACCGGCGGGAGCGGCGAGCACGGCGTCGGCCTCGACAAGGTGCTGGCGTCCGCACGGGCCGAGGGCCTCGGCGATCCCGTGGAGATCGTGCCGCCCGCCGACGACTCGTCCGCGTACGTGGTGAAGCAGGTGCAGCGCAGCTGGCCGACGAAGCAGGACTCGGTGGCGATCGATCCGGCCAGTGGCGAGGTCACCGACGTGCTGCGGTTCGCCGACTATCCGGTGCTGGCCAAGCTGACCCGCTGGGGCATCGACCTGCACACCGGGATCCTCTTCGGCCTGGTCAACCAGATCGCCCTGATGGCGCTCGCGCTCTCGCTGATCCTGCTGATCGTGTGGGGCTACCGCATGTGGTGGCAGCGCGGCCGCGGCTCCGCCTTCGGCCGGCCCATCCCGCGCGGCGCCTGGCAGCAGGTGCCCCCGCAGATCCTGGTCCCGCTGGTGGCGGTCGTCGCCCTGGTCGGCTACTTCGTACCCCTGCTCGGCATCCCGCTGGCCGCGTTCATCGTCATGGACGTCGTCTTCGGGGAGATCGCCCATCGCCGGGGGAGGCGGACGCCCGCCGAAGCGAAGTAGGCGGAGCAAGTGAAGTAAGTGAAGTAAGTGAGGTAGGGGCGCACAGGGCTGGGGCCCGGTTCCGGGGGGAACCGGGCCCCACGCGTGACTCAGAGCTGCTCGAAGTCGCCCGCCAGCGCCGACGCGAGGCGCATGTGCGGCTCCGCCTCCTCGTCCCGCCCCTGCCGCTGCAGTGTGCGGCCCAGCAGCAGCCGGGCGTACTGCTCGACGGGGTCGCGCTCGATGATGACGTGCAACTCGCTCTCCGCACGCCGCAGTTGGGCCGAGTGGTAGTAGGCGCGCGCCAGCAGCAGCCGCGGTCCGGTCTGCTCCGGCACCTCCTCGACCAGCTTGCCGAGGACGCGCGCCGCGGCGGCGTAGTCCTTGGCGTCGAAGAACAGCTGCGCGCGCTCCCAGCGCTCGGCCGGTGTCCCGTGGTCGTAGTACGTCGTGTCCACTCGTGACCTCCTTCGCGGCCGTCAACGAAGAAGGTTCGTTCAATATTCCACTACTGGGTCGCGTCGGTCATGGCGGTCATGGTGGCGAGCTCGGCGTTGGCGCGCTCGGTGATGAGGGTGAGCGCCCGTCCGGCGGCGGCCAGATCCTCCTCCGGGATGTCGGCGTAGACGCGGGCGGTGATGGGGGCGGTCGCGGCGGACGTGCTGTCGTACAGCTCCCGACCGGCGTCCGTGATCCGCACTGCGGATGCGCCCTGGGGGGTCAGCAGCTCCCCGGCGACCAGCTCGTCGACGACGGAGTGGGCCTCCGCCGCGTCGATCTTCAGTGCGTCTACGACACCGCCGACCAGGCCGTCCCGGTCGACCGGCCCGTCGGCGACGGCGGCGAGGCGGAGGGTGACGGACTGCTGGAAGGTCGCGCCGTGGCGGGCCAGTACCTTCTCCAGCAGTGCGCGACCGGCGTAGTGGGCCAGGGCTATGACTCGGGGGTTGACCAGGGGAGTGGTGGTGGTCATGACTGCTCCTTGTCTGACTCTTCGTCTGACTCTTTGTCCGGCTGTCCGTCTGGCTGTCCGTCTGGCTCGTCGGGCTTGTCGGACTCGCTGTCCGTGGCGAGCGGGTCGAGCGGTGAGTCGAGCAGGGCCGTGAGCTCGCGGGTGAACTCCCGTGTGCGCGCGCTGTCCAGGCCGCCGAGTGGTGCCAGCAACTGCTCCAGCAGTCCCTGGACGACCTTGATCGCCTGTCGGGTCCGCTCCCGGCCCTGTTCGGTCAGTGCCAGCTGCACTGCGCGCGGATCGCGGGGATCCCGGGTGCGTTCGAGAAGGCCGGCGGATTCCAGGGAGCGTGCCAACTTGGAGACGTAGAGCGGTTCGAGGCCGGTGTGGTCGGCGAGGCGCCGCTGGCTGGGCCGTTCCCCTTGGTGCTGCATGCCGTACAGCGAGGCCACCAGTGCGTACTGCGCATGGGTGAGCCCCAGCGGGGTCATGGCCCGGTCGACCGCGACCCGCCATTTCGTGGACAGGCGCCACACCAGGAAACCGGGCGTGGCCTTCTCGGAACCCTTGCTCATGTCGATACAGTACATGGCTACTATATCCATGGCTACTATTTTCTGAACCGCATCGAGACAGCGCCGGGCGACGGACTGACGGCGCGGCCCCGGCGGGGCTAGGTTGGGCGCCATGAGCAATCTTGATCGCGAGGCGGTGCCCGCCATCTGCGGCGGCCGCGGTTTTGTCGTGGCCGAGCCCGTACGCGAACTACTCAGCCCTCGCCGCGTCAAGCTCGGCGAGTCCACCGAAGTCCGTCGTCTGCTGCCCAACCTGGGCCGACGCATGGTCGGTGCCTGGTGCTTCATCGATCACTACGGCCCCGACGACATCGCCGACGAGCCCGGCATGCAGGTGCCGCCGCACCCGCACATGGGGCTGCAGACGGTGAGCTGGCTGCACGAGGGCGAGGTGCTGCACCGTGACTCCACGGGGAGCCTTCAGACCATCCGCCCGCGCGAACTGGGACTGATGACCTCGGGCCGGGCGATCAGCCACTCGGAGGAGAGCCCCAGGTCACATGCCCGTTTCCTGCACGGCGCCCAGCTCTGGGTCGCCCTCCCGGACGGGCACCGCCACACCGACCCGCACTTCGAACACCACGCCGAACTGCCGGTCGTCACGGCACCGGGCCTGCGGGCCACGCTGATCCTCGGCGACCTCGACGGCGCGACCTCGCCCGGCACGACGTACACCCCGATCGTCGGCGCCGACCTCGCCCTGACGCGCGGTGCCGACGTACGCCTCCCACTGGACCCGGACTTCGAGTACGCCGTCCTCGCCATGTCCGGCGAGGCCAACGTCGACGGCGTACCGGTCCTCTCCGGCTCGATGCTCTACCTCGGCTGCGGCCGGACCGAACTCCCGCTGCGCGCCGAGTCGGACGCGGGCCTGATGCTCCTCGGCGGCGAGCCGTTCGAGGAGGAGCTGATCATGTTCTGGAACTGGATCGGGCGGACCCAGGAGGAGATCGTCCAGGCTCGTGAGGACTGGATGGAAGGCACCCGGTTCGGTGAGGTGAAGGGGTATGACGGGGAGCCGTTGCCTGCCCCGGTGCTTCCGGCGGTGCCGCTGAAGCCGCGAGGACGGGTGCGCTGAGCTGCGGAAACGCGTCAGTGTTGGTGGCCGCAGGGTGGAAGGTGGTCGGGTGATTCTCACTGTCTTCCACTTGCTGCCGGAAGGCGTCCGAACAGCCGGCTGGCTCAGGCCGGTGCGGTTGGCGATTCCACGGTGTGGCTGCCTGTGGGTGGCTGTGGCAGGAGTCTTGCTGACCTAATGCTGACTTTGCTGATGCCTCGTCAGGCTCGGGTGAGCGGCTCTTTCCAAGCTTCGGCGCTTGCGTAGGTGTTGGCAGGTTCGGTGGTGTCCGGACCGATGCTGACCTGGCTGGCGGTCGACTCGGGCGTTGCGGTGGGACGGCGTCGCTCTCACGGCGCCTTGTGGAGACTCCATAAGATTCCGATGTCATCGCTGTCTGTCGGCAGCGCCGCTTGCGTCCGATCCGAAAGGTGCTGCGCCGGAGAGTGACTGGCAGGTTCTTCGTCTGCTGGTGGTACACGGTCGGCCCTTGCTGACCTGAGGCAATGAGTGGAAGGCGCTGGTGTGAAGCCGAATTGGTCCGCGCCCGACGCCATCAAGCCCTCGCCGAAATGCCACTACCGGCACCGCACGCGCCCCGATCAGATGAGTCACGAACCGCCACCATCCCGACTGGGCATCAGCTCGCTACACTCCAAAGACCCCCACTGAACAGGGGAAATGGCGAACTGCCACCGGAGTATTAGAGGCCGATGACCGGGGCGGGCCGCTCGCAGGTGCTGGTCACCGGCAAAGCGCGGCCCTGTTCGGCGGCGTCCATGAGGGTGAGCATGACGTCCAGGACGTGCGCGGCGAGTTCGGCCGAGGCGCGGTGCGGGCGCCCGGTGTCCAGGGCCTCGGCGAGGTCGGCAAGCCCCGCGCCACGGCCCGTGTCCGCGTGACCGGCAGACACGGGCAGGACGTCCCAGCCGTTGCCGCGGTGGATCTCGACGGGCCCGTCGAAGTTGTTCGGGTCGGGTACGGAGAGCGAGGCATCCGTGCCGTGCACCTCGATGCGGGGCAGGTTCGCGGCCTTGATGTCGAAGCTCATCACCAGCGTCGACAGGGAGCCGTCCGCGTGCTCCAGGACACCCGTGATGTGGCTGTCGACTTCGACAGGGAAGGACTGCCCGGCCCGCGGGCCGCTGCCGATGACCCGCTCGGCACGCGGCCGCGAGGAGGCACCGGTCACCTTCACCACCGGGCCCAGCAGGTGCACCAGGGCGGATAGGTAGTAGGGGCCCATGTCGAGCAGTGGGCCTCCTCCGGGCTGGTAGTAGAACTCCGGGTCCGGGTGCCACTGCTCGTGCCCTGCGGTCGTCATGAAGGCGGTCGCCGCCACCGGATGACCTATCAGTCCGTCATCGACCGCCTTGCGCGCGGTCTGGGTGCCGGTGCCCAGCACGGTGTCGGGGGCACAGCCCACCCGAAGTCCCGCGTCACGGGCGGAGGTCAGGACGGCATCGGCCTCCTTGCGATTCATGGCGAGAGGCTTCTCGCCGTAGACGTGCTTACCGGCGGCGAGTGCGGCCAAGGCCACCTCGGCGTGCGCGGCCGGGACGGTCAGATTCAGAACCGCGTCCACCTCGTCACGGGCGACGAGGTCCGCGACCGAGGCCGCCACCGTGACCTGCGGTCCGACCTGGTCGGCGACGGCGTGCGCACGGGCCCGGTCGAGGTCGGTGACCGCGGTCAGCCGCACCGACGTCAGCTTCTCCAGGGTCGACAGATAGGCGCCACTTATCTTGCCCGCGCCCACGATCCCGATGTTCAAAGGCTTCACCAGCTTGCCCACAGCAGTCCCCTCTCGGTCAGCGTCCGCACATGCAGCACGTCGAACTCGTCCGGCTTGTGCCCGATGGTCGAAACGAAGACGCGTCCCGAGCCATCGGGCCGGGCCCACACCGCGGGCATGACGGCGGGTCGGTCGTGCAGGTCGTCAGCGGGGAACGTGGTCGTGGCCAGGACGTCGATGTGCGCATCGGTCAGGCCCCAGAACTGCTCGCTGTGCATCGCGAAGTCGTGCAGGCCCGCGATGATCGGATGATCCGCATGCTCGGGCGGCAGTTGGTAGGTGTGGTCCAGGGAGCCGGGCGGGTGCATCACGAAACTTGCCACCGATCAGAAGGTGATAGCCGTGGTCGTGGAAGCAGTCCACGATGCCGCCGCGGACGGCGGTGGCCAGGCTGTCGCGCTGCTGCGGGGTGATCGTCCCCATCGTCCAGCACTGCACGACCAGATCGGTGGCAGCGAGCCGCTCCGCGTCGTCGTACACCGCGAGGTCTTCGGAGCGCTCGACGGTGAAGCGCTGCTCCTTGAGAACGGTACGAAGCTATCGCTGATCGTCACGCCCTGATGCCCGTTCCAACCACCACGGACGACAAGAGCCCGCCGGATTTCGCTGGCCAAGGTATTGCACACTCCCATCGGCGCCGTGCACACGGGCTCGGCGATCGAAGGTCGGAGGCTGGAGGAAGAGATCTGTACCAGGAGCCTCGGGACCAGACGGTGAACGCCAGCTGCATGCGGGTGAATTGATGATGCATCCAGTCGCCATTGCTATCCATAGTCGAAGCGCTTCGACTTCTCGACGCTAGACCGTGACCTGGAGGCAGCACAAGTGAGCCAAGGGTTGTTTTCCAGCCATCTATGGCTGGTTCCACAGGGTCGGAGCCTCTCGGAGGGCATCGAACCGATGTCAGGCCGACAGTAAATGGTGCATTTGCGCCCTAGTTGACTTACGGCACCATCGCGCACCAGTCAGGCCCGTCATGATTGCCGGCGGCTCCAGCGGGGAGAGACGTTGACGTCAGCTGTCTCGTGACCTACTGTCGCCGTGCTGTATTCGATGCGCTTCGATACTTCGACAGTCCCTTTTTCGGTCAACGGCGCCTAAACGCTGTTCGTGGCCGGTCAGGCTGCCATCCTGGTGAAGCCGTTTCCTCCTGAATCTGACATCAGGCCAGATCTGCCAACTTATTCTCGATCTATCTCCACTCCTGTCCTCGCCCAATCACTGATGAGAATGAGGGGATTTCTCGTGGCTGGCACATCACCTGTGCACGTGGTCAGTGTTGTAGGGTCCCAGGACGCGCCCCTCCTGCCGCACTTCGTCGAGCACTACCGAAGTGTCGGCTTGAATTCCTTTCGTCTGATCTGCCACGCCGAGACCCCTTCGGACGAAGGCTACATTCATTTGCGCGACGCCTGCCGAACGGTCGGTGTAGAGCCCCTGCACTCGCATTTCGGGCCCTGGCGCGACAGGTTGAACCAGAAGCTGAAGGCGTACGCCATGAGCCGTCGGCCTGATGATTGGTATGTCGTGGCGGACGTCGACGAATTCCATGTCTACAGCCATCCCGTCCATGAACTCCTGGAAAAATGTGAGCGCTCAGGAGCCGACCATGTGAACGGCTGCTTCCTGGACCGGGTCGGTGCCGGCGGCGAACTCCTGGAGGTGGACGCGACACCGCTCTGGAAGCGCTATCCGCTCGCCGGCGCGGTCAGCGCAGGCATCTCCAAGGCGCTCCCGCTCAAGACGGGGGTCGTGCGAGGACGGGTCGAACTGTTGGTCGGACATCACGGAACGGTGGGCGGACGCGGGCTGCCCCGGGCGGAAGGCTTCATCCAGGTCCATCACTTCAAGTGGACCGAATCGGTGGTGCGGCGCATGCGGCACCGGGTGGATTCCCTGAGCCGGGGACGCTGGCCGGTGGAGCACTACGCCCTGATCAGAGAGGCGAAGGCCGCACTGGCGCATCTGGACGGGAACGGCGGATGGATCGACGTCGACGATCCGCGACTGAGGACCGCACCATGCGGCCGTGACTACACCGATCACTCGCTCTGGGACGAGATAGCCGACGAGGCGGAGGGGTGGGCATGGACTCTCACGTACTGATCCATGAGCGGATCGAGCGCGCGGCGGACTCGGGCGTTCTCGACCTGTCCGGGCTGGGGCTGAGCGATCTTCCGGAAGAGGTTCGCGCTCTGCGTGAACTGTCCTGGTTGGACATCGCGGACAACCGCATCGCCGAACTGCCTCACTGGTTGGGCGAGTTGGGGTCATTGACCTGGCTGGAGGTCGCCGGCAACCAGCTGACCCGGCTACCTGAGTCAGCCCGCCATCTGGTGCGGTTGACCCTCGTGGATCTGAGCGGCAATCAACTGGCCGAATTTCCGAAGCAGTTGACCGAGCTACCGTCCCTGCTCCAGCTGAAGCTCGCGGCGAACGAGATCGGTGACATTCCGGAGGACTCCCTTCGCCTCCCTCGTCTGACCGCACTCGATCTGCACGGCAACCGGCTCAGTGGCATCGCCGGCGGTCTGGCGGAAGCCGTGGAGCTGACGGTTGTCGACTTCGGCGGTAACGGCTTGTCCGAGGTTCCGGAGAGCTTGCGCGAGCTGTCGCGCCTCTCGGTCGTCCAGCTGGCAGACAACCGCCTGCGTCAGTTGCCGGAGTGGCTCGGTCAACTCGACGGTCTGACCAAATTGGTCGTCAGCGGAAACGAATTGCGTGCGTTCCCGGAAGCGCTGTGCGGCCTGAGCAGGCTACGGCGCCTCGACCTTGGAGGCAATCGGATCCCGGTCCTTCCTGAACGGCTGGGCTCACTGCACTCACTCACCTGCCTGGATGTCAGCGACAATCTGCTCCGGGACATCCCCGGGTCCTTGCCGACACTGCGCAGCCTCACACGACTCGACCTGCGCGGCAACCACCTGGATACCCTCCCGCCGGAGTTCTCCGAGCTGAGGGGGCTCACCTGGCTCGGGCTCAGCTCCAATCCGCTGCACAAGCTGCCCGAGTGCCTACGCGAGCTGAACGACCTTGTGTGGCTGAAGATCGCCCATGCGTCCCTGACCAGCCTGCCCGGATGGTTGGACGGCTTCACGCGGCTGGTCGAGCTGGAGGTTGAGGGCAATCTTTTCGACGTCACCCCGACTCAGGTGGCCGGTCAGCGGTTGGAAGACCTCGCACCTGCACTGTGATTCATCGTTTGCCTCATTCTTCTATCGGACGGGATGGTCCTGTGCCTTTGTCGATGCCTGAACTTGATGGAGACAACCGACACGTCGTGGTGACCGGCGGAGCGGGGTTTCTCGGATCTCACCTCTGCGAGCGGCTTCTGGACCTCGGATACCACGTGACGTGTATCGACAATTTCGTCACAGGCTCCCGGGCCAATCTGGCTCTGTGCCTTGAGAACCCGCGTTTCACGCTGCTTGAGATGGACGTCACGGAGAAGGTCTGGTGTGAAGGCCCGGTCACCGCGGTGGCGCACCTCGCCTGTCCGGCAAGTCCGCGGGACTACCTGCGTATTCCGCTGGAAACGCTGAAGGCGGGGTCCCTCGGCACCCTCAACGCTCTCGCTCTCGCACAGGAGAAGGGAGCGCGACTCTTGTATGCCTCGACGAGCGAGACGTATGGGGATCCGGAGGTTCATCCCCAGTCGGAGGAATACTGGGGCCGGGTGAATCCAACAGGCCCGCGCTCCGTGTACGACGAGGGAAAGCGCTTCGGTGAAGCCGCCACCATGACCTACCTTCGTCACTTTGGCGTGTCGACGTCGATCGTCCGCATCTTCAACACCTACGGCCCTCGGATGCGCGCGGACGACGGCCGAGCTGTCCCGGCCTTTGTCACACAGGCCCTGAGGGGGGAGCGCCTCACGATCAACGGCACGGGCGGACAGACACGGTCCTTCTGCTACGTGGACGACCTGATCGCCGGCCTCGTGCTCATGCTCGAATCGGAGCACCCGGGCCCCATCAACCTGGGGAACCCGACGGAGGTCACCATCCTGGAACTCGCCCGCACAGTGGCGGAGTTGACAGGGGTGAACGCCGAAGTGACCTACTGCCCAGCCATGCAGGACGACCCGGTCCGGCGCAGGCCGGACATCTCTCTGGCGGGCGAACTGCTCGGCTGGTCACCGACGGTGTCGTTGGAGGAAGGGCTCCGCCGGACGATCGAATGGTTCCGCACCGCCGCCCCTTCGGCTGTTGCCGAGGCGTCCCCGTGCGCTGCTCAGCGCAACGGGCCCGGCGTTGCGGGCACCAAGCACGCTGCCGAACACGAGGTGCCGGCATGAGGTCGACGAACAGGCCACTGGGCGTTGGTCTGCTGGCCTCCGGTCCCGTCACCCAGGCTGTGCACCTGCCGACGCTGGCCACCCTGGCCGAGCGTTTGCATGTCACGCACGTCATGGGAGTCACCCCTGACGTCGTGGCCACGGTCGCAGCCCGGGTGGGCGCACGGTACAGCAGCACTGTAGAGGAGTTGCTCGCCGACGAGAGCGTGGACGTAGTGGCGGTGTGCAGCCCGAACTCACTCCACGCAGAGCATGTGGTCGCGGCCCTGTCGGCCGGGAAGAGGGGCGTCCTGTGTGAGAAGCCGCTGGCCACGAGCAGAGATGAGGTTGAACAGATCGCCAGGGCCGCTTCGTCGAGCGGCGTCCCTCTTGTGGTGGGCGCGATGCACGCGTACGACCCGGCGTGGACGGCTGCCAAGGAGTCGTGGGGTGATCTGCCTGACCGCACCCACTTGGTGCGCTCACGGGTATACCTCCCGCCCAACGAAGAATTCGTCGACTTGGCCACTGACCTGGCCACCGGAAGCCCTCCACCCGTGAATCCGCCCACGTCTTCAGAGCAGCAGCCGTCCGCTGTCGATCTACTGCGGGGCTGCATCTTGGGTCTGGCCACACATGTCATTCCGCAGTTGCGGCATTTCATGCCCGGTCGCGCCCGAGTGGTCTCCGCCGAACTACTGGAGCCGTTCGGCTACCGGCTGGTGCTCACAGGAGAAGGAGACCAGTACGGTCGTACCGCCGAACTGTTCGCCCTGCTGCCTGGAGCCTGGGAGCAGGACTGGACCTTCGAGGCGTGGGCTCCGGATACCCGGCTCCGAGTGGATTACCCTCCGCCGTACGTCTTGGCTGGATCCGCCAGGGTGACCCTCACCGACACGAAGGGCAGCGCCTGCGGCTGGCAGTTTCCCAGCAACGGTTACCAGGCCGAATGGTTGCACCTCGCCGATGTGGTGGAGGGGAGGACCGAACTCATGATGGATGTGCCCACGGTCCTCGATGACATGCTGTACGCCCTTGACATGGCTGACGACGCCACAGCCCTCTTGAAGGCGGCGTCATGACCCCTGTCTCCGTCTCCTTCGACGGCCCGGTCACTGCCGCACGGCACGCACCTGTCCTCGCAAGCCTGCCTGACCACTTCCGTGTGGTGCGGTCCGACGCCGAGATCCTGGTCGTCGACGGAACGGTCCCGGGTTGGCCGGCCTCGTGTACGGGGGCTCGTGCGGTCCTGGTCGACCGTCCTCGTCCTGACGACGACGATCTCCCTAGTGACGTCGAACTCTATGCCGACACCGGATACGCGGACGCACCGACATGGGCCGCCACTCTCCCTCGCATCCAGGACTCCCTGGACAGTGCTGCGGCCCTGATCGAGTCGATCGTCGCCGTGTCGCATCCCGACGAACTCGCCGACGGCCTTCTGACCCAGCTCGTCATGGCCCGCTCCCTGCTCGGCAACGTCGCCGTGGAGCCTGTGACGGTCGCTCGCGGACGGGGTTACGTCGTCACGGGAAAGGGGGCGAGTGGTGCGATCCTCTCCCTCTCCGGCACCGTCGGGCCGGCCGGCCTTACCCTCACCACGGCGTCTCCCAAGGAGCGCTGGCACATTGACATGCCGGCCCACGACTCCGCTCGCCCCGTCAGCATCGCCCGCTTCGACGCCACGGGGATCCACACCGGCCGCCCTCGCTTCGAATCTCCCCGCCGCGCCCTGTGGCGTGGGATCCACACAGCCAGGCCCAGCACCACGACCCTGTCGACGGACCTCGCCACTGTCGCCCGCCTGCTGCGAGAGCGTCTGCTCTAGGCCAATTGCCCCGTATCTCCTCACACGTATCCATCCCACACATCCCCCGGAATCCGTCTTGAGCAGCCCCTACCGTTCGATATTCCAGGCACCCGGCACCAAGGGATTCTTCCTGGCCGGGGTGGTGGGCCGCATGCCGTTGTCCATGCTCGGCATCGGCGTCGTGACCATGATGTCGCAGGTCAGCGGGCGGTACGACATCGCCGGCGCACTGTCCGCCGTGCTGGCGCTGTCCGGCGCGGTGCTGGCGCCCTACACATCCCGGCTGGTGGACCGCCACGGTCAACGTCGCGTGCTCGCTCCCGCTGTCGCCGTGACCGTACTCGCCGTCCTCGCGTTCCTGGTTCTCGTGCACCTGGACGCACCGGACTGGACACTCTTCGTCTGTATGGCCGCGGCCGGAGTCACACCGAGCCTGGGCAACATGACGCGGGCCCGGTGGTCGGAGCTGTACCGGGATTCCCCGCTCATGCACACGGCGTTCTCCCTGGAATCCGTCTTCGACGAGGTCGTCTTCATCGTCGGACCGATTCTGTCCATCGGGCTGTGCACTGTCTGGTTCCCCGCGGCGGGTCCGCTGCTCGCGGTCGTCTTCCTGACCGTCGGCGGATATCTGCTGGTGGCTCAGCGCGCCACCGAACCGCCGCCGCACCCGCAGGAGGGCAAGTCCGGCCCCGGTGTCCTGCGTTCCCCGGGGCTCAAGGTGCTGATCAGCACGTTCGCGGCCATCGGTGTGGTCTTCGGAGCAGTGGACGTCACCACTGTCGCCTTCGCCGACGAGCGGGGCCACAAAGCGGCAGCCAGCCTGGTACTGGCGGCGTACGCCCTCGGTTCCTGCGTGGCCGGCATCGTGTTCGGGACACTGCGCCCCGGGCGCCCTCCTCATCAGCGGTTCCTGCTGGGTGTCGGCTTCCTGGCCGTCACCACCCTCCTGCCGCTGTCGGCCGACAACCTCTGGATTCTGGCCGTGGCCCTGTTCGTCTCAAGCCTGGCCGTGGCCCCGACGTTGGTGACAGCCATGTCGCTCGTCGAACGGTTCGTGCCGCGCGGTCAGTTGACGGAGGGCATGACGTGGACCAGTACCGGCCTGACGCTGGGCGTCTCGATCGGCGCCTCCGCGGCGGGTGTGCTGGTCGACTCCTTCGGCGCGCGGACCGCGTTCGCGCTGCCTGGCGGCGCCGCGGTCCTCGCACTGCTCATCGCATTCCTCTGCCGCCGCCGACTGCGACCCGTGCCACAAGCGCCGGGAACTCCCCCGCGGGCACCCGGGACCGGTGAGCACGCGTCGACCGAACGGAACCCGGACCAGGGGCAGTTGGCCTGACCGGCCTGGTCCTGGGACGCGGCACCGACGTTCCGGATCAACGGGGCGGGCCGTGGTTCGCCCAGTCGAGTGCCTCGCGGGGATCTCGTGACCAGGGGTCGAACGACTCCAGCCACCACGTGGCTCCCCGGGAGTGGTGGTCACGTATCAGGGCACGGGCCGCGGCGAGATCCGTGACCCTCGTCCGTCCGGGGACGGCGACCGTCCAACCGGCCGGGGTGGAACCGACGGCGGCCAGCATCTCGGTCAGCTCCTGCGGGGTCGGTCCTCGCAGTCCCCGCGCGGAATCCCGGACCATGGGCACCACACCGTCCCCGCGAGCCGCTCGGTCGAGAGCACCACGCCCGCGGACGGGCCAGGTGGCCGCGATCCAGACGGGAACGCCCGGTTGTCGCAGCGGAGTGGGAAGAAACGTGACCCGGTCGAGGAGGAACCACTCCCCGGCGTGCGAGACCTCCTGCCCGGTCCACAACCGCCGGATGACCGCCAGCGCCTCATCGACCCGGGAAGCGCGTTCGGCCACGGACGCCGTGTCACCGAAGGCAAGGAAGTCGGTGTCCGCCGAGGCTCCGATCCCCGCGCCGAGCACCAGCCTGCCGTCCGACAGATGGTCCAGCGTCACCGTCTCACGTGCCACTTTCCAAGGGTGACGGCTCGCGAGGGGGGTGACGAGCGGGCCGCACCGAATCCGCCGCGTGCTGGTGAGGATCGCCGTCACCGTGGTCCAGGTGTCGGCGAGCGGCAGCCTCAGCCGGCGGTCGAGCATCACGTGGTCCCAGAGGAAGACCCCGTCCCAGCCGGATTCCTCCGCGGCACGGGCCAGGTCGACGAGACGGCGGGCGTCCGCGTAGTAACCCGCGTTCGGCAGTAGGAGCCCGAACCGCAACGGATGCTCGTGGGGGTGGCCGCTCATCTGTGTCCTCGGTGGTTGTCGAGCAGTGAACGGGCGGCGTGGAGGCCGGATCGCACCGCACCTTCGAGATGGCCGTAGAAGGCGGGGCTCCGCTCGGTTCCGGCCCATCGGATCCGTTCGTCGGCGGGCCGGCCGGTGAACGCCATCGGGCCCGTCTCAGCCCACCAGCCGCGTGGGGGTACGGCCGCGTAGCAGCCCTCCACGAACGGCTGGGACCGCCAGTCCGTCTCCACATACTCCAGGGGCCTGTCAGCCGCTGCTCCGAACCATCGGCTCAGGCTGCTGAGCACGTCTGCGCGGCGCTGTGCGGGCGGTTGTGCGGCGTAGGCCGCCGCGCAGGAACCGGTGAGGAAGGCGACGAGAACTCCCAGACCGTCACGGCCCGCCGAATCGTCGGTCACGTATCTGACCGGGCCCCCGTCCGCGGTCACCCACCCCGACAGACCGGCGTCCGCCCAGAACGGCCGGTCGTAGACGACATGGAGCTTGATGGCGCCCCCACTCGACCGGGACCGCGACGGGCGGGACGCGTCCGGACCGGCTCCGGCCGGCCCTATGACGATCCGGGCCGCGGGGCCGGGCGGTACGGCGATGACGGCTTGTGCGCACTCCGCGGCGATACCAGGCCCCTGGACCAGCAGGCGTCCCCGCAGATGCGTGCGGATCCGCGTGACGGGCGTCCGCAGGCGAGGCGGCTCGGCGAGGGAGGCCGCAAGCCGCTCGCACAGCGCGTGGGCACCGCCGGCGAAGCGGTCATGCTGGGCGCCGCCCGAGAAAGCTGTCAGGTAATGGGCCCCGCCACCTGACCTGAGGTAGAAGAGCAGGTGGAGCAAGGAGAGTTCGCTCGTGTCGGTGGCCAGCATCTCGCCCACCAGCAGATCGGTGAACAGCCGCGCGTCGGGGTGGGTGAGCCGCTGGTCGGCCCAGTCGGCGACCGTCAGGCGGTCGAGTTCCGCCGCGTTCGGATGGGCCCCCGGAGCTGCCGGGTCCACGTCCGCGGACAGTTCCTCCAGCAGTTCGAGCAGGTCCCCCACCGCGAGTGCGCTGTACGCCGCATGCCCGCTGTCGGCGCGGGTCAGGCGTCCCCGCAGATCGAACAGGGCGCTGCCGGGAGCCTCGGTGGGCTGCAGGCCGATGCCGAGCCGATCCGCCAGTGCCCGCACCTCGCTGTGCAGGCCGCCCGTGTAGGCGCCGCCGAGGTCGAGGAGTTGGCCCGCGACGAGGCGACCGGCGGTTCGCCCCCCGACCCGGTCGCCGGCCTCCACGACGAGGGGACGCCTGCCCCGCGCCTGCAGTTCGGCTGCGGCTGTGAGACCGGCGAGCCCCGCCCCTACGACCACGACATCGGCCTGCACTACCGGCGGACGGAACGTCATGGCCGTATCCCGCCGCCGGTTTGGGGGCCGGCCCCCAAGGGCCGGTCGTCGCGACAGGCATCGCAGTAGAGGCGCAGGAACGCGCGCAGCGCGCTCTCCTCGGGTGCGAGAGGGCCGGGAACGTAGCCCGGTACGGACACACCGCGTTGCACCGACTCGCACGCGGCCCAGTCCTGCGCGTTGGTGTGGTCCCAGAACTCCACCGCGTAGGAGGTGTCGGTTCCGGCGGTGACCAGCGCGGGCGGAAACAGCCATTCGCAGACCACGCGGGTCCGGCCGGCATCGAGCGGTGCGAGCCGATGGGTCACCAGGTAGTCGTGGTGGGCGGTGATGAACAGGCTGGGGAGCAGCGCGTGGTAGCAGACCTGACGGGCCCGGTCCGCGTCGAGCAGGGGGAAGTCCCAGTCCGCCCCCGATCCGTCCAGCGACATGGACGTCGCCGAGTTGCGCAGGTCGAGGAGGCCGCCGAGCCACAACCCCGTGGAGGGGAAGTCCTCGCCGCCCTCCGTCCGCTGCACCCGGCTCAGTTCGGGGTGTGTGCTGGGGCAGTGGTAGCACTCCAGGTAGTTCTCGACGATCAGCTTCCAGTTGGCGGCGACGTCGTACTCCCGGGCCGCCACCGTACGCAGGGTGCCGGTCTCGTACGGGGCGAGGGTCTGGTCGAGATTGCCGACGGTGTCCTTGAGATCCGGCACGGTGCCTGAGAGGTCAACGAACAGCCAGCCGCCCCAGCGGGCGCAGCGCACCGGGACGAGGCCGAGGTCGTCCGGGTCGGCGGAGCCGAAGCGAGGTGCGTTGCGCAGTGATCCGTCGAGACGGTAGACCCACGCGTGGTAGGCGCACCAGATGGTGCTCCTGCGGACCTCGCACCCGGGTTGGACGAGCTCGTGCCCGCGGTGACGGCACGAGTTGAGGAAGGCCCGTGGCTCTCCGGTGGCGTCCCTCACCAACAGGACTCCGACGCCGCCCACCTGCTCGGTGCGCTGGGAGCCCGGCTCGGCCAGCCGGCTTTCCCTGCCGACACATACCCAGCCGGCTCGCCACAGTCTGTGTCTTTCCCAGGCGAAGACCGAGTGACTCGTATACGCCTCGCCAGGAAGTCCATGGTCGTCCACGCGCGACAGTATGACCGGCTGCATTGATTTGCTGGTGCTCATCGAATAGGTAGCCGCCCTTGTGAAAATGCCGCCCAATTTTTCGCACAGGAATGCGGTGTCGCATTCCGATACTCGCTCAAGATCCTCCCCAGCCGGCGTGCGGTCGCACCATCCATTTTCAGCCGTCCTGCGGGCCAGCGAGTCGTCCCGACTGGTGCCCATGTGTACGAAATTATTGACCCCGCCATCGTCAATTCCCCCGGAATCACGCGGTGGCCGATTCCATTCCTCCGGCTTTCAGGTCCGTCGGCTTTACCTTCCAAGTTCTTTCCTTGACATCCCGTAGGGGCCATGCAAATGTTGTGCCCCGCAATTTGCAGGACGCGAAAAACTTTCGAGAGATTTCGAAAGCTTCAATGGAATGCGCCGCACGGGAATTCTTTGTGACAGTTCTTGGAGGAACGTTTGCTCAGGAAGGAAACCAAGTCCGGATCTGTCATCTCGTCCCTCATGCGCACCGCGGCCCTCACCCCGCGAGCCACCGCCGTCGTCGATGCGGGCGAAGCCCATGACTACGCCTCGCTCTCCTCGGACATCGACCGCCTGGCCGCCCTGCTCATGGCGCGGGGAGTGCGGGCCGGCGATCACGTCGGCGCGGCCGTGGAACGCTCGTACCGCGGAATCGTCGGCTTGCTCGCGATTCTGCGGGCCGGCGCGGCGTACGTACCGCTCGACGGCGGGCATCCCGCCAGTCGCCTCGCTGCCATGGTCGATGTCTGCGGCATCCGGAGCGTGGTGGGCACGGCCGCGGCGCTGCGGTCCCTACCCGCCGATCTGGCGCTCTCTCGCATCGACTCGGACACCGCGGACGGGACAGCCCCGATGCCCGGTACGCCGCCTGCCTTCCGCGAACCCGCCGCCGCAAACCCCGCCTACATCCTCCACACCTCGGGCTCGACCGGAGTGCCCAAGGGAGTGGTGGTGTCCCACGGAGCCCTTGCGGCGTCAGTACGGTCCCTGACCGGCGTGTTCGGCGTCTCGTCCGAGGACCGGGTGCTCAGCTTCGCGTCGATGAACTGGGACACCAGCGGCGAGGAAATCTACCCCCTCCTGCTGGCCGGCGGAACGCTGGTGATCGACCACCGGGCCACGAACGGCTCGGTCATGGGGGTCTTCACGGCTCTGGAGGCGCACTCCGTCACGGTGGTCGACCTGCCGACCTCTTTCTGGGCGGAGGTCGTCGACTTCCTGGACCTCACCGGCCGGGCGCTGCCCGACTCGCTCCGCCTGGTGGTCATCGGGGGCGAGGAGGTCCGGGCGGGCACCGTCCGCCGCTGGTGCGAACTCGTGCCGGAACACGTCCGGTTGGTCAACACGTACGGCCAGACGGAGACCGTGCTGGTCACCCACGCGGCCGACATCGGCGGCAGCCGGGGGCGTTCACTGACCGGGGACGATCCGGTGCCCATCGGCGCCCCGCTGCCGCACATCCGTCAGGTACTGCTGCCCACGGCGCTGCCTGCGGGGAGCCCGGAGCCAGGGGCCGGGGACCGGGTCGTCACCGAGTTGTATGTCGGCGGGCCGTCGCTGGCCCTGCGGTACCAGGGGCGCCCGGCCGAGACCGCGGAGCGGTTCGGCACCTTCGCCGGCGCCGACGCCGGGCGGCTGTACCGGACCGGGGACCTCGTCGCGAGCGGCCCCGACGGAGAGCTCGCGTACGTGGGGCGCGCTGACCGCCAGCTGAAGATCAGGGGCTTCCGGATCGAGCCCGAGGAGGTGGAGCGCGCTCTGCTCGGTCACCCGGACCTGCGTCTCGCGGCGGTCCGGGGCGTCGCCTCGCCCGTCGGCGGCACGCGCCTGGTCGCCACCGTCGTACGCGCGGCCGGTTCCCGGGTGACCGAGCCCGAGCTGAGCGCATGGCTCACCCAGCACCTCCCGGCCCACATGCGTCCGGCCCGGATCACCTTCACCGAGGCCCTGCCCATGCTTCCCAACGGAAAGACGGACTACGCCATGCTGGACAACACCGCCGAAGCGGATGCGCCGACCGATGCCATCGCACTGGAGATAGCGGCCATCGCCGGCCGACTGCTCAACGCGCCCCTCGATGTTGCGGACGACTTCTTCGACGGCGGCGGTGACTCACTGCTCGCGACACGGCTCATCTCCCGTATCTACAAGGCTTTTGACGTCGAGCTGACCTTCGTCGACGTCTTCGAACAGCGAACCCCGCTGCGCATCGCCACGGAGGTGGCCAAGTACAGGCAGGCGCAGGACGGCAGCGAGCGCTGACGTCATGGACGACAAGACCTACACCTACCAGCCGCGGGAGCCGGTGGAACCCGACTGGACCCGTTTCCCCGGCTGGCGTGATGTCTCCGTACGCGAATGGCGCGACGCGTCCTGGCAGCGCAGGCACGCGGTGCGCAGCGCCCGCCGGCTGCGCGACGTCGTCGGGGACTGGCTGGCGGACAGCGTGTACGAGGATCTCCAGAAGGACCAGGAGCGCTACGCGACCATGCCGGTGCTGCTCACCCCGCAGCTGCTCAACACCATGGCGCCGTCGGCTCTCCCTGGACGCGCGGGGAGTCTCACCGACGCCTTCCGGGCCGACCCCGTCCGCAGGTACATGCTGCCGCTGGCATCCGACCGGCTCCGCGAGTGGTCCAGCCATCCGACGGCCCGGCGTGACCCCTTGTACGAGCAGGAGATGTGGGCCACCGAGGGCCTGACGCACCGCTATCCCACCAAAGTCCTGGCGGAACTGACGGCCACCTGCCCTCAGTACTGCGGACACTGCACGCGGATGGATCTCGTCGGGCCGTCCGTGCCCCAGGTCGTCAAAGCCAGGTTTGGCACCCATGCCCCCGAGCGGCTGTCGGCGATGCTCAAGTACATCCAGGCCAACCCGCGGATCCGTGACGTCGTCGTCTCCGGCGGGGACGTCGCCAACGTGCCCTGGCGCCAGCTGGAGGACTTCATCGCCACGCTGATCACGACCGCACACGTACGAGACGTCCGGCTGGCCGCCAAGAGTCTGATGGGGTTACCACAGCACTGGCTGTCGCCGGAGGTCCGACGCGGTCTTGAGCGCCTTGCCGCGCTCGCCCGACGCAACGGCTGCAGTCTCGCCCTGCACACCCACATCAACGCCGCGCAGTCGGTGACACCACTCGTCTCGGAGGCGTCACGCGCCGTGCTGGAGGCCGGACTTCGGGACGTACGCAATCAGGGCGTCCTCTTGCGCGGGGTGAACGACACCCCGGCGGCCCTTCTCGACCTGTGTTTCGCACTCGCGGACGACCCCGGGATCACCCCCTACTACTTCTACATGTGCGACATCGTCCCGCATTCCGAACACTGGCGGCTGCCCCTTGCCGAAGCTCGATCACTGCAGGAAGACATCATGGGCTGGCTGCCCGGCTTCTCCACTCCTCGGCTGGTCTGCGACGTCCCACGGCTGGGGAAGCGGTGGGTGCACCAAGCCGTGTCGTACGACCGTGAGCGAGGGGTGTCCACCTGGGGGGAGGCCGGCCTCCCCTACTACGACCCGATCCACCTTCTTCCGCCGGCCGGCAGAGCCTGGTGGAAGAGCCAGGAAGCCCTGACGATTTCACCACTGTGCCAGGACGGACCATGAGCACATCCACCTTCCGCACCGTCAGCTTTGCCGGAACCCGTTCCGGCGTTCACCCCCTCACCTGGGGTCAGCGCTGGATCTGGCAAGGACTCATCGGGCACGCGCCGGGCTACGAGTACCTCGGCTGGCCGGTCAGCGTCGACGTCCCGACCGGCTGCTCTCTGGGTGACGTTCTCGCGGCTCTGGCGACCGTCCTGGAACGGCACGAGACACTGCGTACACGGTATTTCCTGGACGAACACGGAGTCCCCCGCCAGGTTGTCCCCGCAGCCGGAGAGCTCAGAGTCGAGGTGCGGCAAGCCGGGAGCGGGGGTGTCCCGGAGACCGTGAAACAACTCGGGCGAGAACTCAGCGGCACGCCGTTCACGATTCCCGAGATATCCGTCCGGGCCGCCGTGGTCACCGCGGCAGGTGTCCCCGAGTCCCTGGTGCTGGGCGTGTTCCACATGGCGACGGACGCGTCGGGGCTGCGGCAGGTCACTGAGGAACTACAGGCAACCATGCGGGCCCGCGCGGCAGGCACGGCCGGCCCCGACCTGCCTCCGGTCTCCCACCCCGCGGAACGCGTGCTCATCGAGACCAGCCCGGAGGGGCTCAAGCGATCCGCGCGCGCGGTGGAGCACTGGCGGCAGGAGGTCGGGAAGTTCCCGCGACGCACCATGCCTCCTGCCGTGCACGCCCCGGAGAAGCCCCGCCTGGCCGAGCACATCATGCGTTCCAAGGCCGTGTGCGCCGCAGCGATCGGACTCTCCAGGATCTGGCGGGCGAGCGTCGACTCCGTGATCCTCGCGTGCGCGGCGGAGCTCCTGGGGAAAGCGTCCGGTCAGCAGAGCTGCGGGTTTCTCATGCTCGCCCACAACCGGTTCGCGGAGGAAACCGACTCGTACTCCGGCACCTTGGTGCAGAGCTTCCCCCTGTGCGTCGAACTGGCCACCGGCTCAATGGAGGAGCGCGTCCGTCGCACTCACTTCGCCGCGCTGAAGTCCGCTCTGTCATGCGAGGGCAACCCGGACGACATCGCGGCAATGCTGCGGGCCGTCTTTGACGACGGAGGTGACGGAGCGGACCTCTCGTGTGCCGTCAACTTGTTCTTCCGCGATCTCGGAACCATGACACGCGGCGTCGACGGCCCGGAAGTGACCACCAGGGAGCAGGCGGAGAAGCTGATGCCGCAGACCCGGTTCTCCCAAGGGCACGGCGCGGAGAAGGATGATTGGGAGTTCTTCCTCAACGCTCACCAGGAGGCGAACGAGTTCGTCGTGTCCTTGAGAATGGACACCGCCGTCCTCCCGTCGCAGCAGATAGTCCGGTTCCTGGCAGACCTGGAGCGCCGACTCGTCGGATCACTGCCGGGGGCGGACGCATGAACGCCGGGGGTGGTGGGAGTCCCGTGGGACTTTTCTGGGACTTCCGGCTGCGGCCGAGTTGCGTGCCGTCGACTGGGCGCTGGACAGCACGCGCTCACACTGGAGGGCACCGTGTTTCCTGGGTGTGGCCTCACCGCGTGCCCAGGGGCGGTGCAGTCCGACGGCGACCTCGCCGGGCAGTTGAACATGTCGGCGACTGCGCGCAGTGACTTGCCGCCCGGTCGTCGAGTGCGACGGCGTCCCGGTTCGCCATCGATGTCGTGCGGGAGGTCAGTCGGCCGGGGCGATGCCACTCGCTGCCGGGGGACACGCGACGAGGTTCTGCTTCGTCGGGCTGCGGGCGCTGGCGAGCCATGCCTTCAGGGTGCGGTCGGTGACGGGGGTGGCGATGAAGTCGGCGAGTGCGTCGAGCTGACGGGCGACGGCCTGGTGGCCTTCGATTCCGCTGGCGCGGCCCGCACCACCGACGAGGCCCCGGTGGTCGGCGCGGTACTGGACCGGCTCTCGTCGCTGGGCCTGCCGGGAGTCCTTCTGACACACCTCCTTCAACGACCGGGGCGAACCGATCGTGAACACGTCGTACGACGCGATGGCCGCGTTCCGGAAGATGGACCTGGACTTCCTGGTCCTGGGCGACACGCTCTATGAGAAAGCGGATCCGCTGACCTCACGGCGTCCCCAGCCCCAGGGCCAGCCGCATCGTCCGGAACAGGTCCGTCTGATCGGTGGTGCCGAGCACCCGGTAGGCCTGCGGCCCTTCCGCGGCGACGCGGACCTGGGTGCCGGAGTGCTCCTGGACCTTCGTGGACGGATTGGTGGAGTAACTGACCTTCAGCTGTGCGCCCTCGTCGGTGACCAGCGTGGTGTTCCGCCCGGTCGGCTCGCTGTCCAGCGGGAGGATCTGCGCGGCGTGGCCGTGGTCGCCGGTGACCACCACGAGGGTGTCCGGGTGGGTGCGGGCATAGGCGCGGGCGACCGCGACGGCGCGGTCGAAGCCGAGGGTCTCGCCGATCTGTCCGCACGGGTCGGCGCCATGGCTCTGCCGGTCGATCTGCGCGCCCTCCACCTGGAGGAAGAAGCCGCGCTTGCGGCCCTGCCGGCGCTGGTCCAGGAACTCGACGGCCTTAGTGGTGAGTTCCGCGAGCGTGGGAGCGTCGGCGGGCCGCTCCGGGTTGGCCGTGACACAGCGCTGCGGCTCGGTCCCGCCGTCCGCGGCGAGCAGGCCGGTCCACTCCGGGGCCGCGCTGCCGTCGGAGAACAGCCCGAGCACGGGCGTACGAGCGTCGGCGGCCGCCAGCCCGCGGGCGTCGGTCACCACGCGGTACCCGGCGCCGCGTGCCTGGTCCAGGACCGTCCGGCCGGTGTACGGCCCGGCCGGGACCGTCTGCTCGAACCTGCCCCGTCCGCCGCCCAGCAGGATGTCGGCCCCGCTCGCCGCGGTCTGCTCGGCGATGGAGCCGGCGCCACCCGCCGCGACGGTGTCCGCGGGGCACAGCGCCATGTCGGCGGGGCCCTTGCAGGAGCGGTCCGTGACATGGGTGACGAGGGCCGCCGGGGTGGCGCCGGTCAGTTCGTCGGTGGTCACGCTGCCGGTGCCGTATCCGGCCCGCTTCGCCAGCTCCAGGATCGTGGGGAGGGGCTGGTTGGTGTCCGGGGTCCGGGAGACCCTCCCGTTCACCGTCTTGCGACCGGTCGCCCAGCCGGACGCGGCCGCCGCGGAGTCCGTGACGTAGGTCGGCGACCCGTCGGCGGTCACGGAGTGGGTCGTGTAGGCGCCGGTGAGGGGGAGGCCGTCCATGGTGAGCCGGCCGTCGGCACCGACGGTGTAGTCGCGGGCCAGGGTGATCTCGGAGTCACCCATGCCGTCGCCGATCAGCAGGATCACGTTGCGGGCCGGGGTGTCCCTGATCGCCCGGCGCGTCTGGTCGGCCGGTCCGTCGGCTGACGCGGTTCCGGGCGGGGAGGCCATGAGGCCGAGGGGGAGCAGCAGGGCTCCGGCGAGGGCGGCGGCCCACGGTGACCGGGGTATGAGGCGCAAGGTCTGTCTCCAAAAGGCGTGGCGGAAAGGCGGTAATGAAAGGAACGGGGCAGTGGGAGAAGGGCGGTGGTGGAGGAAGCGGGGGATCGGGGGCGGCCGAGAGCCCACGCCGGCTCGACGGGGCACGGTGGGGCCGGTGCGGCAGCAGTCCCGTGCCCCGGCGGCGTCAGGCCAGGACCGGTGTCCATTGCGGGTGGCGGAACTCCCCCCAGCGCAGCTGTGGCAGGCCGGCCACCCAGGCGGGCGGTCCGGACAGGGGGTTGTCCGTCAGGCTCAGCCAGGTCAGGGCGGTGAGCCGTCCCAGTCCGTCGGGCAGGGCCGACAGCCGGTTGCGGTCCGCGCTGAGCCGGGTCAGCTTGCGCAGGTCCGCCAACTCGGCCGGCAGCGTGGTGAGTTCGTTGCCGCTGACATCCAGGCAGGTCAGCTCGGTCAACCGGCCCAGCCAGGGCGGCAGTTCCGGCAGCCGGTTGTCCGACAGGTCCAGCCGGCGCAGCGAGGACAGCCGGGACAGGGCGGACGGCAGCCGTCGCACCTGGTTGCCGCTGAGGTCCAGCACGCCGAGCCGGCTCGCGCCGCCCAGCCAGTCGGGTACCTCGGCCAGCCCGTTGCCGCCGAGGCCCAGCACATGAAGACCTGCGGGCGGTACGCATGCCGAGGGCAGCCGGGTGATGCCGTTGCCCTGGAGATCCAGGATCCGCAGGCCGCCGAGCTCCGCCAGCCACTCGGGCAGCCGGGTCAGCGCGTTGCGCGCCAGAGTCAGCCGCCGCAGCTGTCCGAGCCGCGCGCAGACGTCCGGCACTCGGGTGAGCCGGTTGCCCGCCAGGTCGAGGCGGAGCAGCCCCGCTGCCCGGCCGAGTTGCGACGGCAACTCGTCGAGAGCGTTGTCCCTCAGCCCGAGATGGCGCAGGTCTTGCAGCCGGCCGATCTCCTCGGGGAGCCGGGTGAGCCGGTTGTCGTCCAGGTCGAGCCGCTGCAGCGAGGTGAGTTCCCCCAGCCAGGGCGGCAGTTCGGTCAGCCGGTTCCCGCTGAGGTCCAGCCAGCGCAGCGAGGTGCGGCCGCGTACGGAGGCCGGGACTTCGCTCAGGTCTCGCCCCGACAGATCCAGCACGCTGACCGTGCCGGCCGGGAGCGCTTGGGTCTCAGTAGGT